>CAJANL010000235.1 GCA_903941105.1 uncultured Rhodospirillaceae bacterium
CCGGCCTGAGCGTCACGTCGGCACCTCGATCACAACGCTCCGCAGCGGCTTGATCCGAGCGTTGGCCCGACGATTACCTCGCTGCCCCTGCTGTCAGCGCCCAACATCGCATGTCGCCTACTTATGACACAGTAAGATTAGAGGGGTGCGGAAAAACTCTTCCCGCCGCCCTTCATCTCGTCACCCCCGCGAAGGCGGGGGTCCATGTTGGGGCAAGGACTGGCGTTTGCCCCCATATGCTGTGCTGCCGGACGCATGGATTCCCGCCTACGCGGGAATGACGAAAGGAAAGTTGAGTTTTTCCGCACCCTGTTAGACACGGGGTTCCGACACGATCGTCCTGAAACTGCCGCGGGGCGAGGCGACGGTGCGAGGGCACTCCATTTCGCCGCTTCACAAGAACTGAACCGTCTGGTTTAGTTCTGCCGGTTCGCCATCACAGGAAGCCGCATGGTACAGACCGCCCGCAGCCCGCGTTCCGCCGCCAAGCGCGAGGCCATCCTCGATGCCGCCCAGGGGCTGTTCCTGGAGGCAGGCTATGCCGCCGCCGGTATGGACACCATGGCGGCGCGTGCCGGGGTATCCAAGGCCACCATCTATGCCCATTTCAAGGGCAAGGACGAGTTGTTCGCGGCGGTGATGCAGCGGCGCTGCGAGGCGTCGTACGCCTTCCAAGCGCCCGACGGCGGCCTCGATGCCCGCAGCGCGCTGACCGTGATCGCCCAGCGCCTGACCGCCCTGATGATGTCGCCCGAGGCCCTGGCGCTCTATCGCGTGGTGGTGGCCGAGGCCTTCCGTGCCCCCGACCTGGCGCGCGCCTTCTACGAGACCGGTCCGGCCCAGGGCAAGGCCAACATCGCCGCCGTGCTGAAGGCGTTGGAGCGGAAGGGTGAACTGGCGGTTCCCGACCCGGCGCGGGCCACCGACCAGTTCATCGGCATGCTGCGGGCGGAATGCTATCACCGCATCCTGCTCGGCCTGCCCGCCGGACGCGATCTCACCGCCACCATCGCCGACACGGTGGATACCATGCTCAAGACCTATGGGGCGCGCGAGTAGGACCCGGCCCCGCGAAGACACATTGCCGCCGCCCGCCGGCTGGCTTATAGGGTAGGCTGATGGCGACCACCGAAACCAGGGAGGAGCGGCTCGCCCGCCTCAAGCAGTCCCTCGTTCGGGACAAGCAGAAGGCGGACGCGCCCGAGGCAGCACCGGCGCCGGCGCAGGCGGAGACACCGCCCGTCGCCCCGGTCAGGCGGTCGCGCCTGCTCGACGCCATCGCCCGCCTGCTGGGCGCCCCGCCATCCGATGCCCCCCAGGGACCCGCCGTGGTTGCCACGCCGCAGGACCCGCCCATCTTCACCGTGCTGGTGACGGCACTGGCCGGCGACGCCGACGGCACCGCCGCCGCCTACCTGTTCCATGCCCTGCAGGGGCGGGCGGGCCTGGCGGTCAAGCCGCTGCCGAAAGCCTTCTTGCTCGACAGCATGGAGGACCCGGCGCAGGTCGCCGCCATCATGCTCAACACCCGGCACGCCGTCGTCGAGGAGACCGCCGACCTGCTGGTGTGGGGCGACAAGGGCAAGGACGGCTACCGCCTGCGCCTCGCCACCGCCACCCAGGCCGGCGATGACACGCTGGGCTCGTTCGGCCCCACCACCCGGGTCGAGCTGCCGTTCGACTTCGCCGAGGCGCCGGGCAACCTGCTCTATGCCGCCATCCTGGCCGCCGCCGAACCCACCTCGGAGGCGCAACGGGCCGGCGTCAGGAAGCTGCTGCCCGCCGCTGCCACCGCCGTCGAGGCCCTGGCCGCCAAGCCGCCGGTGCAGATGTCCATGCCGCAGCAGCGTGCCGTGCAGCAGGTCTTCGGCCACATCGCCGCCGCCACCGCCCTGGTGGCGGCCCAGCCGGAGCAGGCCAAGGCGTGGTTCGGCAAGGCGGTGGAGTCCTACCGCTCGGCCCAGCGCCGCCTGCGGCCCACCGATGCCGGCTGGGAGGCCGGGTTGATCCACAAGCACCTCGCCGCCGTGCTCACCGTCCAGGCCGAGCGCACCAAGGAGGCGGCGCCGCTGTTGGAAGAGGCGGTCAAGGAATGGCGCTCGGCGGCGGAAACCCTGACCCGGGCCATGATGCCGCAGGAATGGGCCGGGGCGCAGGTGCGTCTGGGGGTGGCGCTCTATCGCCTCGACCTCATCACCGGCCAGACCGAGCTGCTGCGTGAGGCGTTGCAGGTGCTGCAGGGCACGCTGCAGGTCTACACCCGCACCGAGACCCCGGCCCGCTGGGCCGAGGTCATGCACACCGTCGCCCAGGTGCTGGAGGTCTATGGCGACCAGATGAAAAGCGCCGAGGTCCTGACCCGTGCCGCCGACACCTGCCGCTCGGTGTGCGAGGTGCGCACCCGCGAGCGCACACCGCTCGCCTGGGCCGCCACCCAGAACACCCTGGGCAGCGCCCTGTTCCTGCTCGACCGCCACGGCGGCGGAGCGGCGCATCTGATCGAGGCGGAACAGGTGCTGGCGGCGGCGCTGGGCATCTTCCAGAACCACGGCGCCAAGGGGCCCGCCAAGGTGGCCGCCCGCAACCTGGCCCATGTGCGCAAGCTGATGGAAGCCCGCCGCAACCGCCAGATCGTCGATCCCCACTGGATGGACGGCTGAACCTCACTCCACCGTGCAGGCCTCGGCGAACTCCAGACGCGGGTTGCGCGGGTAGAAGCCGGCGGGGTCGCCATAGCCGAGATTGATCAGGAAATTGGACCGCACCCGGCCGCCGGGAAAGAACGCCTCGTCCACCTTGGCATTGTCGAAACCGCTCATGGGGCCGCAGTCGAGGCCGACGGCGCGGCAGGCGATGATGAAATAGCCGCCCTGAAGGGTGCCGTTGCGGAACGCCGTGCTCTCGATCAGCGCCGGATTGCCGACGAACCAGGACCGCGCGTCGGCCTGGGGGAAGCTGCGCGGCAGGGTTTCGTAGAACTCCATGTCGTGGCCGATGATGGCGGTGACCGGCGCCGCCATGGTCTTGTCGACATTGCCCGGCGCCAGGGCCGGCTTGAGGCGCTGCTTGGCTTCGGCCGAGCGCACGAAGGCGATGCGCATCGGCTGGCAGTTGGCGCTGGTCGGCCCCATGCGGGCGATATCCCAGGCCCGCTGCAGCACCTCGTCGCCCACCGGCCGATCCTGCCACTTGGTGGCGGTATGGGCCGCAAGGAAAAGGGCGTCCAACGCCATCTGATCAACCACGCCGCTCATGGAATATCTCCTCGTGCCACTTGGATTCACCGCACGGTTGCGGCAAAACTGTATGATGAATGTAGGCGTGGCGCGGATGAGGGGATAGTCGTCCATGTGGAAACACCTTGTTTCCGTGCTGGTGATGCTGGCGGGGCTGGTCGCCGGAAGCGCGGCGCGGGCGGCCGAATCGGCGGTGGTGCTGCTCTATCATCGCTTCGGCGATGAGCGCGCGCCCGCCTCCAACACCCGGCTCGACCAGTTGGAGGCCCATCTGGCGGAGTTGAAGAGCGGCGGGTACACCGTGCTGCCGCTGCCCGAGATCCTCGCCGCCTTCCGCGACGGCCGGCCGTTGCCCGACAAGGCGGTGGCCATCACCATCGACGACGCCGCCGCCTCGGTCTATAGCCGGGCGTGGCCGCGGCTGAAGCAGGCCGGCTTACCGGTCACCCTGTTCGTCACCACCGACGAGGCCGACCGCGGCGGCGAGGCGATGAACTGGACGCAGATCCGCCAGTTGGCCGAGGCCGGCGTCACCATCGGCACCATGGGGGCGCAGCGGCTGCACATGGCCAAGGCCGGGCGCGAGCAGGTGGTCGCCGATCTGGCCCGCGCCCGTGCCCGCTTCGAGAAGGAGCTTGGGCGTGCCCCCGACCTGCTGGCCTGGCCTTATGGCGAGGCCTCGGCCGAGGCCATGGCCGTCGCCGCCGATGCCGGCTTCGTGGCCGCCGTCGGCCAGCAGTCCGGCGTCGCCCATGCCAAGGCCGGCGCATTTTTCCTGCCGCGCTTCGCCATGAGCGAAACCTATGGCGAGATCGACCGCTTCCGGGTGGCGGTGCGCGCCCTGCCCATCCCAGCGGTGGACATCACCCCCGCCGACCCCTTGCTGCGGACCAATCCGCCGCATTTCGGCTTCACCCTGGCGGAAGAGGTCGGCGGCATCGACGGCCTCGCCTGTTTCGCCTCGCACGAGGGCAAGGTGCGGGTGGAACGCCTGGGGCCGCGCATCGAGGTGCGCATGGCCCGCCCCATCCCCGCCGGCCGCGGCCGGCTCAACTGCACCATGCCGACCCTGGAAGGCCGCTGGCGCTGGTTCGGCTGGCAATTCGTGGCGCCGTAACGCTACCCGCCGCTGCCAATTCCGCGTTACTGTTTTGTGACGGCGTCATGCCGACATGGGACAGGGGGGGCGATGGGCGCGACAACGGGACGGCCGGCGAGGGGATCCATAGGGCCGGCGCTGGTGGCGGGCATGGTGACGGGCACCGTGGTGGTGATCCTGTCACTGTCCTTCGCGGTGCTGATCTTTTCCGGCAAGCTGGCCCCCTACATGGGAACCGCCATCGGCATGGTGCTGTTCACCGGCACGGTGATCGGCCTGCTGGTGGCGTTGACCAGTTCGTACCCCGGCAGCATCGCCTTCCCGCAGGACAAGATCGCCCCCATCCTGGCCCTGATGGCCTCGCTGATCGTCGCCGAGGCACCGGCCACCGCCACCGCCGAAGCCATCTTCCCCACCGTGGTGGTGGCGCTGATCGTGGCTACCCTGCTGACCGGGGCGATGCTGTTCTGCCTGGGGCGCTACAAGCTGGGCGGGCTGATCCGCTTCGTGCCCTATCCGGTGATCGGCGGCTTCCTGGCCGGAACCGGCTGGCTGCTGGTCAAGGGCTCGCTGAAGGTCACCACCGGCCTGCCCGTCGCGCTCGACAGCATCGGCCTGCTGTTCGATCCGGCGGCGATGTTGAAATGGGTGCCTGCGCTGGCGTTCGGGCTGGTGCTGACGGTGGGGATGCGGCGCTGGCGCCACGTCGCCACCATGCCGGTCTTGCTGGCCACCGGCATCCTGCTGTTCCATGGCGTCAGGCTGGCGCTGGGCCAGTCGGCCGCCGACATCGAGGCCGGCGGCTTCGTGCTCGGCCACCTGCCGGCCGAGGTGGCGTGGCGGCCCACCGCCATCCTGGCGGTGTTCCAGGCCGACTGGGAGCTGGTGGCGGCACAGGGCGGCACCATCTCGACGGTGCTGCTGATCAGCGCCATCGGCGTGCTGCTGAACTCCAGCGCGCTGGAGGTGGCGGCCAACCAGGACATCGACCTCAATCGCGAGCTGAAGATGGCCGGCCTTGCCAATCTGGCCTCGGGCCTGGGCGGCGGCATCATCGGCTTCCACACCCTGTCCCTGTCCAGCCTGGTGCTGAAGATGGGGGTCAAGAGCCGCATCGTCGGCGTGACCTCGGCGCTGTGCTGCCTGGTGATGCTGGTGGTGGGCGCCGGCCCGTTGGCGCTGTTCCCCAAGGCCGTGCTGGGCGGGCTGCTGATGTTCCTCGGCCTGGGCTTCCTCATCGAATGGCTGTGGGACGGCCGCCACAAGATGACCCGCCCCGACTACGCCGTGCTGCTGATGATCGTCGCCATCGTCGGCACCTTCGGCTATCTGCACGGCGCCGCCGCCGGTATCGTCGCCTGCGTCGTGCTGTTCCTGGTCAACTACAGCCGGGTCGACGTCGCCAAGCACGAGCTGACCGGAATGGACGTCACCAGCAACGTCGACCGCTCGGCCGCCGAAGCGGAAATGCTGCACCGGCACGGCCGGCGCATCCTGGCGTTCAGCCTGCAGGGCTACATGTTCTTCGGCACCGCCAACAAGCTGCTGACCCGGGTGATCGGGCGCTGCGCCGCCGGCGAGGACGAGAGCGCCGACGCGCCGGCCTTCGTGGTGTTCGACTTCCGCCGCGTCACCGGCATCGATTCCTCGGCGGCCATGAGCTTCGCCAAGCTGCGCCAGTTCGCCGAGAAGCGCGGGCTGATGCTGGTGTTCGCCCACCTGCCCCCCGACGTCGCCCGCCTGATGGAGCAGGCCGGCTTCAAGCGCGGCAAGGGTCCGACCTACCGGGTGCTGGCCGACCTCGACCATGCCCTGGAGTGGTGCGAGAACGAATTGCTGGGCGACCTCGCCGATGACGACGACGAGCTTCCCCGCGACATTCTGGGTGACTGGGGCGGCGCCGCCGCGGCGGAGTATTTCGAGCGCCGCGAGGTCGCCGCCGGCGCCGTGCTGCTGCAGGAGGACGACCCCTCGGACGAGCTCTATCTGCTGGACCGCGGCAAGGTGACGGTGCAGATCGCCGGCGACACCGGCAAGCCCATCCGCCTGCGCACCATGCAGGCCGGCACCATGGTGGGCGAGATGGCGCTGTATCTGGGCGTGAACCGCTCGGCCTCGGTGGTGACGGATCAGCCCTGCACCGTCTACCGCCTCAGCCGCGAGGCCCTGACCCGCATGGAGGCCACCGCTCCCGACCTCGCCGCCGCCTTCCACCGCCAGATGGCGCGGCGGCTGGCGGAGCGGCTGCGCAACACCGATCAGATGATCAAGGCGCTGACGGAATAGGCGGGAGATTTGATTTTCGCCCGGTGACGCCTATCCTTTGGTGATGGCCGACCTGCATTGGCATTGCCTGGATATTGAGGAGGCCTGCCGCCGCCTCGACACCGACCCCGCCCTCGGGCTGGTCGCGCCCGAGGCCGCCCGCCGCCTTGCCCGCCACGGCCGTAACCGCCTGCCCGAGCCCGAATCACGTCCGGCCTGGAAGTGCATCCTCGACCAGTTCAAGAGCGTGCTGACCCTGGTGCTGCTGGCCGCCGGGCTGCTGGCGGGGCTGATCGGCGACACCACCGACATGGTGGTGATCCTGGTGGTGGTCGCCTTCAACGCCATCCTCGGCTTCTGGCAGGAGCACCGCGCCGAACGGATCCTTGACGCGCTCAAGGGCATGCTGGCGCAGCAGGCGCGGGTGCGGCGCGATGGCGCCAGCCGGGATATCGCCGCCGAGGACCTGGTGCCCGGCGATCTGGTGCTGCTGGAAGCCGGCGACCGGGTTCCCGCCGACGGTCGGCTGGTGGCGGCACACCGTCTGGAGGTGGACGAGTCGAGCCTGACCGGCGAATCCCTGGCGGTGATCAAGGACGCCGCCGCCCTCGCCGACGCCAGCCTGGCGCTGGGCGACCGCGCCAACCTCCTCCACATGAACACGGTGATCACCCGTGGCCGCGGCGAGATGGTGGTCACCGCCACCGGCGCCGCCACCGAGATGGGCCGTATCGCCGACCTGCTGCGGAAGGCCGGCGACGTCGCCACGCCGTTGCAGAGCCGGCTCGACCAGTTGGGCCGCCGTCTCGCCGCCGCCGCCTGCGTCGTGGTGACGATCATCCTGGTGCAGGGGCTGCTGCGCGGCGAGCCCCTGGCCGAGATGGTGCTGACCGCGGTGGCGCTGGCGGTGGCGGCCATTCCCGAGGGGCTGCCGGCGGTGGTGACGGTGACGCTGGCCATCGGCATGTTCCGCATGGCGCGGCGCGGCGCCATCGTCAAGCGGCTGGCGGCGGTGGAGACCCTGGGCTCGACCACCGTCATCTGTTCCGACAAGACCGGCACCCTGACGCTCAACCGCATGACGGTCGAGGCCGGTTGGGCCGAGGGTGCCCGCTTTCGGGTCGAGGACGGCCTGCCGCCCGGACTGGCGCCGCTGCTGCGGCCGGCGGTGCTGTGCAACGATGCCAGGCTGGGCGCCGACGGCGCCGTGGTCGGCGATGCCACCGAGGGCGCCCTGCTGGTCCTGGCCGACAAGGCCGGCACGCCGCCCGACGGCCCGCCGCGACTGGCCGAGCTGCCCTTCGAGTCCGCCCGCAAGGTGATGGCCACCCTGCACCGCGAGGCCGGCGGCCTGCTGCTGTGCGTCAAGGGTGCGCCCGACGTGGTGCTGGGCATGTGCGCCCTGTCCCCGGCCAGGCTCGCCGCCCTGCACGCCGAGATCGAGCACCTGGGCGGGCAGGCGCTGCGGGTGCTGGCGGTGGCGTCGCGCCGCCTGCCGGCCGACGCCGATCCCGACCCGGCCGCCCATCTCGACCGGCTGGAGCTGCACGCCCTGCTGGGCATGGCCGATCCGCCCCGGCCTTCGGCGGCGGCGGCGGTGGCGGCCTGCCGCTCGGCCGGCATCGCGGTCAAGATGATCACCGGCGACCATGCCGTCACCGCCGGCGCGGTGGCACACCGCCTCGGCCTCGCGGGCACTGTGCTCACCGGGGCGCAGCTCGATGCCATGGACGACGACCAACTGGCCCGCCGCGTCGACGAGGTGGCGGTGTTCGCCCGCGTTTCGCCCGAGCACAAGGTCCGCATTGTCGCCGCCTTGAAGCGCCGCGGCCATATCGCCGCCATGACCGGCGACGGGGTCAACGACGCCGCCGCCCTGCGCACCGCCGACATCGGCGTCGCCATGGGGCGCACCGGCTCCGATGTCACCCGCGAGGCCGCCGCCATGGTGCTGACCGACGATGACTTCGCCACGGTGGTGGGAGCGGTGCGCGAGGGCCGCACCATCTACGACAACATCCTGAAGTTCATCCGCTTCCAGCTCTCCACCAACATCGGCGCCCTGCTGGCGGTGTTCCTGGCGCCGCTGTTGGGCATGCCGGTACCGTTCCATCCCATCCAGATCCTGTGGGTCAACATCATCATGGACGGCCCGCCGGCCATGGCGCTGGCCTTCGATCCGCCCGCCAAGGGGGTGATGGACCGCCCGCCACGCCGCGCCGACGAGACCATCCTGTCGTGGCGGCGCTCGCTGCGGCTGTTGACCTACGGTGCCACCATGGCGGCCGGGACGCTCTACGCCTTCGCCCACGCCCTGCCCCATCTGCCGCTGGAGCAGGCCCGCACCCTGGCCTTCACCACCTTCGTGCTGTTCCAGTTCTTCAACCTGTTCAACGCCCGCGTCGGCCGCGAGTCGGCGTTCGGCCCCGGCGTGCTGGCCAACGGGAAATTGTGGCTGGCCCTGGCCGGCGTGCTGGCGCTGCAGGCGGTGGTGGTGCATTGGGGACCGGCGCAGGCATTGTTCCACACCGCCGACCTCGCCCCGGAGCATTGGGGCATGGCGGCGGTGATCGCCGGTTCTGTGGTGGTGCTGGATGAGGCCAGAAAGGCGGTGGTCCGAAAAATGGCCTTCGGAGCTCCGGGATAATCTCGCGCACCGGGGTTGACCGCACTGCCTGGGAAATGCTGTCTTAGGAGAACACCGTTGGGGCGAATCGGGCAATCGAACCCGATTGGACAAGGAGGAACGACCATGCTGATTGCGGACGTGCTGGCGAAGAAAGGCAACAAGGTCTTCAAGATCCTCCAGGACAAGATGGTAATGGACGCGGTGACGGGCATGGCCAGCTTCAAGGTCGGTGCCGTGGTGGTCGTCGACCCCAAGGACGGCGTGCTGGGCATCTTCACCGAACGCGACGTCACCCGCATTCTGGCCTCGCAGGGGGCGGCGGTGCTGCAGACCCCGGTGGGCGAGCACATGACCCCGAACCCCATCACCTGCACCAGCACCGATGACGACTCCGCCGTCTTGGCCCTGATGTCGAAGCACCGCTTCCGCCACATGCCGGTGCTGGACCACGGCACCCTGATCGGCATCGTCAGTATTCGCGACGTGGTCTCGCAGCGCCTGGAACGCGTCGAGTTCGAGGCCGAGGCCATGCGGGCCTACGTCACCGCCGGCTGACCTTCACCCCTGGCATTCGGGCGCGTGCTTCCCCAGATGAGCTAGAGTAACGGCTCAACACGCGCTCGGGAGGCCAGGTGGAACGCACGCTGCTGGTCTGCGGTACTTTCCGTATGAACTTGACGACGCCGTCCTGCGCCGCCGGCGGCGGCCTGCAATTGATGGATGCCTTGCGCAGCGAACTCTTGGCGCGCGGCCTCGGCTGGACGGTGGCACGGAGCGTCTGCCTCGGCCACTGCACCATCGGCCCCAACCTCAAGGCGCGCGGCGGCCCGCTGCTGCATGGCTGCCGCCCCGAGACCGCCGCCGCCATTATCGACCGCCTGCTGGTGGAATGGCCGGTGGAGGAGGAGCCGGCCGAAGTCGCCGCGGACGCCTGCGACTGGCCACCCCCGGGGAGTTGACGTCATGCCGAGAGACGGAGGAAAGGGCGGCGGCGGCGGCAGCGAGCGCCGTAACGTGCTGGGCGGGCCGTTGGCCGAATGCTCCACCGCGCCGATGACCGGGTTCTTCCGCAACGGCTGCTGCGACACCGCCGCCCAGGATCTCGGCAGTCACACCGTGTGCGTGGTGGTGACGGCGGAGTTCCTGGCCTATTCGAGGAGTTGCGGCAACGACCTGTCGACCCCGCTGCCCGAGGCCGGCTTCGAAGGGCTGCGGCCGGGCGACCGCTGGTGCCTGTGCGCGCCGCGCTGGCAACAGGCACTCGCCCATGGTCACGCCCCCAAGGTGGTGCTGCGCGCCACCCACCACGCAGCGCTGGAATACTGCTCCCTGGCCGAGCTGCGGCGGCATGCGGTGGAGGAATAGCGGCGGCCGTCGCCCCTTCCGCCCGACCCGGGCTTCATCCGGGAAATAGACGCTGATCCGTTTGCCGGGATGCAGCGTCTTGCCGAACGTGGCCGAAATCCAGATCGCCAGGGATTCTCGTGTCCAGGTGCAGACCCCGTCCACCCTGGGGCTTCGGACCCTTGAAGATGGCGCCGGCCCAGGGGCCTTGACGACCGCGCCCTCAATGGGCGCCGGATACCCGCTTCAGGGATCAGAAGCTGTTAGTCCAGGCGATTGCGGAAGTAGGCGATGGTGCGCTCAAGGCCGTTCTCCAGCGCCACGGTGGGCGCCCAGGACAAATGCTTGCGTGCCAGCGAGATGTCGGGCTGGCGTTGCAGGGGATCGTCCGCAGGCAGCGGACGGTAGACGATCTCCGACCCGGCGCCGGTCATCGCCACAACCGTCTCGGCCAACTGGCCCACGGTAAGCTCTGTGGGATTGCCCAGGTTGATGGGACCGGTGACATCGTCGGGGGCATCCATCAGACGAATGAATCCCTCGATGAGGTCGTCGACATAGCAGAACGAGCGGGTCTGGCTGCCGTCGCCATAGATGGTGATCGGGCGGCCTTCGAGGGCCTGGACGATGAAGTTCGACACCACCCGGCCGTCGTCGGGGTGCATGCGCGGGCCGTAGGTGTTGAAGATGCGCGCCACCCGGATGCGAAGGCCATTCTGGCGGTGATAATCGAAGAACAGCGTTTCGGCGCAACGTTTGCCCTCATCATAGCAGGCGCGCGGCCCGATGGGGTTGACGTTGCCGTTGTAGCTCTCGGTCTGCGGATGCACCTCGGGGTCGCCATAGACTTCGGAGGTGGAGGCCTGGAAGATCTTCGCCTTCACCCGCTTGGCCAGCCCCAGCATGTTGATGGCGCCGTGCACGCTGGTCTTGGTGGTTTGCACCGGGTCGCGTTGGTAGTGCACCGGCGAAGCCGGGCAGGCCAGGTTGTAGATCTCGTCCACTTCAAGATAGAGCGGGAAGGTGACGTCGTGGCGGATCAGTTCGAAATAGGGGTTGCCCAGCAGATGGGCGATGTTGTCCTTGACGCCGGTGTAGAAGTTGTCGACGCACAGCACGTCGGATCCCCGTGCCAGCAACTGTTCGCACAGATGCGACCCCAGGAAGCCGGCTCCCCCCGTCACCAGAACCCGCTTGCGACCGTACTTCATCGGACTGCGCCCTCGTCGAATTGATAGACCTTCATAGACCGGACGCAGGCAATTCTCAAGCAAGCAGCAGCTTCAGGTCAGGGTCATCGCATTTGTGCGGCAGCCAGTCCAGGCTAACGGGGCGGCAGGATGAGGGACGAGAGCAAGTTCGGGTTCCATCCCGCCGCCCTTTTTGGGCGTTCTTGATGGAGCGCTTGCCCCGAACCGAACCCAAGGACCGCCGCCACACTGATACCCGCCACTACATCTCGTCTGCGCCCACTGGGGGCTCGACGTCGTCCTCGCCGACGATCAGGCCTGCCTGCGAACCGGTCATGGCGCCATGAACATGGCCGTCGTCAAACGCTTCGTCATCAAGCTCAAGCGCAAGGCTGCCGGATGGGACCTCCGCTACCTTCAGTCCATTGTCGGCCTATCGGCGCGGTAACCCGAATCCGGAGCCCCGGCGGTCCAACGGGTTGACCGGCTGCCCATCCGTCATAGGCCATGAGCCTGATTCCGCCACCGGGATCGAGCGGGCATACTCGCGCTCATGGACCCCCCAATGCCGCCGCCCCCACGGCGGCTAGTTCCGAGACGAGGCCCGACCCCCCCAATCCCCCCTGGGTCGACTCTCGGACAGCAAGCGGGCCGCCCCGGGAAACCGTGGCGGCCCTACTTGCCTGGTTCATCGCGCTCCAAGGCCTATTCCGCCGCCATCGCGCGTCCCACCGGGTGCTCCAGGCGGGCCAGCATCTCCCTGGGCACCACCTGCCAGAAGCGGGGCAGCTCGCGGCCCCAGTCTGCCAGCAGCACGCTGGTGAAGGCCGATTGGGTCTCGGCGACATGCTCGGCCAGCAAGGCCTTCAGCGCGGCTTCCCAATGGGCGGTCTCGACCCGCTGGACATGCACCGATTCGGGATTGATCCGCATGGCGAAACTGTCGTCGGCGTCGTAGACGAAGGCCATGCCGCCAGTCATACCGGCGGCGAAATTGGCTCCCACCGCCCCCAGGATCACCACGGTGCCGCCGGTCATGTACTCGCATCCGTTGGAGCCGCAGCCCTCGATCACCGCCACTGCGCCCGAGTTGCGCACCGCGAAGCGCTCGCCGGCCTGGCCCGAGGCGAACAGGCGGCCGGCGGTGGCGCCATACAGCACCGTGTTGCCGATGATGGTGTTCTCGTGGCTGCGCAGCGGGCTGGCCACCGGCGGCCGCACCACGATGGTGCCGCCGCTCAAGCCCTTGCCGACATAGTCGTTGGCGTCGCCGAACACTTCGAGCTTGAGGCCCTGCACCGCGAAGGCGCCGAGGCTCTGACCCGCCGAGCCGCGCAGCCGCACGGTGATCTGGCCCGGCTGCAACCCGAACATGCCGTATTTGCGGGTAATCTTATGGGAAAGCTTGGTGCCGATGGCGCGCTCGACGTTGCGGACGTTGTAGGCCAGCTGCATCTTCTCGCCCTCGGCCAGGGCGGGCCGCGCGTCCTCGATCATGCGGGCGTCGAGGGTCTCGGGCACCTCGTTGCGTTCCTCCTGGGTGCAGTAGAGGGCATGTCCGCCGGAATCCGCCTGGGCCAGCAGCGGGTTGAGGTCGAGGTCGTCGAGATGGGGCGCGCCGCGGCTGACCTGCTTCAACAGGTCGGTGCGGCCGATGATCTCGGTGAGGCTGCGCACCCCCAGCCCGGCCAGGATCTCGCGCACCTCCTCGGCGATGAAGGTGAACAGGTTGACGACCTTTTCGGGGGAGCCCGAGAACTTGGCGCGCAGGGCAGGGTCCTGGGTGCAGACACCCACCGGGCAGGTGTTGGAATGGCACTGCCGCACCATGATGCAGCCCATGGCGATGAGGGACGTGGTGCCGATGCCGAATTCCTCGGCCCCCAGCATGGCGGCGATGACGATGTCGCGGCCGGTCTTGAGGCCGCCATCGGTGCGCAAGCGTACCCGGTGGCGCAGACGGTTGAGGGTCAGCACCTGATGCGCCTCGGACAGGCCCAGCTCCCAGGGCAGGCCGGCGAACTTGATGGAGGTCTGGGGCGACGCGCCGGTGCCGCCGACATTGCCCGAGATCAGGATGGTGTCGGCCTTGGCCTTGGCGACGCCGGCGGTGACGGTGCCGATCCCTGACCGGCTGACCAGCTTGACCGTGACGCGGGCCTCGGGGTTGATCTGCTTCAGGTCGTAGATCAGCTGTGCCAGGTCCTCGATGGAATAGATGTCGTGGTGCGGCGGCGGGCTGATCAGCATGACGCCGGGGGTCGAATGCCGGAGCTTGGCGATCTCGGTGGTCACCTTGAAGCCGGGCAACTGGCCGCCCTCGCCGGGCTTGGCACCCTGGGCCACCTTGATCTCGATCTCGCGGCACATGTTGAGGTATTCGGCGGTGACGCCGAAGCGGCCCGAGGCGATCTGCTTGACCGCCGAATTGGCGTTGTCGCCGTTGGGGCGCGGCCGGTAGCGCTCGGGGTCCTCGCCGCCCTCGCCCGAGACGCTCTTGGCGCCGATGCGGTTCATGGCGATGTTGAGCGTGCCGTGCGCCTCGGCCGACAGGGCACCCAGGCTCATGCCGGGGGTGAGGAACCGCTTCCTGATCTCGGTGATGGATTCCACCTCGTCGACGCTGATGGGCTGCCCCGAGGCGCGGAAGTCCAGCAGGTCGCGGATGGTGATGGGCGGCAGCCGGCGGATGCCATCGGAATAGGTCTTGTAGGTGGCGTAGGAATCGGTGGCCACCGCCGTTTGCAGCAGATGGATCAGGGTGCCGTCGAAGGAGTGCGTTTCGCCCGACTTGCGCCAGCGGTAGAAGCCGCCCACCGGCAGCACCGGTGGTTCGGCGCCATAGCCCAGGCCGTGCTGCTCGATGGCGGTCTTCTGGATGCCCACCAGCCCGATGCCGGAGATGCGGCTGGTCATGCCGGGGAAGAATTCGGCCACCAGGGTGCGCGAAAGCCCGATCGCCTCGAAATTGCAGCCGCCGCGATACGAGCTGATCACCGAGATGCCCATCTTGGACATGATCTTCAGCAGGCCCTGGTCGATGGCCTTCTTGTAGTGGCGCATGCATTCGGGCAGCGACAGGCCGCCCAACAGGCCGCGGCGCTGGCGCTCGGCGATGGCTTCCTGGGCGAGATAGGCGTTGACGGTGGTGGCGCCGACGCCGATCAGCACCGCGAAATAATGCACATCCAGCGCCTCGCCGGAGCGAACATTGAGACTGGTGAAGGTGCGCAGCCGCTCGCGCACCAGATGCGAGTGCACGCCGCCCGCCGCCAGGATCATCGGGATGGCGGCGCGGCCCGGGCCCACCGCCTTGTCCGACAGCACCATGTGGGTGCAGCCCGAGCGAACGGCGTCCTCGGCCTCCTTGCGCACCCGGTTGAGGGCCTCCTTCAGCGCGTGCTCGCCGGCCTGGGGGTCGAAGCTGCAATCGATCTCGGCGCAGGTGTCGCCCATATAGGCGCGCATGGCCTCGAATTCGGCATTGGACAGCACCGGGCTTTCCAATTGCAGCAGGTCGCACTGGCTCTCGTCCTCGTCGAGGATGTTGCCGAGATTGCCCAGGCGGGTCCGCAGGCTCATCACCCGGCTTTCGCGCAAGCTGTCGATGGGCGGGTTGGTGACCTGGCTGAAGTTCTGGCGGAAGAAGTGGTGCAGGCCACGATAGTGCTCGGACAGCACCGCCAGCGGCGTGTCGTCGCCCATGCTGCCGATGGCCTCCTTGGCCTCCTCGACCATGGGCTGCAGGATCAGTTCCATGTCCTCCATGGTCAGGCCATAGGCGAGCTGGCGACGCTTCAGTTCCTCGGCCGACAACTCCACCGGCTCGGTAGCGCTGGCCTTGAGCAGGCTGTCCAACTCGGTGATGCGCTTGGTCCACAGGGGATAGGGCTTGCGGGCGGCCAGGGTGTCCTTGATCTCACCGTCACGGTAGAAGCGGCCCTGTTCCAGGTCGACGGCGATAGTCTGGCCGGGACCGACGCGGCCCTTCTCGACCACGTCAGCGTCGGCGACCCGCACCATGCCGGTCTCGGAGCCGACGATCAGCAGTCCGTCGCTGGTGACGGTGAAGCGAAGCGGGCGCAGCCCGTTGCGGTCGAGCCCCGCCACCACCCAGCGGCCGTCGGTGGCGCAGATGGCGGCCGGGCCGTCCCACGGCTCGATCACCGCGTTGCAGTAGCTGTAGAAGTTGCGGTGGCTGTCGGGCATCAGGGCGTTCTGGCCGCCGCTTTCCGGAATCAGCATCTGCTTGACCAGCGGCGCCGGGCGCCCCGCGCGCACCATGACCTCGAACACGTTGTCGAGCGCCGCCGAATCCGAGCCGCCGGCCTGGACGATGGGCTTGATGTCCTCGATCAGTTCGCCGAATACCGCATGGCCCATGCGCGGCTCGTGCGCCTTCATCCAGTTGATATTGCCGGGAAGGGTGTTGATCTCGCCGTTGTGCGCCAGCATGCGGAACGGCTGCGCCAGCCGCCAGGTGGGGAAGGTGTTGGTGGAATAGCGCTGGTGATAGATGGCGAAACGCGACACGAAGCGTTCGTCGAGCAGGTCGGGGTAGAAGCTGGTCAGCTGTTCGGCCAGGAACATGCCCTTGTAGATCACCGAGCGGCAACTGAGTGTGCAGATGTAGAAGTCGGTGACATGCTCGGCCAGCACCCGCTTTTCGATGCGGCGGCGGATGATGTAGAGGTCGGCCTCGAAGCGCTCCTCGGGGGTGTTCTTCGAATTGGCCACCATGATCTGCTCGATCTCGGGCCGGGTCGCATTGGCCTTCTCACCGATGACGCCCACATTCACCGGCACCTGCCGCCAGCCATAGATGGTGTAGCCGAAATTGAGGATCTCGGTCTCGACGATGCAGCGACAGCGCTCCTGTGCCCCCAAATCGGTCTTGGGCAGGAACACCATGCCGATGGCCAGCCGTCCCGGCACCGGCTCGTGGCCCTGGTGGCGGACGTGGTCCTTGAAGAAGTCCTGCGGAATCTCGACGTGGATGCCGGCGCCGTCGCCGGTCTTGCCGTCGGCATCGACGGCGCCGCGATGGAACAGCACCTTCAGGGCCTCGATCCCCGCCACCACCACGTCGCGCCGGGCGCGGCCGTCGAGAGAAGCCACCAGCCCGACGCCGCAGGCATCATGCCCGGACAAATCGACCCCGGCCGCGTCCAGGATGGCGGCGTTGGCACGGTAGTGGGCGACGTAGTCGGACATGGCGCAAGCCTTTGTGGTCAACGGTTGGTTTTCAGACACAGATGAACACAGATAGACACAGATAGAATTTCACATTCCAATCATCTGTGTTCATCTGTGTTCATCTGTGTTCATCTGTGTCTCATAACTCTTATTCAGCCGCCCGCGCGGCCTTCTCTTGTACCCAGGCCTGCATGGCCGCCGCGGCGTCGCGGCCGTCCTTGATGGCCCAGACCACCAGCGAGGCGCCGCGGACGATGTCGCCGGCGGCGAAAACGCCCGGCAGCGAGGTCATCTGGTTCCCGTCCACCGTGAGCGTGCCCCAGCGGCTGACCGCCAGCGCGGGCTCGCCGAACAGGGCCGGTACGTCCTCGGGGTCGAAGCCAAGCGCGGTGATCACCAGATCGGCCGGCAGGGTGAAGGCCGATCCGGCGATGGGCACCGGCGTCTGGCGGCCCGAGGCATCGGCCTGGCCGAGATGCATCCGCTGGGCGCGCACGCCCATCACCTTGTCGGCACCGAGCACCGCCTCGGGGGCGGCCATCCAGACGAACTCGACGCCCTCCTCCTCGGCATGGGCCACCTCGCGCTGGCTGCCCGGCATGTTGGCGCGGTCGCGGCGGTAGAGGCATTTCACCGAGGCGGCGCCCTGGCGGATGGCGGTGCGGACGCAGTCCATGGCGGTGTCGCCGCCGCCGATCACCACCACGTCCTTGCCGCGGGCGTCGAAGCCCGTCACCGTATCGCCCAGGTCGCGACGGTTGGAGGCGATGAGGTAGTCCAGCGCCGCCGCCACGCCGGGCAGCGTCGCTCCCGGCAGCTCCAGCGGGCGCGGCTTGTAGACACCGGTGGCGATCAGCACCGCATCGTGGCGGTGGCGCAGTTCGGCGAAAGAGATGGTGCGGCCGATCTCGACCCCGGTCTCCAGCCGGACGCCGGCCTCGGCCAGCAGGCGGGTGCGGCGTTCCACCACGGCCTTGTCGAGCTTGAAGCCGGGAATGCCATAGATCAGCAGGCCGCCCATGCGGTCATGGCGATCATAGACGGTGACGGCGTAGCCCTGCCGGCGCAAGGCCTCGGCCGCCGCCAGCCCACCGGGGCCGCCGCCGACGATACCCACCGAACCGCCGTTCTCGGCGTGCGGCAGCGGCGGCTTGACCCAGCCGTTGAGGAAGGCCTGCTCGGTGATGTGCTTCTCCACCGCGCCGATGGTCACCGCGCCGTGTTGGGATTGTTCCAGGACGCAGGAGCCTTCGCACAGGCGATCCTGCGGGCAGATGCGGCCGCAGATCTCGGGGAAGCTGTTGGTGGCCGACGAGACGCCATAGGCTTCCTCCAGCCGCCCGGCCGCCGCCAGCATCAGCCAGTCGGGGACGTTGTTGGAGAGCGGGCAGCCGATCTGGCAATAGGGGATGCCGCACTGCTCGCAACGCGAGGCCTGCTCGCCGGCCCGCTCCAGAGCGAAGGGGTGGTAGATCTCGGCGAAGTCGCCGCGGCGCTCGGCGGCACCGCGCTTGTCGGGCATGCGCGGATGAAGATGGGTGAACTGCAGCATCTTGCGCGTCATCGCCGAATCGCCTCGGAGTCGAAAGGGGTGGTCACTATACGGCAGGCCCGCTGGCGAAAACCAGTGGTTTTCACTTAATGGGTCAGTATTGCATACCATCATGTGGGGCGAATTCGCCTGCCATGGCACTCAATCGCCATCGTCCGCTTCGCCGATTGAGAATTAGTACCGATTTGCGACAATCCCAATGACACTTCCGATAGGGCATCGGTCGCTGTATATAGGGGCCTATCCCAACAGCCAGGGTG
Source organism: uncultured Rhodospirillaceae bacterium (assembly GCA_903941105.1). Lineage (GTDB taxonomy): Bacteria > Pseudomonadota > Alphaproteobacteria > Rhodospirillales > Magnetospirillaceae > CAJANL01. The sequence continues at coordinate 18,772 of CAJANL010000235.1, forward strand.
GGCGGGCGCCTTGACGATCCTCGACATGGTGGTGTTGTCCCTGATCCAGGGCCTCGGCGAAGTCTTGCCGGTCAGTGCCTCGGGACATCTGATGGCGCTGCCGGCACTGGCCGGCAGTCCGGAAGGCCGCGCCGCCATCACGGTAGCGGCCAATCTCGGCGTCGTGGCGGCGCTGATGCTGTATTTCTGGCGCGACATGGCGGCCATGAGCATGGGGCTGTGGAAGCTGGGCAAGGGGCGCCCCGACGCCGGCACCCGCCTGTTCATGCATGTGGCGGTGGGCTCGGCCCCGGCGTTGCTGGTGGGATGGCTCTATGTTTCCTACGGCGGCGGCCTCGGCAGTCCGACCACGGCGGTGGCGGCCATGCTGGTGTTCGGCCTGTTCCTGCTGGTGGCCGACCAGCTCGGCATGACGGTGAGCCGGGTCGAGCACATTTCCTGGGCGGCGGCATTCGGCATCGGTGTGCTGCAGGCGGCGGCGCTGATCCCCGGCGTGTCGCGGACCGGCATCACCATCACCGCGGCACGGCTGATGGGTTATGAGCGCCGGGCGGCGGCGCGCTTCTCGCTGCTGCTGGCCATCCCGGCCTTCGCCGCCCATGCCGTCTGGACTTTCCGCGGGTTGACGCGGAATACCGAGCTGATCCTGTCGCTCGATCTTGTCTACGCCGCCGCGACGGCGGGTGTGGCGGCATTGCTGGCGGTGGCGGCGATGATGGCCTGGGTGTCGCACCGCAGCTTCGCCCCCTTCGCCCTCTGGCGGGTGCTGTTCGGCGGTGCCATGCTGCTGCTGCTGTGGTGGAAGTAGTCCCTTCCCCGCAGGCGGGGAAGGGAGGCGCTCAGCCCCGTTGCGCCACGGCGTAAGGCACCGGATCGCGATAACGGGCCAGGTAGGTGGGCAGGATGGCCTCGGCGGCGGTGGGAACGATGCCCATGTCGGCCAGGCCCGGCTTGCCGCCGCGCACCACGTTGTCCACCCTCAGCAGCTTGACCTGATCGGGGGTCAGCGGCGGATTGGGCAGGTATTTCAGGACGGCGGCCTGGATGCGGGCGACGAAGAACGGCAGCGGCACCAGCAGGCGCTTGCGGCCGGTCTCGGCCACCACCAGCTCCATGATCTCCTTCAGGGAATAGCGGCGCGGGCCGCCCAGCTCATAGACCTTGCCGGCCAGCTTGGGTGTCTCGGCGCTGCGGAGGATGGCCTCGGCCACGTCACCGACATAGACCGGCTGGAAGGTGCAGCCGCCCGAGCCGAAGAGGTTGACCGTCGGCAGCCCGTTGTCCTGCATCTCGGGCTTGAAACCGTCGGCGGTGTAGACCGGCAGCACCGGCGACAGGCGCGCCAGCGCGGCGAAGCGGTTGAAGAAGTTGTCCTCGGGGCCGAACACCACGCTGGGGCGGATGATGGTGGCGCCGGGGAAGGCCTGCGTTACCGCCTCCTCGCCGGCCGCCTTGGTCCGGGCATAGGCCGATTCCGAGGCCTTGTCGGCGCCCAGCGCCGAGACGTGCACATACCGCGCGACGCCGGCCGCCTTGGCGGCGGCGGCGACATGGGCGGCGCCGTCCACATGCACCGCCTCGAAGCTGCTGCGGCCGCGCTCGTAGAGGATGCCCACCAGATTGATCACCACCTGCGCCCCCGACACCGCGGCGGCCACCGCCGTCGGGTCGTTGATGTCGGCGCGCACCGGATTGACCTGGCCGACATCGCCCATGGGCTTGAGGAATTCGGCCGCGATGGGGTCGCGCACCGCGGCGCGGACCACCCACCCCTTGGCGGCAAAGCGGCGCACCACATGCCGACCGATGAACCCCGACGCCCCGAACACCGTCACCAACCGCCGCGTCATAACGAAGCCTCCACTGGCACAAGCACTTGCGGCTGAAAGCTAGACGGTTCCTCATGGGAACGCAACCACCGCAGGGCAATTGCATCGAGTGCCGGCCCGGGCCGTGGTGCACTTTAACGCTCCGCTAACCGGATTCGTGCTTGGACATGGGAAAGCCTCGGGGAGAACCGTCATGGCAAGGATCGCCGCCTTCGTATTTGCCCTTGCCGTGATGCTGTCGGCCGGCGGCGCCAGGGCCGAGACCGGTGTCGACGAGGCGCGCACGGTGATGCGGGCCTCTTCCACCATCGAGCGGCTGCGCGTCGACCCTAATCTGGGGCCGCGCCTGGCCAGCCTCCTTGCCCGGGCCCGTGCCGTGCTGATCGTGCCCGACCTGGTCAAGGGCGGCTTTCTGATCGGCGCCGAGTATGGCACCGGGGTGCTGCTGGCCCGCGACGGCAACGGACGCTGGAGCGGCCCCGCCTTCTACTCGGTGGCCTCGGGCAGCATCGGCCTGCAGGCCGGCCTCCAGGACGCCGAGACCGTGTTCATCATCATGAGCGAGGGCGGCCTGTCGGCGGTGATGAACAACCGTATGAAGCTGGGTGCCAGCGCCGGGGTGGCGGTGGCCACCGTGGGCGCCGGAGCCCAGGCCGCCACCACCACCAATACCGGTGCCGACATCTACGCTTTCGCCAAGGCGGTGGGATTCTACGGCGGTGCCACCCTCGACGGCGCCGGCATCCTGCCGCGTCATTCGTGGAACGCCAATTATTACGGCGGTGCCCCCCTCCCCGAGGCCATCGTGCTGAAGGGCGAGGTCGATAACCCCCAGGCCGACCGCCTGCGCGACATCCTGTCGAGATGACACCCCGCCGCACCCCTGCCCTGATGCTGCAGGGCACCGGCTCGGACGTCGGCAAGTCGCTGCTGGCGGCCGGCCTGTGCCGCCTGTTCAGCCGGCGCGGGCTCGCGGTGCGGCCGTTCAAGCCGCAGAACATGTCCAACAACGCCGCCGTCACCGCCGACGGCGGCGAGATCGGCCGCGCCCAGGCGTTGCAGGCCCGTGCCTGCGGCGTGGCGCCCCACTCCGACATGAATCCGGTGCTGCTGAAGCCGCAGAGCGACACCGGCGCCCAGGTGGTGGTGCAGGGCCGCGTGCTGGGGACCGCCACCGCCGCCGATTATCACGCGTTGAAGCCCACCCTGCTGCCCGCCGTGCTGGAGAGTTTCCGGCGTCTGTCGGGCGGGGCCGATCTGGTGATCGTCGAGGGGGCGGGCAGCGCGGCCGAGGTCAATCTGCGCGCCGCCGACATCGCCAATATGGGGTTCGCCATGGCCGCCGACCTGCCGGTGGTGCTGGTGGGCGACATCGACCGCGGCGGCGTCATCGCCTCGCTGGTGGGAACGCATGCCCTGCTGCCCGAGGCCGAGCGCGGCCGGCTCAAGGGCTACCTGATCAACAAGTTCCGGGGCGACGTGTCGCTGTTCACCCCGGCGCTCGACATCATCGCCGCGCGGACCGGCATGCCCTGCCTCGGCGTGTTGCCGTGGTTCGCCGACGCCGCCCGGCTGCCGGCCGAGGATGCCGCCTCGCTGGGGGGCGCCAGCGCCGGGCGCGGCATCCGCATCGCCGTTCCCCGGCTGTCGCGCATCGCCAATTTCGACGATTTCGATCCGCTGGCGGCCGAGGCCGATGTCGAGCTGCTGATGGTGGCGGCGGGGCAGCCGCTGCCGGTGTGCGACGTGGTGATCCTGCCCGGTTCGAAATCCACCATCGCCGACCTCGCCTTCTTCCGGGCACAAGGATGGGACGTCGACCTGCGGGCGCATCTGCGGCGCGGCGGCCGGGTGGTGGGTATCTGCGCCGGCTTCCAGATGCTGGGCCGGCGGGTGAGCGATCCCCTGGGGGTCGAGGGGCCGGCGGACGCGGTGGCGGACGGCCTCGGCCTGCTCGATATCGAGACCGAAATGGCCGGCGACAAGGTGCTGAGCGAAGTGGCCGGCGACTGGCAGGGCGTGGCGGTCAGCGGCTACGAGATGCACATGGGCCGCACCAGGGGGCCGGATTGTGCCCGTCCCATGCTGACCCTGGCCGGGCAGCCGGACGGTGCGGTGTCGGCCGACGGGTTGGTCCAGGGCTGCTATCTGCATGGCCTGTTTGCCTCCGACCCCTTCCGTGCCGGCTTCCTGGGACGCGGCGGCGGCGTCGCCTATGAGACCCAGGTCGACGCGGTGCTCGACCGCCTGGCCGACCATCTGGAGACCCATGTCGAGGTGGAGCGGCTGTGGGAGATCGCGGGCGGCCGCTAAAGCGTGATGCCCTAAATATGCATCACGCTTTAGCCTTTTATGATTTCGCCCTCGCCGGGCGTGGCGACCGCGGTCATCCACACCGCCAGAAGCCACAGGGTGGCCTGCCACCAGGACTGCCAGAAGCCGTAGCTGACAGCTGCGATCATCAGGCTGCTCATCAGCATGGTCATGGCGACGTTGCCGGTGAGCGGGTCGACCGTCGGCGCCGCCGCTAACCGCGTCAGTCGCCACAGCAGCAGGGCGAACAGGGTGGCGCCCACCGCTCCCAGCTCCAGCCACCATTGCAGGACGGCGTTGTGGGGATGCAGCGGCAGCATGGGCTCGGTCAGGGTGAACGGCGGCGTATTCTCCGGCACGGCGAACGAGACCACCACCTCGTCGTCGCCACCGGGGATGAACCGCGACGAATCCATGCCCCAGCCCAGCAGCGGCTTCTCGATGATCCGCTGGCTGGCGAAGGACCAGATGCTGAGGCGGTGGTGGGACGAATAGGGGATGAACCGCCACTGCGCGGTTTCCTGCGGCCCCCCCAGCATCGCCGCGCCCAGCGGGATGGCGAAGATGGCCAGGACGATCGCGCTGCCCACCAGTCGCTGAGCGAGCCGACGGCGTCCGCCATAGACCAGCATGACGGCTAGGGCCATCACCATGGCGATCTTGGCGGCCAGGGTGACCGCGACCAGCGCCACGGTGCCGATGGCGGCGATCAGGGACCATGCCGCGACGGCATTCCCCCGTCGCGAGAGGATGATGAACCCCGGCCAGGCCAGCAGGACGAGCACGGTGACGCCGCGATTGAGGTGCCGCACGGAGAGCGAGAAGGCGTAGGTGTCCCGCTTCAGCACCGCCGCCAGATCGCCGACGAGCAGAACCGTGGCGGCGAAGACCAGGGCGCCGAGGATCACCCCGGCGACCAGGGCGGTTCCCACCCGCTCACGCCCGGCCGGATCAAGGCTCCTGGCGGTTCCCAGCAGCGTCATGCCGAGAAAGGTCTCGCCCGCCAGGATCAGTGCGGTGCGCAGGCTGCGCCAGGGATCCAGCGACCACGACGCCGACACCATCGCCCACGCCACGATGGCCAGTAGCGCCACCGCCAGGCCCAGTGGCAGGCGGGTCCAGGGCCGCTGCCGCCAACTCAGCGCCAGGCTCAGGATGGCGGTGACGATGAACAGCGGCGCGATGCCGAGCGGAATGACCAGCGCCAGGGTGGGGGCGATCAGCGTGGCCAGGGCGAGAAGATGAGAGACGCCGGGAGGTCCGGAAATCAGGCCCCGAAGGGCGTCCGCCACCGTTCCGCCCGACGCTGTTTCGCTGGCCGGGATGGGAGCGAGCCTCATATCCGGTTCGAGCCCTTCATTCGCCACCTTGGTCTCCAGGTCGGGCGGCGCGTCGGCGCAAGGCCCGCACCACCTCCGAACCGTCATAGACGGCGCCGCTGGGCGCCTCCATCAGCGGCGTCAGGGTCGCCACCAGCGGCAGCAAGGTAGCATCGAAGCGGTGCTTGGCGAATACAAATGCCTCGTCGCCGGGACCCACCGCCCGGGCGGCCAACACGAAGCGGACATTCTCCGCCTCCAGGCGCGCGGCGAGATCGGCCGGCGCCACCGCGGGCACGCCGGCGCGGGTGTAATAAGCGGGGGCTTCCTCGGGGGCGACGATCTGCATGGACACATTCTGCGGGCAATAGAAGGATGGGGCGTTGACCAGACCCAGATAGCGCTCGCCGGGCCGCAGATGGCCTTCGATCCAGCGGCAGGGCCGGAACAGGCTGTAATGGTGGAACTCGGGGCCTTCCAGCCTCACCTCGGGGGCCTCCAGTCCGATGGCCATGGGCAGCCGGTAGAGGGCGGTGGATCCCAGAAAGGCGAACTGGACCGCCATGGTCGCAGCGGCCAATCCTGCCAGCCAGGCGCGGCCCCAGCGATACTCCCGACTGGCCTGCGCGGCGCTGGCGAGGCCCAATGCCGCCAACGCGGCGAGGATGCCCAGCACCGGCTGCAGGAACCGCAGCAGATGCGGCATCATCACCCACCATTCCACCAGGTAGGCGGCGCAGACCGCGAGGCACAGCAGGCGGGCGCGGCGCTGGATGCGGAAGGCGAAAGGCAGCCCGATCAGCAGGATGGGAAAGCCGAACTGGAGCCCATCATAGGCATGCTGATTGATGAAGATGGAGAGCGGCGCCAGCGCGAGCCCGCCGGGATAGGGCCGGGTCTTCGACGTGGCGAGGTAGCCGCCGAAAAGGTCGGCGTTGTCGCCGCCGAACAGGGCATGCAACAGCGGGAAAAACGGGTTGCCGGTCACCCAGGCATTGCGGGCGAGCAGCGGCAGGAACAGCAAACCGGCTACTGCCACCGCCCACAGTACCGGGGCGACGGCGCGGCGGCGGGCGATCCGGTCGGCCAGCAGGACGGTCAGCAGGGGCAAGCCGACAAAGGCGGCATGATACTTGGCGTTGAGGGCCGCCCCCAGCAACAGCCCCAGCAGGATGCCCTCGCGCCGCCCCGAAGCCGGGTCCCGGACCAGGTAAACCGCAATGGTCGCGGCCGCCGCGACGTAGCCGGTCAGGGCGAAATCCGCCGTCACTCCGCCGGCCAGGTTGACCACCACCCGCTGCGACAGGAGCAGCAGGCCGGCCAGCGCCGCCGTGGTCACGCCGCCACCCAGGCGAACCGCCAGGGCCGCCGCCCAGGCCGCCGCCAGCACCATCCAGGCGACATTGATCAACTGCGCCGCCGCCGCGCCGCCCAGGGCATAGACGAGGCGGGTCAGCAACCCCGCCAGGGGCGGGAAGAATTCGTAGACGCTCCAGCCGTACTGGATGGCGATCCGGCCGTTCTCCAGGTCGCGCCGGGGCAAGGTCAGCAGATAGCGCAAGGTATCGTGGTCCGACGGCGGCGCGAAGGCGCTCAGTGCGGCGACGGCGACGAACGGCGCGGCGATGACGCAGATGACCCCGGCCAGCGGCTGGCGCGGCAGGCTCAGCCGCCAGCCCGGCCGCTCGACGGCCAGCAGTGCCGCGGCCAGGCACATGGCCGCCACGAGCAAGGCCGCCATACTGTCCGGCGTGTAGCTGCGGTTGCCGATGGCCAGGATCGCGGCCGCCAGCGGCAGGGCTCCCACCAGCGGCGCCGCCAGCCATTGCTCGACGGCGGAGAGGCGCGCGCCCACTCTGCGGACCAGCGGCAGGCCCAGTCCGGTCAGCGTGAACAGGGTGCCGAGCACGGCCGCCGGGGCGGTGATCACATCCCCGGCCATCGCGCCGCCAATTTTTCCAGCAGATATTCGAGATTGACGAACAGAAACATCGCCACCACCGCACCGCTCCAGAGGACGAAGGCAGGGAAGCGCCAGCGGTCGGGTGGATCGAGGTCCGGGGTCATGGCGGGGATATTTGCACCAAATGTTCGGGGCCGGCAACCCCGTGCCGGTCGCCGGTCATGCGCCGGCCCACAGGACCAGCACCACCAGCCCGGCGTTGATGACGCAGGCGACGGTGAACAGGTGCAGCGCCCGGTCCATGTCGGCCACGGTGGCGCGGGCGCGGCCCTTGCCAATCCATTTCTCGTCCACCACCAGCCCGGGATAGCGGCGCGGCCCGCCCAGGGCGAGGTCGAGAGCTCCCGCCGCCGCCGCCTCGGGCCAGCCGGAATTGGGCGAGCGGTGGTGGCGGGCATCACGCAGCATGGTGGCCAGGGCGGCGACGGGGCGGCCCTTGGGCACGAAGGGGGCGGCGACGCACAGCATCAGCGCCGCAAGCCGGGCCGGCACCAGATTCAACACGTCGTCGAGCCGGGCCGCGGCCCAGCCGAAGGCGCGGTAGCGGTCATTGCGGTAGCCCACCATGCTGTCCAGGGTGTTCACCGTCTTGTAGACCAGGATGCCGGGCAGGCCGAACAGCAGGTACCAGAACACCGGCGCCACCACCCCGTCGGAGAAGTTCTCGGCCAGGCTTTCGATGGCCGCCCGCGCCACGCCGTGCGCGTCCAGCGACTGCGGGTCGCGGCCGACGATGCGCGACACGGCATAGCGCCCGGCCTCCAGTCCGTTATCGTCGAGGGCGCGGGCGACGTCGTTGACGTGTTCGAACAGGCCGCGCTGGGCCAGCAGGGTGGCGGCGAGGAACACCTCGGCCACCCAGGCATGCGGGAAGCTGCGCAGCAGAACCGCCGCCACCGTGCCCGCCGCCGCCGCCGCGAGGCATAGTCCCAGCACCATCAGCACGCCGCGCAGCCGCCGCGCCCGCTCGCTGCGCTCCGCCTTGTTGAGGCGGCGCTCCAGCGCCCCGATGGCGCGGCCGATGGCCACCACCGGGTGGGGGATGTGGCGGAACAGCCACGGCATCTCGCCCAGCACGCCGTCGAGACCGAGGGCGAGCACCAGCATGAACAACGGATCGGGCGCGGTGCCGAAATGCCAGCCGATGGGAAACATGGCGGCGAGGATGCGGGGCCGGCCGATGCGCGTCAAGACGCGCGTCTCGGCCCGCCAGTCCGGAACAGTGTGGCGTCCATGCGAGGCTGAATGTATATTTCGGCTATCAGCGGTTCCAAGATGATGGTCGCCAACCGGATTAATAGTTGACGAAATGTCGATGGTAAATCAGACGAATAAGCCGAGATATCGCCAGCCGGCCTCGCCATCGTGGTTCGTTGCAGCGTCAACAGTGTCTCTGTTTTTTGGGGCAATTGCGCTTTATGGTGCAGTCAGCTTTTTTATGGGACAGCCCGGAAGAGATTTCAGCCTTTACATTATTATTGGCTTATCCCGTGCGAACACGGTGGCTCTGTTTGCACTGTCAGTAGCCGCTACCCTTGTGGTGGCGATGTTCAAATATCCGAATTCGATATTTGCTCGGACGCTGTGGCCCCATCGGGATGATATCACGCCGGAAGTGGCGGCAGAGACCGGCCCCGCCCCCCTGTCGCGGACGATTTACGCCGTCGCCGCTTTGGCCATTGTCGCGGCGGCGCTGCTGTCCATGGCCCGCTTTTGGCTCTTCGACGAATCTATCTACCACATGAGTTCGCTGGCCAGCAGCCCCATTGCCTTCCAGTTGATGCAGGTGGCGAAGCTCCGCGCCGGCGAGCTTATGCCGATGCAATGGCTGGCGTCATGGTTGGCGGGTGGGCCGGCACATGCTGGAGTGCCGGTGTTCAACCCCTTGATGTTGATGCTGGCACCACTGAACACGTTCGGCCAGATGATGGCCGGGTACGAAATTCTGCTGAAGGTCATCGGCGGTGCCGGTGTGTTTCTGCTGCTGTGCCGTTTCGACTGGCGGGCGGCGACGATCGCCGCCATGTGGATGTCCTTTAACGGCGTGCATCTCGCCGCCGGTCAGGACAACTGCTATTCGCAGCCCCTTTTCCTTTTGCCCTGGGCGCTGCTGGCGATTGATCGCCTGATCCTCAGGCTCGACGGCGTATCTCTCGCCGTCACCGCTATTGTCATGACGGTGATTTGCCTGATGGCGGCGACGGTCTCCTACCTCGCTTTCTGTTTCATGTTCATGCTGCCGATCCTGGCGGTCCGATTCCTGCCGCCGGGTGACTGGAAGCGAGCGCTGCCGGTGCTGATGGCAGCGGGGGCGCTGCACGCCGGCATGGTCGCCTTCGAGATGGTTCCCCAATACCTCACGCTGAGCGGCGGCATCCGAAATGCGGAAGGCAACTCCACCGTCCGGCAATTCATACTGCTGGGCCTCGGGTTGGCTGCGGCCTCGGTGGCCCTGGCCTGGGCCATGACGCAGGCCCGCCCGTGGCCGCGACGAATAGCCGCCGCCCTCTGGCTGGGGTCACTTGTGTTGTGGCAACCCGCCACTTTCCATAATGTCGCCATACCGACGGCGCCCCTGATGATGGTCTGGGAGGCCTATATGGGGCCGGCGGTGGGGCCGGCGGACCTGATCTCCTATCAGCAGCCGTTGCGATATCTCGTTTCGGCGAGCGGAGTGTTGCTGCTGCTGTTGGCCATGCGGCGCATATCTTGCCATCGGCTGCCTTTGAGTATCGTTGCCCCCCTGGCATTGTCGGCGGCATTTTTCCTGGTACCGACGTTGTCAGGCTTTTCCCAGACCTATTACGACCGGGTGATGATGATCCCGATGATCGGTATCGTCCTTGCCCTGGGCCTTGGCGCGGTGGACCTTTTCGCCTGGCTGGACCGGAGGCTCTCGGTGTCCGGAGCGGCGGTGGCGGCGACGGCGATTGCCTTGGTGGTCATCGGCGACGTCGGCTTTGTCGCCTTCAAGCGCACTATATACTCCGACGGGCTGAAATTCCTCGATGCCCGACGGACACCGGAGACACGCTTTCTGGCCGAACTCGGGCTCGCCCATAGGACCATGGACGTGCACCAGGATGGCGACTATTCCGACTGGCGCCGCGAATTATCGCGGCCATCCTACATTCGCCACATCATGCCGATGTATTACGGTGCATCCACGTTCAGTATCGTCGGGATGTCGTCGATCCCATCCTATGCCTCGGCTTATTATTACCGGGCGGTTCCCCAATTCTACGGGCCGCCGCCTGCGGCCCCCCGCAATCCGTTGCTCGACCTGGCGGCTGTCGAGTACATCCTTTCGGTTCCGCCGCTCACCGATCCGGCGCTTGAGCTGGTGCTGTCCGGCGAGGGCTCTCACATCTATCGCAATACCCTGGCGATGCCGCGGGTCTGGGTGACCGGGCAGGTCCGGACCGTGCCCGACGAGGTTGCCCTGGCCGCCATGGAAGCGGGCGAGGGGAGACGCGTCGCCTATGTGCCGCCAGGAACCTACGGGTTGCCCGAGGAGGCGACGGGCCAGGTCGGCAGCGCCCGGATCTCGGCGCTCTCCGACGAGGAAATCGTCATCGACTGCGACCTCCGACAGGCCGGCCTGCTCGTGGTGGCGGACCTGTTTACGCCCAACTGGAAGGCGACGGTCGATGGCGTGCCGGCCACCATCCTTCGGACCGACGTCACTTTCCGCGGCCTCGCCCTGCCAGCTGGCAGGCATCATGTCGTCATGCGCCACCAGCCGCCCTGGCGGTGGCCGGTTCTGGCCGTATCCATGGCGGCATTCGTCCTGACCCTGGGATTGGCGTTCCGGCGAGTGCCCCTTTCCCTTGACACTGCGGGCGGCGCGCGATGAACATTCTTGGCATTGTCGCGCACACGTTGGGCTATGGCGACGCGGGCGCGGCCTTGATGACCGGGGGACGTGTGGCCGGCGTCGTCGAGGAGGAGCGGTTCTCCCGCATCCGTTACGACGACGGATTCCCCTGGCGATCCATCGCATGGCTTCTCGACCAGGGCCGGCTTGAGGCCGGCGACATCGACGAAATCGCCATCCATGTCGATCCGTGGCGGAACCTGCCAAACCGGCTGTTCTGGCTACTCCGTCACCCCATCGATACTGCGTTGAACATCGGCGAACAGCTGGACTATGCCCGGCGATGCGGCGACCTGGGCCGCACCTTCGCCTCTGTCTTCAACGGCGCCATGCCGCCCATCCGCCATTACGAGCACCACCTGTGCCACGCGGCGGCGGCATTCTACACCTCTCAATTCGAGCGCGCCGCCTACCTTACCCTGGATGGAACCGGCGAAGGCGTGACGGGCACCATCGGCGTCGTCGATGCCGCCGCCGGGCCACGCACCCTGGTCAAGTCTTCATTCCCCCACTCACTGGGCTTCGTCTATTCGGCCATTGGCGATTTCATCGGGTTCACTCCGCCCGAGGGACCTGGCAAAGTCATGGGCCTCGCTGGTTACGGTGACGCCGCCAGGTTCAGGGGGCTCATGCGCCAGGCGGTGGGGGTGCGGGACGACCGGTTGTGGGTCAATCTCGACGATTTCCTCTTTCATCGCAACCTCGCCACGCCGCTGTCCCGCAAACCTTGGGTCTCGCCGGCCTTTGCCCGCAAGGCGGGGTTCGCGCGTCGCTCGAAGGACCAGGAATTGACGCAGATCCACATTGATCTGGCTGCGGCACTCCAGGAGAGAACCAACGAGATCGGCGTCGAACTGGCGCGGCGGGCCGTGGAATTGACCGGCGAATCCAATCTGTGCATCGCCGGCGGCGTCGCATTGAATAGCGTCATGAACGGGAAGATTCACGACGCCGGCGTGTGCGAGGCATTGCATATCCAACCGGCCGCCGGCGATGCCGGCAACGCCCTGGGAGCCGTATTCCTGTCGTCACTGGCACGCGGGCGGGTGCCCGACCGCTTCGCCGATCTGCCTTACAGCGGACCCGGCTTTGGTCAGGACGAGATCGAGTCGGTGTTGCGGAGCCGGGGCATTCCGTTCGTGATTTCCGACACGGTCGCTCGGGACGCCGCGGAGGCGGTATCTCAGGGAAAGGTGGTGGGCTGGTTCCAGGGCAGGATGGAATACGGCCCGCGGGCCCTCGGTTGCCGCAGCATCCTCGCCGACCCGCGCAATCCGCAAATCAGGGACGTCATCAACAGTAAGGTGAAGCACCGCGAATGGTTCCGGCCGTTCGCCCCCTCGATTGCCGAGGAGGCTTTGTCCCGGTATTTCGGCGGCCCGACGTCAAACCCCTATATGCTGATTGTCGCCGAGGTCCGCGAGCAATGGCGGGCGGTATTCCCCGCCGTCACTCATGTGGACGGCTCCGCCCGGGTCCAGTCGGTGAGCGCGAGTTCCAATGCGCGCTACCACGAACTGCTGCGTCACATGGAAACCTTGACGGGCCATCCCATCGTTCTCAACACGTCGTTCAATGATCGCGAGCCGATTGTCTGCACGCCGGAAGACGCCGCCCGATGTTTCCTCGGAACCAACATCGACATGCTGTTCATGGGCGACTGCGTGGTCGACAAGGAAATGCTCGATCCGTCATGAGGTCAGATCGTGCCGCCGATATCTTCGTATGCCCGCGCTGCCGAGGACGGCTGACGGCCGGTGAATCTGGATTTGACTGCGCGGATCACGGCCATTTTCCTTTGTGGAACGCCACCCCCTGCTTCGCCGGTGCGACCGAGTTCGACAATCATTGGCTGAGTAACGGGCCAGCCGAAATCCCCCACGCCAAAAAGGTAGTGGCGCGCGCGTTTCTCGAACCCGCCCGCCAAATGCTTGCCGACGTGCCCTCGGTGCGAATTCTCGACTGCGGGTGCGGCGACGGCGTTCATGCCAGCGTCCTGATGGAGGGGGGCGGCCTCGATGTTGCAGCCTCGTACGGGGTCGACTTGGCGCGGGAGGCCGTATTTCTGGCGAGCCGGAGGGCGATCCCCGGCTGGCGCTTTTTTCAGGGTGACTTGCAGGGATTGCCGCTTCCCGAGTGCCACTTCGATCTGGCCTTCGCGTTTGGAGTGGTGGAATACACCTCCGACCCGGCCCAGGCGGTCGCCGAGCTTTGCCGCGTCGTCAGGCCGGGGGGGGTGGTGGGGCTGTGGATGCTGCCGAAGCCATCCGGAGTGACGGGAGTTGCGCTCTCGGTGTTGCGGCGGCTGGCACAGCTGAGCGGGGCTTGGGGGGCTCGTCTGATCGCCGACGGAGTGGTGCCATTCCTGTCCTTCGTTCCGAACAAGAGCGGACTGTCGTTACGCAATGCCAGTTGGCAACAATGCCGGGAAGCTGTCCTGGTCAACCTGTCGCCGCGACATCTATATTTCGGGGAGACTGAAACGGTCATTGGCTGGCTGCGACGCAACGGCGTGACCCCGGTTCATATCGACCGGGCTAACCCGGTTACGGTGTGGGGACGCCGCGACTCCTGACCGCCCCGACCCGCAGGCCCAGCCAGAAATAGGCCAGCAGGGTCAGTGCCAGAAGCGGCACGCTGCCGGTCATCAGCGAGAAATTGGACTCCTGGAACGCCAGCGGAAACAGAATGCCGACGCCGACGGCCGCCTCTTCGCGGCGCATGGCACCCGCGTTGAACAGTTGGTCGAGCAGGGCGAGGACCAGCCCGAACACCGCCATCCCCATCGTCACGCCTCCGGGGCCGAAATTGATGTAGAGCTCGGTCAGCCAGGGCACGTTGATGGTGGTGGGGTCCTGCTGCCAGGTGAAGCCGTAGCGGCGGGCGAATTCGGTGCCGAACCGCTCCTCGGGCTTGTTGGGATAAAGGACGCGCGGAATCATCGCGGTCAACAGCGGGCGGTAGGTCTCGCCCTGTAGATACGGGTACTCCGCCGGGATGATCCGGGCAGCCTGGCTCAGGATCGGCACCTGGCCGGCGCGGGAGGTGAACACCTCCAGCAGGTGACCGCCCAGGCCGAGCATCCCCTCGCGTGCGATGTCGCGATACTGCCCGGCCGTTGCCTGGACGAATGACGACATCCCCCGATCGCTGACCTGCTCGACCCGCATCAGGGCGCCCCAGGTCAGGCTGCGATAGGCACCGATGACGGGATAGATCAACACCACCGCCAGCGCGCCCACCGCCAGACTCTTCCACGGCAGCCTCGACGTGGCCCGGGTCGCGACCAGGAACGCCACCAGGAAGAAATAGACCAGCGGGGTCAGCGTTCCAATGGACAGGCGAACGACCATGATCGCCGGAATCACAGCCGCGAAAAGCGCCACCGCCTGCCAGCGGGGAAGGCGGCCGTCGCACCACAGGGCATACAGCACGGCGAACCCGACATAGCCGCCGGGCTGCAGCACTTGCCCCACCGACGACAGGTTCGAGATGCCGGGAATCAGGAAATAGGCCAGGTGACCGGCGATCAGCAGCCAAGCCAGCGCCTCGACCCGACGCGGCGAATATGCCGCCGGCAGGCGCCAATAAAGGCCGCTGCCACGAAAGAGGCGCTGCCCCACCGCCAGGGCGAGCGCCAGCATCAGCACCCCGCCGGCGGCGAGGAACAGTGCCCGCTCGTCCAGCATCGTGCCGGGTCCGTCGAAGACGTAGCGGTAGACCACGTATTCCGAGTCATAGTGCTTGTGGAAGCCGGCCAGGAAGACCGTCAATCCAAAACTGATGCCATAGAAGCTGATGGTCACCGGCACGAAGGGGGCGCCGGGGCGCCGCCGCCAGAAATAGTCGGCCCAGGCGGCACAGGCCAGCGCAACCGGAACCGCC
The DNA here is from genome assembly GCA_903941105.1 of uncultured Rhodospirillaceae bacterium. Lineage (GTDB taxonomy): Bacteria > Pseudomonadota > Alphaproteobacteria > Rhodospirillales > Magnetospirillaceae > CAJANL01. Next base: position 33,958 of record CAJANL010000235.1, read on the forward strand.
GCCGCCAGTGCCCAGGTCAGCGGCATCCAGGCAGGCTTGCCGAGGACAAGGAGGGCCGGCAGTCCGAGGACCATCAGGAGGGGCACGGCAGGGCTGCTCATGCTTCCCCGCGGAACTGCTTCCATCGCCGGGGCACCAGGCTGTTGGCGGCGGCGAGGCTGGGACGGTCATCGAGGAAGGCGATGATCTCGGCCAGGGTGAAGTCCCGCCGTGGCGCGAAATGGCCAAGGATCGCCTCGACGATGCGGAAGTCCTCGGGTGCGTCGACCTCGACGCTGAGGTCGGGACGGTGGTGGGCTGCGGGCGCCTCGACGTTGCGGATGCGGTACAGCTCGGGGTGCTGGCGGATGAACAGGGTGCCGTGCTCGCGGATGGCTGCGTCGCGGCAGCGATCGCCCGCATCCGCCAGGGCCGCCACGCGAAACACCTCGACCTCCATGCCCGGGGGGTAGGTGGTCGCCAGGTCGTTGCCCAGCCAATCGAGTTCGCCGTTCGCCACGAAGGCGTCGATCATCTCATCGACCAGCCGCGGGTCGATCAAGGGACAGTCGCCGAAGATCTCGATGCCCAGCCCGGCATCGACCGAGCGTAGCGCGCCCAGCATGCGCCCAAGCACGTCGTCCTCGTCGCCACGGAAACACGGTACCGCCTCGGCGCGGCAGAAATTCGCGATGACATCGTTCTCGGGCAGGGTCGAAGTGGCGACGACGATCCCGGTCAGCGACCGGCTGCAACGCAGGCGGTCGAGCAGCACGCCCAGCAGCGGGCGTCCACCGAGATCCAGCATGACCTTGCCCGGCAGCCGGCTCGACCCCATGCGAACCTGGACGGCCGCAAAGGCTCGCACGTCAGCTCCGCCGCAGCTGGCGGAACAGGGGCCTAAGGCTGGCAACCACCTTGTGCAGCTTGCCCAGCTCGAAGGACAGCCCCAGTCGGACCGTCCGCCAGAGGTTCCGCTCGTTGTAGTAGTAGAACGTGTAGACGTGGCCGAGCCGATGAATCATCGTGTATATGGGATTTGGCGGCAGCTTGATCAGCAATCGCACCGCCGGGATAATCCAGGGCATGACCACGCAGAACAGCGCGAATTTGTGCAGATTGGCAAGCTGTCGGGCATCATCGGTCTTGATCAGCGATTGGCTGTGGCAGTCGGCCTGGAACTGTTCCGGATCGACCTGGGGGACGCCCAGCATGGACCGGCTGAGATCCTCCAACGAGGTGCTGGGGTAGGGCTGGAACACCGAGAACCATGGCATCTTCACCCCCATCCGGATGTTCATGCGGATGGTCTGAAAGCCCTCCTCCACCGTTTCACCGGGCAGGGCCAACATGTTGCAGGTGCCGATGGGGATGCCAGCCTTCTTCAATGAATCGGCTGAGTTCAGGTACTGTTGATTGGTGACGTTCTTCTTGAGGATCATGCCTCGGCGATTTTCGTCGCCGCACTCCAGGCCGGTGCCGAGAAACACGCAGCCGGCGTCCTTGAACAGCATGGCCAGATCGTCATCCATCAGCTCGGCCCGGAACGACGCGGCGAAAGGAAGTCCGATTTTTTCTTTATAGATCGGCAGGAACTCGCGAAGGAGCTTTCGGTTCAGCGCGAAAGTATCGTCGCCAAATTTTATATATTTAAGGCCGCCAATCTCCACTCCGCGCTGAATTTCACTTATGACACGGTCTGTGGAGCGGTATCTGGTATATTTTACCTTGCCGAACTGTTCCTTCGACTTGACGTTGAAGCAGAATGCGCAGTCGAATGGACATCCGCGACCGAGAAAGAACTGATTGGAATAGGCCCCCGTGTACTTAAGGTACAGCTCCCGGTCACAATCGGGGAGCTCATCGAGACTGGAGACGAACATGCCCGGCGCATTCTCATGGATGCCGGATTCGTCCTTGGCCCAAATGCCGGGAATATTGTTGGTGACGCCCCCTTCCGACAGCCGGCGCATCAGCACGGTGAGCGGCAGGTCGCACTCGTTGATGCCGACGAAATCGATGCCCGGCCTGTCGATGATCCGGGGGAAAAAGGTGGCATGCGGGCCGCCGAGAATGGTGCGCACCTGCGGCAACCTGCTCTTGATGGCCTGACAGGCCTCGACCGCGAAGGTCTGTTGGCCGGTGATGGTGTGGAAACCGACCAGGGCCGGCGCGTATTTCTCGACCGCGTCAACGATCTCCGTCACGTCCGGCGAGCAGACGATATCGACCTCGAAGCCCTCTCGCTTTAAAATGGCGGAAAGTGCACTCACGCCGTGCCACTCGAAGTTGTTCTCCTGAGCGAACAGCATCTTCATCAAGGGAGGCTCCGATTACGTGCAGGGGTGTCATGGACCGGGAAGATGATAGACGATGAAAGTTTCATTTTCATAGAGAATTGGCAGCGGCAGCGCGTGGCCCCGCTCGGTGAGAAGCGTGGTGTAGCCGGGAAATTCCGTCCGGAGGAGTGCCAATTGCTCAACCGTCATCGACAGGAAGTGCTGGCGGCCCTCAGGCCCGACATCGCCGAAGCGGAACCCTGGCGCCGTCATGAGGGCATCCGCGCCGGCAACGAGATCGAGGCGGCGGTAGCCTTTTTTGTAATATGCTGGCCGGTGATACATCATATGGTTGTCGATCTTGCCGTCCCAGAACCCGGCCCGCTGGGACAGCGACGTGAAACCGGGGAGGTAGGGTGGGGCGATGACGCCGTCGCGCTCGGGGACGTTCCTCTTGATCCAGCGAGTGGCGTCCCGATAGGCCGCCATGGGGATTTCCAGGCTGCGCCATCGTACGGCCGGCACCGTCGGCGGGTCGCACCGAAGCACCATGTCGCCCATCCATTGCCCCGCCAATTCGGGGGCGCCCTTCCAGCCCGCGGCCAGCCGTCGTTGCGCGCCGAGCATTCGGCTGTAGGCGGTGCCGTAATGCCCCTCGGCCATGTCCACCAGGGCATGGGCATTGGCGGCATGGGGCAGGGGGTCGATGACGCCCGGGGCAAGGGCGCCGGCGGCGTGCTCGAGCTCGCTGGCCGCCGCCCGTGCCGCGACAAGATCAAGACGCCGGATGTTGTCGATCACCGCATTCCGAGCGGCCAGGAAGCGGTCCGCCTCTGGGGAACAGACCTCGGCGTAGGCGTAACTCTGCGCCGGCCCGATCGTTCCGTCGGGTGCAAAAAGCCGACCTTCGAGCAGGGCGCTCGCCGTGGGTGAGACCACCGCGGCGACAATCGCCACCGCCAGGATCCGCGGCCACCATCGCAGTGTCCGCAAGGCGCCGGTCGCCAGGATGATGCCGGGCAGGGATACCGCCGCCACCGGTATCCACTCGCCCCCCCACGGCCGGACCAGCAGCAGCAGGATCACCAGGCGATGCGGCGGCAGGTCGATCAGCAGGTGCTCGAACAGGTGGCTCCACCCGAGCGCCACGACCGCCAGGCCGTTGGCCACGAAAAGAGCCCATCCCAGCAGCCGCAGCCGGGAATCGCTCCCTTTGATCGCGAGTAATCCCGAGGCCAGCGCCCCGGCGGCGGCCGTCGCGAGGAATTGTGGCACGAAGGCGGCGGGGTCGCGAAAGGAGACAAACCAATCGTCCGGTTCATTTTTGATCAGCCATCCCAGCATGTGGACCAGCGGCTCGGCCTCGGGGGCGCGCAGGGCGGCCAGGATCGGCTCGATGCTGCTGTTGAGAAGCAGCATGGGGAGACAGGCTATCGTCGCCCCCAGTATCAGCATGAGGACCATATGGCCGAACCGTCCCATCCGGGGCCGGGTCGCCGGGATGGCATGGAGGACTGCCGCCGTCATTCCCACATAGGCGATGGCGCGCAGTCCGAACTTGAGGTGAAGGAGGCCGAGTACCCCCAGGGCAAGCCCGGACCACAGCCATCGATTGGCGGTCAGGGCGATGGCCACCGCCGCAACCGCCCCGGCCAGGAATACGCGCGGGGCGAACACCAGATTCAGCACCCAGGGATTGGTGCCCTCCAGGGCGTAGGGAATGGCTTTCGGAACCAACAACAGCAGGGTGATGGCCGCAACGACAGCTTCGGCGGGGGCCAGGCCACAGCGGGTGAAGAAGACGGTGCACAGCGTCATCGCCAGTAGGAAGCCGCCGGCAATATGGATCGCCATGACCTTTGTACTGAGATAATAATCGACCGGAAAAATATTGTAATACAGCATGAGGCTCTTCGATGATGCCTCGCTGAACAGCGGGTGGAGATGTCCGACATCGAACAGCCGGGGAAACAGGGCCATGCTGTAGCCCTGCGACAGGTGCAGCGGATAGGGATCGAGATCCATCCCGCTGCGAAACACCGTCGCCAGCGCGACGATGGCGGCGACCGCGACCGCCCCGGCCAGTGAGATACGGCCGAACGCCAGGCCAAGCCGCCACTCCGGCCGCGTCATCAGGATCGCCGCGAAAATCCCCACCAGCGAATTGACGAACGCCGCGAGAAGGTCGCCGCGTGACAATCCGAGGTGGACATAGGGGGGAAACGCCGCGCCAGCACCTCCCTGCACCAGATCGGCGACGGCGTAGGCCGCCAGACCGGCAAGGAGGGCCGAGGTGCAAATCGACGCCAAGATGAGGGGATTTCGCATTCTCACCAGGGGTATGGGTTGAGTCTCCGCGCCGGCGTCAGCCCTTACTGCAACGAGATCTCGGCTCCCCCGCGGCGCATGGACTTCGACATTTCCTCAAGCACCCGCGTCACCTCAAGGCCATGTCGCCCATCGGTGCGAGGTGTCCTGCCGGTCTTGATGCAGTCGACGAAGTGCTGCATTTCGACGCCCAGGGGCTCTTTGAGTGCGATGTGGGGCATGACGATGTCCCCGCTTCGGATCCGCAACGAGAAATCGAAGGCGTCGACCGTGGGGCGCGTGTAGTCGAGCTCGGCGCCCTTGTCGTAGATCTGGATGTAGTGGCCGGGCGCGGTGTCGTCATAGAGCAACATTTTCCGGCTGCCGACCACCACCATCTGGCGGATTTTCTGCGGCGCCAGCCACGACATGTGGATATTGGCGGCCCTGCCGCCGGAATACGACGCATTTGCGAAGCAGACTTCGGCATGGTCTGGATCGCGGCCGGCGAAGGTCAGGCCGCGCGCACTGACCGAGACCGGGGTGCTTCCCATCCAGTAGTTCAGGATGGAGACGTCGTGCGGCGCCAGGGTCCACAGGACATCGCTGTCGCTTCTGAACTGCCCGAGGTTCAGTCGCTGGCTATACACATAATAAATGTCGCCAAGATCGCCGGAATCGATGATGTCCTTAATCCGGGAAACGACGTTGTTATACAAAAACGTGTGGCCGATCATCAGTGTCAGGCACTTTTCCTCGGCGAGAGAGACCATTTGAAGGGCATCCGCCGCCGAATCGGCCATCGGCTTCTCGACAAAGACATGCTTGCCGGCGCGCAACGCAGCCATGACGTGGGCGAAGTGCTGCCCGGATGGAGTGGCAATGACCACGGCATCCACTTCGGAGTCGCCGAGCAATGCATCAAGATCAGAGTAGGGCCTGGCATTGAACTCGTCGCCGAGCGTCTTCACTTTGGCGACATCCGCGTCGCAAACGGCAAACAGTTCCGCACCGGATGTCTTCCGGATGTTTCGGAGAAGATTCATGCCCCAACGGCCGACACCTATCTGAGCAATTCTCACCGTCATTTTTTCCACTCGACGTGTCTGTTGCCGGGCAATATCCCGAGGCGACGCGCCAAAATCTAGCCAAATTGGGCGTCATGTCCAGATTTATCTCCGCGCGCGCGATAGCCATGTCCGGCCGCCCCGCCCTTGGCTGCCGCCTTTTGCCGGCGAACCTGACAACAGCGGAAGTATTAAGGTATTCTTTAGGCATTGACTTGCGAAAGGCGGTTGCCTATTCATGCGCGTCAACCGCAATCTCGGCTTGATGCTTCAAGAAGAGCTCGCTCCAGAGGCGGCAATGGCTGCGGCCATCTCCGCAACCGAAATCGTAACGCGAGGGCCGGAGCGTGATTCCTCTTGTCGATCTGAAGGCTCAATATCAAGCGCACAAGGATGAATTCGACCGGGCACTGTTCGATTGCATCGGGAATACCCGCTTCATCGGCGGGGCCGATCATGCCGGGTTCGAAACCGAGTTGGCCGAATTCCTCGGTGGCGGCCATGTGGCGCTGACCAGTTGCGGCACCCACGCGTTGGCCTTGACCTTGAGCGAGCTGCTCGGCCCGGGCAACGGCACCGAGGAGGTCATCACCGTCTCGCATACCTTCATCGCGACAGTCGAGGCTATTGTCCTGGCCGGCTACAAGCCGGTCTTCGTCGACATCGATCCGGTGACCTATTGCATGGACGTGGGTGCCCTGGCCGCCGCGGTGACCGCGCGCACGCGGGCGATCATGCCGGTCCACCTTTACGGCCAGATGGCCGACATGGACGGCATCATGGCCGTCGCACAACGCCATGGACTGGTGGTGGTGGAAGACGCGGCGCAGGCCCATGGTGCCGCGTGGAACGGTAAACAGGCCGGTCTCACCAGCCACGCAGCCTGCGTCAGCTTTTCCCCGGCGAAGAACCTGGGCGCCTGGGGTGATGGCGGTGCCGTCTTTACCCGCGACGGCGACCTTGCCGCCAAGCTGCGGAAGACCGTCGATCACGCCCGCCTGTCCAAGTACGAACACGGCTATCTCGCCACCAATTCCCGCCTCGACGGCCTCCAGGCCGCCATTTTGCGCGTCAAGCTCCGGCACCTTCCGGTGTGGACCAGGGCGCGCCAGGAGAGGGCAGACTGGTATCGCGACCTGCTGGCCGATTGTGACGGCGTACAGTTGCCGGTTTGCGCCGAAGCCGCCGTCCACGTCTATCATCTGTTCGTCATCCAGGTGGACCGGCGGGATGAGGTGCTGAAGACGCTCAACCATAACGGTGTCGGGGCAGGCATCCATTACCCCATCCCGGCGCATGAGCAACCGGCCTGCCGCCATCTCGGCTACGCAGCGGGGGACTTGCCGGTAACGCATGAGGTGTCCCAGAGAATCATCTCCCTGCCGTTGTTCCCCGAACTCAGCCGCGATCAGGCGGAGACGGTGGCGCGCGCCGTTCGCAGCGCGGTGACGGCGTGAGTAACCGCCATGAGTGAATGGGTCCGGGTCTATCCCAATGTAGAGATGGCCGGCGATGCCCGCCTCGGCGACTTCGTCGTCATCGGGTTGCCCCGGGACGACGCCGATCCGCCTTCCCTCCGCACGGTGATCGGTGCCGGGGCGGTGATTCGCTCGCACGCGGTGATCTATGCCGGAAGTTCCATCGGCGCCCGCTTCCACGCCGGCCACGGCACGCTGGTGCGGCACGACTGCACCATCGGCGACAATGTCAGCCTCGGCAGTCACACCGAGATCGCCTTCCGAGTGTCGTTGGGCGACGGGGTGCGAATTCATTCCGGCGTCTTCGTGCCTGAATTCTGCATCATCGAGACGGGCGCCTGGGTCGGCCCCCGGGTCGTGCTCACCAACGCGAAATATCCCGCCAGCCCCGCCGCGAAGGACAATCTCACTGGCGTGGTGATCCGGGAAGGCGCAAGAATTGGCGCCAACGCCACTTTGCTGCCGGGGGTCGTCATCGGACGGAATGCGCTGGTCGGAGCCGGGGCCGTCGTCACCAGGGACGTCCCGGAAGGAGCCGTCGTTCATGGCAATCCCGCCCGCGTCGCCGGGCAGGTCAGCGACTTTGGCGCCTATGCGGACTGATACGCTGAAGATCGTCGTCGTCGTCGGGACGCGGCCCAATTTCACCAAGCACTTCGCTCTGGAACACGCGTGCCGGAAGTTCGGGGTCGAGTGCGTCGTCGCCCACACCGGGCAGCACTACGACGACAACATGTCGGACGTGTTCTTCGACGAACTCGGTCTGACCCGGCCGGCCCATTCGAACCGCATCGAAAAGGGGACGCCGGCGCAGGTCCTGGGTCAGATCATGACCTTTCTGGAAAATGTCCTCTACACCGAGCGGCCTGACGTCACCGTCGTCTACGGCGATGTCACCTCGACCATGGCGGGGGCGCTCGCCTCGGCACGGCTGGGCATTCCGGTCGCTCACATCGAGGCCGGCGTCCGGGCGGGCAACATCTACAATCCCGAGGAGCTGAACCGGCGCGTCACCGAGGTGAGTTCGTGCCTGCTGTTCGCCCATATCGAGGACGCCTACCAGAACCTGCTCCAGGCGGGTTTTCCGCGCAACCAGATCGTCCTGGCCGGGGACATCGTCCATGACTCGCTACTGCTGGCCATGGAGCGGTTCAACATCGCGGTGACCGACGAAGGCTATGCCGTCGTCACCTTCCACCGGGCGGAGAACACCGACGATCCGGTCCGGCTGGCCCAGATTTGCCGGGCGTTGGTCAATTCGCGGCGGGAGATCCGGTTCCCGGTGCACCCCCGCACCCGCGACGCCCTTCGCCGGGAAGGGTTGTGGGATGGCCTCGCGGCCTGCGGCCACATCCGGCTGATGGAGCCTCTGGGGTTCATCGACAACGTCCGGCTTCTAGCCGGGGCCAACCGGGTCGTTTCGGATTCCGGCGGGCTTCGGCGCGAGGGCTATATCCTCGGCAAGCCGGTGGTTTCGCTGACCAGCATGGTCTGGGTGCCGGCCATGGTGGCGGCGGGCTGGGAACTGGTGGCCGATGTGGATGGCGACAAGATCCTGTTCGGCCTGCATGACTTCACCCCGCCGGCCAGCCGGCCCGCCATCTTCGGTGACGGAACGGCGGCAGAACGGGTGGTGCGTGTGCTGACCGGCCGTTTCGGCCGGGCCGGCCAGACCGCGCCGGTGATGACCGGCCTCGCCAACCAGAACAGCTTGGTATCGCGCGCCTTCCTGCCTCCGGCCGCGGATATGGCGGCGGCATCGGACGGGCGCGAAAGCGTGAGCGTCGTCATCCCCTGCTACAACGAGGAAGAGAGCCTTCCGACGTTGTTCGAGCGGCTTGATGCGCTGCGACACATTCTCGACAACAATACCCACCGGTTGGAATACATCCTGGTCGACGACGGCTCCACCGATGCGACGTGGCAGAAGCTGCAGGCCACGTATGGCGGATCGTCGCTGGTCAAGCTGATCAGGACCCCCCGCAACATGGGCTATGGTGGCGCGTTGAAGGTGGGGATGGTGGCGGCCGAGACCGACATCGTCGTCACCGCCGACGCCGACACCAACTACGACGTCCGTGAAATTCCCAAGCTGCTGGCGGCGCTGACGCCCGGTGTGGACATCACCACTGCGTCGCCCTTCCTGCACGAGGGCGACTGGCATTATCCGGCGCATCGCTTCATCCTCAGCCGCGGCGTGGTGGTGCTCTACCGGCTCGCCCTAGGTCGCGCCGCGGGCGATCTGGTGACATTCACCGCCGGCTTCCGGGCCTACCGTCGGAATGTCGTCGCCGCCGTCCTCCCCGATGCCGACGACTTTCTGGCCAATGCTGAGATCATCTCGCGCGCTCTGCTGGCGGGGATGACCGTCGCCCAGATTCCGGCGACCATCTACGACCGCAAGTTCGGCCAGTCGAAGATGAAGACCTTCCGCATGATCTTCAGGCACCTGGACTTCATCGCCAGGCTGGCCTTGGGCCGCGTCAAGCCGCGCCCGGGTGGTTCGGTCCCGGGTGGCTCGGCCACGTGATCCCCCGGATCTCCCCGCCTTTCGAACTGGACGACGTCCTGGCCCTGGCGGGGGGCGCCCTCGGGCGGGGCGGCGGCGTGGCCGCGTTCGAAGCCGCGCTGGCCGCCCATGGCGGAACCGGCCATGCCGTCGTCTTTCCCTATGGGCGAAGTGGGCTGTTCGCCCTGGCCAAGGTCCTGGGCTGGGAGGGACGGGAGATCATTCTGCCGGCCTATTCCTGCGCCGTGGTGCCTAATGCGCTGGTGACCGCCGGGGTCTGCCTGCGGTTCGTCGACGTGACCGCCGATGACTTCGCCATGGACCCGTTGTCGGTTCAAGCCGCTCTTGGGCCGGCCACCGCCGCCGTGCTCGCCACCCACATGCACGGCCTGCCGATGGATGTGGCGGGCCTGGAACGGGCGCTGGTGGGGCGGCCAGATGTCACGGTCGTCCATGATTGCGCCCTGGCCTTCGCGGCCGAGTTCGACGGCCGGCCGTTGGCGGCCATGGGCGCGGCCGGCCTGTTGTCGTTCAGCTTCGGCAAGCACCTGTCCACCGTCGAGGGCGGCGCCGTGGTAACGGGGGACGCGGGTCTCGCCCGCGACCTGCGCGACTACCGGGACCGCATGTTCCGAGCGCCGGGAGCCGCCAAGGCGTGGCGGCAATCGATCATGTTCCTTGCTGGCTGGATCGGGTTGACGCCCTGGCTCTATGGCATGGTCCACCGCCTTGCCACGCAGACGCGCCTGCTCTCGTTTCTGACCGAATACTACGATCGCGGTGTCATCGTCGTTCCCGACGACCTGACCGGGCGACTGCCCGAGTGCCTGGGGTCGCTGGGGGTGTCCCAGGTCGTCAAGGCGGCGCGGCTGGTCGGGCGCCGGGTGGGCTACGCCCGCTACTATCGTCGAGAATTGGGGGATTGCCCCCAACTGCGCTGGCCATCGGCACGTCCCGGCGCCACCTTTTCCCACTGCGCCTGCCTGGTCGAAGACCGCGACTCCCTGCTGCACCATTTGCTGCGGCGCGGTATCCACGCCGGCAAGGAAGTGTTCGACTACGCCCTGACCGACTTCCCCGCCTATGGCGTCGAAAGCCCCGAGGCGTTCCCCGTCGCCCGCGCCATCGCCCGCGAGGTGGTGCTGCTGCCCAACCATTCCCGGCTGGAGCACCGCGACGCGCACCGGGTCGTCCAGGCGGTCAGGGAATGGTGCGGACGATGACCGCCCTGCGTCTGGTCATCCCGACCCTGCCGGCGCCGCCCTGGTTGGTCTACACGGCGAATCTCGCATCCGATCTTCTCGGCCTGCCGCAGCCGATGGTGATCGTCGGCGCCGATGATGGCGGCCGCGCCGAGGGGCCGAGGATCGGCTACGGCGTTGCCACCCTCGATCAAGCCCCCCGGATTCCCCGGCTTCCCTGCGCCGCCGACGGGGCCATGGTTGGGGTCGATCTGGATTGCCTCGGGCTGGGGCGGCGCAGTGTCCTTGTCCTCCGCGACACCATCGAGGCCGGATCGGGCCGCGTCGACCTGCTGTTCAACCTGTTCTCGTATGTGTCCTGTCTGGCCGAGTGGGAGCACGAGCGGGCGAGCGGCTCGCGGCAGTCCTATGCCTGTCGCGTGCGCGGGGATGCGGCGCGGTACGATCGGCCGTGGGCCAACTATCTGCTGCTTGCCCTTGCCGAAGAAATCGAACGGGCGTTTCCCGGCAGCGTCGATTCCAGCCGCAAGCAAGCGCGTGTCTACCTTACCCACGATGTGGACGTGCTCGACAAGAAGTTGCCGACGCGCGCCAAGGATACCGCCCGCCATCTATTCAACGCGGCACGCGACCTGACGCGGGGGCGCATGGGCGATGCCGCCGGGTCCCTGGTGCAGGCCTGGCGGATGGTGGTCGATGACAACGACTATTTCGCCTTGCGCCACATCGCGGCCGTGGAAGAGGCGCGCCGGGTCAAGTCGGCCTTCAACGTGTTCACCGCGTGCCGGCCGAGCGGGTTCGGCGAGGCCTGGGTCAGCCGGCTGCTGGACCCGACCTATGATTCGGGCGACGACGCCAGGCTCAGGCCGGTGCTCGACGATCTCGTGGCCGGCGGATGGGAGGTGGGGAGCCACTTCGCCTTCCACAGCTGGCGTGATCCAGCCCGGATGACGGCCGAGATCGACGGCATGCGGCGCCGCTTCGGCCTGGAGCGGGTGCGGTCCTGCCGCCAGCACTGGCTGCGGTTCTCCCTCGGCGAGACCTGGGCGGCGCAGACGCAGGCCGGCATCGAGGTGGACACGACGCTCGGCTTCAACGACCGCCCCGGCTTCCGCGCCGGACTCGCCGCCGCCTTCCGCCCCTACGACCACCAGCGGCAAGCGGCGCATGAGATCCTCGCCATTCCGACCATGCTGATGGACACCCAGCTCTATTACAGCCGCAAGATGTCGACTGCCGCCCGGCATGAGCGGATCGCCACGCTGCTCGACCAGTTGATCGAGGTCGGTGGCGAGGCCTGCGTGATCTGGCATACGCATGTGTTCTCGCCCGACCACGGTTGGGGCCAGGATTACGAGACGTTGCTCGACCTGATCGTCGCCAAGGGACTCGCCACGGCGCTGCCCGCCGACGTCTGTTCAGCCACCGGGAGGCGATGATGTGCGGCATTTGCGGCATGCGGCTGTCGGAGGCCAAGGTCGAGGTCCGCGACCTCGCCGCCATGACGGCCCGCCTCCGCCATCGGGGGCCGGATGACGAGGGCTATTTTCTCGACCGTGAGTTCGGCGCTGGCCACACCCGCCTCAGCATCATTGACCTGTCCCGCAGCGGTGCCCAGCCGATGGTCGACCCCTCCGGGCGCTATTGCATGGTCTTCAACGGCGAAATCTACAATGCGCCCGCCTTGCGCGCCCGGCTGGAGACGGAGGGCGAGCGGTTCCGGGGCCACAGCGACACCGAGGTGTTGCTCCGCCTGTTCGCGAGAGACGGGGCGGCTTGCCTTGCCCAGTTGAACGGCATGTTCGCCTTCGCGGTGTGGGATCGTCGCGAGCGGTCGCTATTCCTGGCCCGTGACCCGTTCGGCATCAAGCCGCTTTATGTAGCGGAAACCCGGCATGGCGTCGCCTTCGCCTCGGAGATCAAGGCGCTGCTGACCTTCGACGGCCTGGAGGCGGCGCTGAACCCGGCGGGGCTCGCCGATTACCTCACCTTCCAGTATGCCCTTGGCGACAAGACCCTGTTCCAGGTTGTGCGGAAGCTTCTGCCCGGTCGGTGGCTGAAATTCGGGCCGGACGGTATGCGCCAGGAAGGCCGGTTCTGGTGCATCCGCTTCGACAGGCGCGACATGGCCCCCGAAGCCGCCGTGACCGAGTTGCACGCCCTTTTGGACGATTCGGTGCGAAGCCAGCTGCGCAGCGACGTGCCGGTTGGGTGCCACCTCAGCGGCGGCATCGACACCGGCACCATCACCGCCCTGGCGCGCCGGCATCACCCCGGCCGGATCGAGGCGTTCACTGCCCGGTTCGCGGGCGGCGGTCAGTTCGACGACAGCCACTTCGCCCGGATCAGCGCCGCTCACATCGGCTGCGATCTCCACGAGATCGTTCCCGATGCCGAGGATTTCCGGCGCGAGTTCGACCGGCTGATCTGGGCTTTGGATGAGCCGGTCGCCGCGCCGGGGTCGTTCGCCCAATACTTCGTCTCGAAGCTGGCCGCCACACGGGTCAAGGTGGTTCTCGGCGGCCAGGGTGCCGATGAGCTGGCGGGTGGCTATGCCCGATACCTGATATTCGCGCTCGACATGGCCCTCAAGGCAGACATTCACCAGAAAGACCAGGGTCTCGGGCTCGACCTCGCGGCGATCCGTCCCGGGCTGCCCCAACTGGCCAACTATTTCCCCCTGATGCAGCAATCCTTCGGCAGGGGGCTGTCGGAACGCCCGGCCGAGCGCTTCCTGTCGCTGATCCGCCGCCAGGACGATACCTGCGATCTGCTGAGGCCGGGGCTGGTTGACCCCCGCGACACCGTCGCCGAGTATGAGGCGCTGTTCGACGCGCCCGGCCCACAGGTGTCGCTGCTGGACAAGGTGCTGCATTTCGAGACGACCCAGTGGCTGCCGGCCCTTCTTCAGGTGGAGGACCGCACCTCCATGGCATGGTCGCTGGAGTCGCGGGTGCCATTCCTCGATACCCGCATCGCCGAACTGCTGTTTTCGTTGCCACCTGCCACCAAGCTGCGCGACGGGCGCCTGAAACACCTCGTCCGCGCCGCGGCGGCGGATCTGCTGGCTCCAGAGATCGCCTCGCGCCGCGACAAGGTGGGGTTTCCTGTGCCGGTCAACCAATGGCTTGGCGGGCCGCTGTCGGGATGGCTGCGCGAGCGCCTCCTCGAGACGCCTGGGGGAAGCTTCGCCGGGTTCTTCCAGCGGCGGCAGGTCGAGACGCAGGTGTCGGCCGGCAGCAAGTTTGGCCGCGAGGTCTGGGGGCTGTTGTGCCTTGAAAGCTGGTCGCGGCAGTTCCTCGATCAGCCCGCCGCCGGCTATGGGGACTCCGTCGACCCGGCCAGGGTCGTCGATGTCGGCGGGACCGTCATTTGAGCTTCAGCAGGCTCTGCTTGAACAGGTGCATGCCGATGCGTGCCTTGCGCACGAACTCGGTGGGGCTTTTCAGCTTCATCACTTCCCGCACCAGGTATTTTGGCCGGAAATAGAACGACCGCACCGCCTTCTGCTGCAATTGGCGAAGGGTGTCGAGCGAGACGTGGGTCTCGATGACTTCCTGTTGTAGGCTCTCCACCGGGTCGATGGCATGGTCGCGCCAATAGTCGCGCCGGATCAGGCCGCTGCCCAGAGCCTCCAGGTACATTTCGGTGCCGGCATAGGGAATGGTGATGGAGAACTCGGCGTAGTCGGCATTGATTGACAATGCAAAGGCGATCGTCTCCTCCATGTCCTCGCGGCTTTCGCCGTGGTTGCCGAACATGAAATAGGACAGCACCGTCAGCCCATTGCGCTTGGCCAGGTCGACCGCGGTTCGTGCCTGCTCGACGGTGATGCGCTTCTTCATCAACTCGATGACCCGTTGAACTCCGGATTCGATGCCGTAGTGAATGCGGCGGCAGCCGGCGCGATGCATCAGGGCCAGCAGTTCGTCTTCGACCGAACTGACCCGGTCGCGCACCGACCACGTCACCTCGCGATGCAGCCCGCTGTCTATCAAGCCGTGGCAGATTTCGCGGAGGCGGGTCTTCGACCAGGTGAAGGTATCGTCGTAGATCTCGACTTCCTTGATTCCCATCTGGTGGATCTGGCGGAATTCGGCGACGACGCTGGCGGCGCTGCGCGACAGGGTCTTCTGGAAGTTCAGCTTGCAGAAGGTGCAGCGGTGGGGACAGCCGCGGCTGGTGATCATCGTCGTCACGAACGCTTCCGAACTCAGCACCGACTTGTAGTGCTTGTGCGGCAACAAGGTGCGGTCGGGGATGGGAAGCGAATCCAGATCGGCATGGATGTGGAACAGGTCATCGCCGGTCTTGAGCCCGCCTGCAACCTTGATGTGCAGGCCGGGGAAGTCGTTGTCCAACCGGTCGTTGGCGACCATGTTGCACAGATACAGGAACGGCACCTCTCCGTCGCCGACGACGACTGAATCTACAAAGGGGTGGTCCAGGGTCTCGCCGGGGAAGATGCTGACATGGGGGCCGCCATAGGTGAGGTGTGCGTGGGGCAGCCTTTCCTTGATCAGCCGGCCGGTCTTGTGGGCGGGGAACCAGAAGTCGGTCCAGGCCGATATCCCCACCACGTCCGGGGCGAACGCAGCCACCTGTTCGACCACGGCGGCGAAGTCGAGCCGCTCGGCGATGGCGTCGATGACGAGCACCGTATGGGGGGAGTGGGTCTTGACCATGGTGGCGACATAGAGCACCCCCAGGGGCGGCTTGTAGCCCAGTTCCTCCATGCCGTTTTCGTAATGGGGCAGCAGGGTCTTGACGCCGCCCGATTCAGGCGGCTGGATGACGCAGACCCGCAGCGGCCGCTGGGCGTCGGTCATATGGGCCGGGGCGCTTTCGGCGCTGGCGCGGCTTCGAAGCAGGAAATCCTTGGTACTCATCGGTTGACCAGCCCCCGGATGGCGGCAAAGGCGTTCATCGTACACTCACTGCCGTCACCATCCCGCCGCATGTAGGACAGCATGGGGCGGCGATCGTGGTCGACGGTGCCATAGAGAACGCCCCCCACGCCGGCCGTCAGCCGGTCGGTCCACGCCGTGTCCTGGTAGGATGCCTTGATCACCACACAGCCGCGGCGGAACAGTTCAACGCATTTCGGTAAATGCCGGATGAAGCCGAAGTCCACATACACGCAGGGCACTCCCGCCGTCAGGCAATCCATGAAGCCGAAACCGAACAAGTCACTGACCACAATGTCGGCCGTGGGCAGGACTTCGGCAAGGGGCGCGGACGACATCGTCGCCCCCGGACATTCCAGATGTTCGATCTGCTGCGGCCGCAGGGGAAGCTTTCCCATCTCTCCCCGGTCGTTGGGGTGGCATTTGTATAGGACCTCGGCACCGGGTATCCGCGTCAGCGCTCCGACCTGTAGCAGGTGGCCGTGCCATTCGGCAAGATCGTCAGATCGGCGACCACTTCCTTCAAGTCGCGCATCTCGCGGCGCAGCTCCCTGACCTCGCAGGTGCTGGCCTGATCGGCTGCGGATTTCGGCGCCATGGATTTCTGTCTCATCTTCGCTTTCTTCGGTCATTACGATGAGCCAGAAATTTGCCGTTACGCAAATGCCCCGATTTGTCCCACGGGTGCTGACGTCAGACAATCGCGCATACGTGTCCAGAGGCGGCGCTCGATTAGGTTGGGTCGAACGCTGTTTATTCTGCTGACATTGAATGGGGTCATCACCGGAGAAACCCCTAAGTAGGGCACCCGCAAGGGCGCAGCCCAACAGGAAGCTGGCGCCTCATCCGCAGCCCGGGACTTGGCTTAGCAATTCTCGCCAGCGTTCCTTCCACCCCGTCTCGTGGGTTGCACCGGGCACCGTTCTGGCCGTGACACAGGCCGATCCGGCGGCTTGCCGGAACCGTTCGGCGATGGCCGGGGGCACGGTCCTGTCCGCCATGCCGCTCCAGTGTATTTGCGGTATGCGGGCAACCTGTGAGGCAACGTCGACGGCATTAAGCGACCCGGACAGGGGCGAGACCTTGTTGAGGCGATTGACCTCCGCATGATCCAGGTTTCCCGCCACGGTCCGAATGGAGGCCACATCCTTGCGGCTGGCCGCGACCAGCACCGCCACGGCCCCGCCGCCGGAATAGCCGACGAGATTGATCTTCTGGCCGGGGGCCTGGGTCAGGACCTGGTCGATCGCTTGCCCCATCGACGCGATGACTTCCGGCGCGAACCGCTTGCCGGTCCAATAGGGGGTGCCACAAGTGGGATTCTTTGCCCTGGCGGTGAACTGGCAGGGCCGGGCGAGATAGACGACGTTCGCCCCCTGATCGACCGAGGCCAGTGCCAACCCCAGTGCTTCCCTCGGAGTCGGGTCGAGCGAGACCTCGGTACGCGACAGCCATGCCAGCCCGTCGCCCTCGATATAGATGGTGACGGGCTGCCCCGGATCGCGGATGCGGGCAAACGTGGTCAGCGCGAACGGATCGGTCTTGATCAACATCCGCTGGAGGCCAGCCGGTCTCGCCAGCGCGTCGGCATTCGCATCACGGTCGATGGCGGCGCACCCGGCGAGCCCCGGGAATGCTGCGGCCAATAGCGTAAACAGCCGTGTCTTTTGCATCAGAAGCCCTGCTTTATCGTTAGCAATCCGGTATGACTGGTGTAGCCGGTCCGTAGGTCACCCTGGTATTCGAGCCGCAGGGACAGATCATCGCTACGTTGCAGGGTGCCGCCAAGCACTACCTCCGCACCGTTGGATGGAAGACGGGCAGTATTCAGTACATAGCCTGCGCCGCTGAGATTGGCGACGGTGACGATGGGGCTATGGACATAGTCATGGTGCCAGCCAGCCTGGGCATCGCCGGTCAGCGGCCCCCAAGCCGTGTCGATGCGGCGTGCCAGCTTGACGCCCAGCACATTCTCGACATTGTTGAAGCTCTGCCCCTCCACGTTCTGGTTCACCGAGCTGCCGGTCTCGGTATAGCCCTGGTTCCATACCCGAGAGGCGCGGAGGCTGCCCATGGGGGTGACGGTGAGGGCCTCGTTCATCGCGAGGTCATATCCGGCGGTCAGCTTTGCCTGCCCCTGCCAGCCGTGATACTCGGCGTTCGCCGTCTCGCCCAGAAAGCTGATGCCGCGCTTCTGGTCGTAATGATTGAACCCAACCGAGGTCAGTCCCTGCAGCCATAGCGCCTCTGCCGAGGGGCGCCAGGTGGCGTAGAGGTTCAGTTGGTAAGTGTCGGTGACGCTGGAATTGCCCGAGGCGCTGTCGCGGCCCTTGGCGGCGTTGCGCAGCCAATTGACGGTGGCGCCGGCCACCACGTTGTCGGAGGCATGCACGTCGGCACCGAACAGCAGGCCATAGGCGTTGGATGAAAAGCCGCTGCCCGCCGACGAGGTGTCCAGATTGGTGTGGTTGCCCAGCACCTGTCCCCACAGCGCCCCCTTGTTATAGCCGTTACCGGTCGAGACGCCCGTGGTGGTGCCCTGGCCGTCGGAATTTCGGCTCATGCGGCCGCTCAGATGGTTGCCGATTGCGGCATTGCTGGGAGTGGTGGTCGAGCCGCTGGCCGCTACCGAAGCGGACAGGCTGGTGGCGCCCAACTGGCTCATGGCGCGCTGCTGCTCCGATCCCGACAGGACGGCCAAGCCCGACAACTGGTTGGCCAGGCCGCCCTGGGCGGCGATCTGGTCGAGGGTCTGACCGAGGGCGATGCCGTTTCCCCCCATCGGCCGGCCAACCACGGCCCAGGCGGAAGACCTGATGGTTAGGTTGTAGCAGTAGGTCGAAACGCCACAACTGCCGCTCAGCCCCAAGGCGTAGGTCATGCCGCCCACCGTCACATAGCTGAAGGTCAGCGGCGAACTGGAGGCGATGACGTCGGCATAGGTGCTGGCGGCATAATTGACGCCGCTGGCCTTGGCGAGGCCGTAGGTCAGGTTGGTGTCGGTGGTGGTGAAGACCACCGTGCCGGGGGAGGCGGCGCTGCTGAAATAGGTGTTGTAGGTACCGGGCAGAGTTCCATTAAAGGTAAGGCCGCGCTGGGCGTTGGTCAGGGTGCCGATGGTGCCGGTGTTGTCGATGCCGTATGAACCGCCACCGCCGGTGATGGTGCCGGTATTGGTCAGGGTGCTGATGCCAAGTTCGACGTTTAAAATGGCGCTGCCGTTGCTGCTGGTGATGATGCCGGAATTGATTAGAGCATCAGTGGAAAATATATATACAGCTTGGCCCCAATTGCCGGTGTTGGAGATGGTCCCGGTGTTAGTCAGGGTGCCCATGAAACCGGTGTGTATGGTGTAGGTCGTAAAATTGGCACCGCTGATGATGGTGCCGCCATTGCTCAGGGAGGTAATGTTGCCTTTATTGTCGACCGCAGTATCGTGACCGCTAATTGTACCGGTGTTGATAAGGGTGCCTATAGTGGCAAGTGGGTCATTATAGATGCCGCGTGTGTTTGATCCGCTGCCAATGATGGTGCCATCGTTAGTCAATGCACCGATATTCTAAAAATTTATTATGGCGTGGCCGTGGTTATTCGTGTTCTCCACCCTCACTCCGCTGGCGACACTGAAATCCCCATCCGCAGGAATGGTGTAGGCGGTGTTGGTGCTCGGGATTGCCGTCTCGGCCCAGGCGGCACTTGCCGCCATCAAGGCCGGGAACGCCACGGCGGAGCACAGGAGGACGCGAAGGCGCACGATCAAAATTCCATGCGGGCCTGTAACGATCCGGTATGGCTGACAAAGCGGTCGCTCAGGCCCGCGTCGTACTTGGCCGAGATCGTCATGTTGCGGACGGAGGCCATGTCGACGCCGATACCCAGGGTGAAGGATTCGCGAGCAACCTCTGAGGCTGCGGTGGTGAAGGACGAACCACCATCGACATAGCTCGAGGTCTGATTCTGGGCTGAGGTGTTGAACTCGTGCTGCCAGATGGCCCGCGCGTTCGGCTTGATATCCCAGTCGCCGATCTTGGCCATGGTGGTTGAAACCTTGGCCCCCAGGCCGGATTTGATCGAGTCGGTCTCCGAACTTCCGACCGACAGGGCAGCAGCCGCCCCGGTTTCGGTATAGGCGTCCTGACTAAGGTGGTTGTAGGCCAGTGACAGCAGCGGTGTGACGGTGGTCTTGCCGACCGGCAGGGGCACGCCCAATTCCGCCTTGGCGCCGTACTGCTGTCCCGCATACGAGGACTTGGCGGTCTGCCGGCTGGCCCCCGAGATGTTGATCACGCGGGTGCCGTCATAGTCGTGCACGCCGTAGGTGAGCGCTCCGTCCACATGCCAGCGCTCGGCGGAATAGGTGCCATAGAGGCTGGCGATATAGGAGCTGATGTCCTGGCCCGAACCGTCGCGCGAACCCGAATCGGCGACGTTGGTCCGGGCATAGGCAAGCGACAGCCCCAGGCGCACCGCGTCCAGCACCTTGGCATCGGCGCCAAAGGCGAGGCCGTAGGTGTCGGCCGAATAGCCGTCTACGTCCTGGCGACGATCCTGGGTGGCGGTCGAGCCGAAGCCCTGCCCCCACACCCCCAGCCCACGCAGCATTTCACCCGACGAGACGCCGGTGCCGCCGGTGTCGGCCGAGGCGGCCCGCACGCTGTCGGTGCGGATCGAGATGGTGTTGACGGCCTGCCCGACCGCGCCCAGCGCCGCCTGGGTGGTGCCGCCGTTGGTCGAGGGGCGCAACTGGGCCGCCGCCTTCTCGATATCCTTGCTGTCGGTCAGGTTGTTGACCGCGCTGGACAACGACATCATGGCGGCGTTGGAGCCGGAATAGGTCGCCAGGGTGCTGAGGCCCTTGCTGTTTACCGCCGTCGTGGCGGCGGCGGCGTTGGCCCCGGCCGAAGTCAGAATCACGTTGGTGTAGCCGGTGCCATAGGAAACGCCATCGGTGTCGGTCTCACCGGCGCCGGTGACCGAACTGACCGTCCAGCGGACGCCTCCGGAATTGACCACGGTGGGCATATTGACGATGGTGCGGCCCACAGTGTCCTGAACGATCACGTATTTTGCCCCGGTCGCCACTGATCCGACAATGGTAGGCGTAATGACGGGGACACCACTATTCAACATCGTGCCCGCCGGCATGTCGTTGAAAACCCAATATCCATGTCCACCGGAAGTCGTGTTGATGGTGGTCTTCAGAATATATGTTTGGCTCAGATTTTCGCTTCCACCGGCAACATAATTCCAGGTCAGCTTTGATGTCCCAAGGTCAAATGTACTGTTGCTGTAGAGCGTTATGCCTTGCGAATATATCTGTGAGTCGCCACCGAGAGTGAGAGTTGATCCATTGGCAATAGTTACGGACTGGCTTTCCGTAATGTTTCCGGTAAAGGTAGTCGTTCCACCTTGGAATCTAATGGAAGAGGATGTTCCCGACCCTTCACCGGTAATATTGCCGGTTGCCGTGTTTCCGCCCTGACTTCCATCAAATATGAAGGTGTCGCCAAAAGCAGACGCCTTGATCCTGCCGGTGATGGTTCCGTAGTTGGTTAACGTCGAGGCGCCAGTGCCAGAGTGATAGGAGACGGCGGTATCGTTTGTTCCGTTCGTCGATTTCGAAATAGTACCGTAGTTGACAATCGACGTTCCGGTTCCACTGCTCTTTATTGTTGGTGTGTCATTCTGTGACGTGGCGGATGAGATTGTTCCGTAGTTAGTGATGGTGGTGGAGGCAATTCCACTCCCAATCTCGATGGCTGGATAGGCATTGCCGGAAGTGGCTATTGTTCCCCGGTTAGTAATGCTCGCGTTGGCAGCCCCAACAGCGATACCAATTCCACCAGCTCCGATGATCTGGCCGGTACTGTAGTTGTTTATCGTTGCGCCGGTAGCCGCGCTGCCAATAGCAACTGCCGCATTGTTGATATTGTAGGTGGCTGGTGTGCCCCCATTGGCGCTTCCGTTCGTTCCTCTCGTACCGGATTGAACTGTTCCCGCATTGGTCAGCGTTGCGTTGGCGCTTCGAATGTCCACGCCGGAAGCACCGCCATTTACACCCGCCGTGCCTCCGGTGCCACCAGCCGCTCCACCATTGCCGCCCGTGCCTCCCTGAACAGTCGCCCCTTGTGAAATGGAAATAGTCGCGGGATTAACGCCATAGTTCACATAAATACCTGCGCTGTCGCCGCCATCCCCACCATTAAAGGCTCCTGCACTCCCGTCACCGCCATTGCCGCCGGTGCCACCGGTAACCGTGCCACCAGTGACGTTCACGACCGTGCTGCTGGCATTCATATTGATGCCGGCACTATTGTTGCCGTTACTGCCGTTGCCAGGAGATCCGTTGCTGCCGTTGGAAGCTGTCGGCCCTGTGACTGTTCCAGAACTGGTATAGGGTGTATTTCCACCGTTCACAGTCACGTTCGCGTCTGCGGCGAATTGCGCCCACGCAGACCCCGCCGTCATGACCAAGATCGCCAGGGGGGACACGCTCGCCAACAACGCACGATTAATCGACCACTTCATTGCATCCCCCAGTCCCACAGTGCGGGACGGCTAACTCGGTTTCTGATCGTCCCTGCGTTCCGTCGGGGACGGCCATTGGCGTGGGCCGGTTTCACTCTCACGGATAACTACGCGGCAGACTTGCAGCCCCGCGCGGCTATGCGCAATCAATGAGAAATGTTTCCAGAGAGTTCATCGCGCTTAGCTAGGCTCTGTCTCGCGCTTGGACTCGTCCTCATAGATTTTCCTGGCGGATTCCTCTCCGCATGTCCCGCATCCAGAAGTGCGGCGCAATGAGCGGGGCGAGAAGCGACAACTCCAACCTCACCGGCACGTTTTTCCACTTTCGCGTACGGTATCCGTCACCACATCGGCCGCAAGTTGGCATTTTTACCCAGTGCGGTCGGGGCGCCCCCAGCCTCGTCATGCCTGGATAAGCCCAAGGTCCAGGGCCGTGGCGATTGCCTGGCTGCGGCCACGGGCCTTGAGTTGCCGGGCGGCGGCGGTGAAGTGGTGCTCCACCGTCCGCACCGACAGGCCCAAGCGGGCGGCGATTTCCTTCGAGCGCAACCCCTGGGCGGCGAGGCCCAAAATCTCGCGCTGCCGCGGTGAAAGCGTCAGGGGCAGACCGCCCTTTTTCTTGGCCGCCACCTGTCGGCAAAGTTCCAGCGCCCGTGCCATGTGGGGGATCAGGAGCCTGAAGGCGGCCCGCGCCTCCTCGGTGAAGTGCGGTGCGTCATCGAACTGGACGGTCTCGATGCGCGTCACCACGTCGTGCTTCCCTTGAGTCACGGCGGCGTACAGTCGGGCGGTCAGATCCAGGACCTCTTGCAGATCGAACGGCCTGGTCATTTCCTCGCTTCCGGTACATGGCGCCTTCGGGATTCACCATGCGCCCCCCAAGAATTTGTCCCACAACAATCGGATGGGACGCGTCCCAGCCGATGGGAGGGCACGCCACAGCCTCCCTTATCAACGCGCACAGTAGCGGGGGCGTCCCTCGCCACAAGTTGTCAATTTTTCCTAGGCAGACGCACAGAACCACTCTTTCGGGTGGGGAAAAAGCGACGGGTTGAGGTGGCGCCGCGGTATTGGCAGACTGCCAGCGCTAAACCGTGGCAATAGGAAGCGCCCAACCGCTGCGGTTGATCAGGGATTTGCGTTGCCGCGCTGCCCGTTATAGGGTCGTTGTCGAGGTTGAAACTCTGCCGCTATAGGTGGCCAAAGTACGGGGAATGGTATGTTGCGACGGGTTTTAGGTTTTGCCGGCGCATTACTGACGGTCCTGTATGCGGCCAATTGCTACGCCCAGTTCGGTGGCGGCTTTTCGGGGGTTCAGACTCGCATCCTCGAACGCTCCATCAGCCGCAATCTCGACCGCATCTTCAAGCCGAAGCTGATCATTTCGAAAGGTGCAACCGGCCCGGTCACCGCCGTGGGGTTGAGTGACGATGAGCACTACCTGGTCTCGGCCGTCGGCGACAACACTGTCCGGGTCTGGGACCTGTGGGTTGGACGCGAGCTGGCGCGCCTTCCCGCCCATGGCGACCGGATTACAGCAGTTGCCGTCGGCCATCGGGGCAATTTCTTTGCGACCGCCTCGCAGGACCGAACGGTGAAAATCTGGAGCCTCAGGCGTCTCGGGCCGCCCGTGACCCTCGGGGCGCCAAACGCCGAAATTACCAGCCTGACATTTCTGGGCGATGACAGCCGATTGGCGACGGTTGGCGTCGATGGGGGGGTGAAGGTCTGGTCTTTGTCCGATAAGCGGGTCTTGTCCGACTTTCAGGCCCATGGCGCCGGCCGGGCGGTGATCGCCGCGCCGCCGGATGGCACCCGGATCGTGAGCGCCGGGGCCGACGGCTTTGTTCGTGTGTGGAATTCCGCGTCGGGGGAACGGATGGCCGAGATCGGCTCCGGCGGGGCGGCGACGGCCCTGAGCCTCAATCGCGAAGACGGACGAATTGCGGCGGCCCTGCTTGATGGGTCGATCGTGCTGCTTCAGGCCGATGGGGCGCGGATCGGGCAGTTGGTCGGGCATGACGGCAAAGTCTCGTCGGTCGCCTTCGTCCCCAAGACCGGGCGGCTATTATCCGGCGGAATCGACGGGACGGTACGGCTGTGGGACGCGCAGGCGCCTGGGCGGGAACCACGGGTTTTCGGGCGGCACGATGGTCCGGTAACCGGCGTGGAAGTGAGCCATGACGGCGCCTTTGCCATGTCGGTGTCCGAGGATGGAACCACGCGCTTGTGGAATGTGGCAACCGGAGCCCAACTCCTGACGTTGATTTCCACCACTTCGGGTTGGGCGGTGATTGACGCCAAGGGCCGTTATGACGGCAATGAGCCCGCTCTCTCGGGGATTGATTGGCGGTCCGATGATGCGGTGGCCAATATCGACGATTTTGCGGAGACCCATT
Source organism: uncultured Rhodospirillaceae bacterium (assembly GCA_903941105.1). Lineage (GTDB taxonomy): Bacteria > Pseudomonadota > Alphaproteobacteria > Rhodospirillales > Magnetospirillaceae > CAJANL01. Next base: position 58,613 of record CAJANL010000235.1, read on the forward strand.
ACCAATCGGCGCTGCTGCCCAGGACACTCAAGGACGGGGAGGCCATCGCCGATGCCAAGACCATCGTCGATGGCGTGGCCTATCCGCCGAAAATCCGGATTGTCTCCGAAACCGGGCGAGCAGAGACCAAGTCGGTGGTCGTCGAGATCACGGCCGAGGATAACGGTGGCGGCGGCGTCTCGGAAATCCGCCTGTATCGAAACGGCAAGCTGGTGCGCGCGAGCGCCGGCCAGATGCGACGGGACGACCCGAAGCGGCTGGTGGGGCGGTATGAGTTGGATGTCGAGAGTGGGCAGACGGTCGTTTCCGCCACCGCAATCAACAATGAACGCCTGGAGAGCCGTCCCGAGACTATCACCGTGGCGAGCGGGCGGCCGCAGCGCCGGGGCAAAATCCATCTTCTTACCGTCGGCATTAACAAATATCGGGACCGCAGCCTCGATCTTTTTTACGCGAAACCCGACGCTCAGAGCATCGATGGCTATTTCGCTGCCGGCAAGGCGGCCTTGCCCGTGGCGGCCCAGGTCGCACTACGCGACGGACAGGCCACCCGGGACAATATCCTGGCCGCGATACGCACGTTCCGGGACGTGCCGCAGGAGGATATGGTTGTCGTTTACCTCGCTGGCCACGGGGTGAGTGCGGGCGACCAATGGTATTTCATCAGCCATGACGCCCAGCTTTCGGGTGACGTCCAAGATGGCGCCATCGGCGTTCTCTCGTCGTCGGAGATCAAGGCTGAAGTTGAAGCGCTGAATGCCGATCGAATCCTGCTTTTGATCGACACCTGCCATTCAGGGTCTCTGGTGGAGCCGATCAAGGATTACCGCGGAATGAAGGCGTTGCGGCTGTTGGCCCGAACCGTCGGAACTCATGTGCTTGCGGCCACCGATCGCACCCAGTCTGCGATCGAACTGCAAAAGCTTGGCCATGGGATATTTACCTACGCGCTCCTCGATGGCCTGAAGGGCAATGCCGATTACATCGGTAATGGCGTCGTCTCCGCAACCGGCTTGGTTCGCTATGTCGAAGAGGCGGTCCCGCTTCTGGCAAAGCAATACGCCGAGGATGATCAGTACCCAACGGGCCTCTCGCGAGGAATTGACTTTCCCGTTTCAGTTGCTGAGCAGTCCAGAGTCTTAACAGGTCGCTAATGTCGTTGATCCGGCACATGATACCCCTTATCATAGAGATATGAATTCAGATATTATCCCATCTATAGATGGCCGTTAGGCTGCTTCCAGATGCGGACTAGAGAGGGGGCGGGTTTAATGCGGTATGGATATGCAGTGTTCGCGGGGGCAATGATGCTTGCCTCCCCATTTGGCGCGGCTTATGCCGCAAGCAGCAGCGAGACAGTTCCTACCGCAGTGGCGACGACGACCGCAGTCTCGCAGACCTCCACACAAAACGTCGTCCGCACGATCTCAAACGCCATCAGTGGCAGCTTGGCGCGTGTGTTCAATTCAGGAGGCATGTTCAAGTCCGGTCCCTCCAACAAGCGTACCAGCATGGCGGATGGGGAGACCGGAATCTCGGCGGGCGAGGGTGGAGCAACGATCGGCACATGGGGTAGCCTCGATTACACCTATCTCCGCGTCGTTCCTGATGGGAACTCGGATCAACGCCGATTGACCGACATCTACACCGGGGTCGCGGGGGCGGATTACGCCTTCGATGATCATTTGCTTGGGGGGGTGGCGGTGAGCTATGCCAGAGCAAACACAGACGGGCGCAAGACAAAGACAAATGGCGCCAAACTTAATCAGGAATCAGACTCAATAACCGTGTCGCCGTATTTAGGCTATTCTCCATTGGAGAATCTAACCATTGACAGCATGATCGGATACACCCATTCTTTTATTCGGACTCACGATTACAGCTCGTCAACCGTGGCAACCGGCAGTAATGATTCTGATACATATTTCGCTGCGGTCAATGCAGGTTATGTATTTGGGCTGACGGACCATTTGGCCTTTAAAGTTTTTGCCGGCTTCAGCGCCCAACATGCCGAGGTAGACAGCTATCGCGACAGCCAGAATAATGACATTCAGGGGGATACTTCCGAGCATTGGCAGGCTCGGGTTGGAGGAAAACTGATGACTGCCTTGGCAGACACCTCCCAGGGTTACCTCTCCGCTGCCTACGAGCGCGATAAGTCCATGGTTGCGATCTCCGAGAGTTCGCTCCGGCTTTCTGCTGGAACAGCGACGGACATATCCTCGGCTCTGAACTTTAACCTCGAGGCGACGGCAAACGTTGGTCGTGAGACCCAGCAGGAGTATGGCCTCGCCGCCAACCTCCGCCTGGCGTTCTGACGCAAAGCTGCTGTGGCTGGCGTTCGAACTCGGCTATTGACGCCCCGGTTCGCGTCCACTCATCCTATTTATAGTTGGGCTATCTGACGGGGGCGTGAGCATGAACATTCGCACCGGACTGGTGATTTTTGCCGTGGCGTTGATCCAGGGGGGGGTGCCGGCCATCGCGGACCCCTTAATCACGGACGAAGAGGCGATGCTGCCGACACCGTCGGCCGTCAAAAATGCCCGTGGCATCTCGCGCGGGCCATCCATTCGCTATGAGATGCCAGAACCTGTTGCTGCCCACAAACCCTTCACCTTCAAAATAGAATTCGAGCCGCATGGCAAGGCAACGATTGATCCGGCGAAGGTGCAGGTCACCTATCTCAAGCTTCCCAGCATCGACCTGACAACGCGCATCCGGCCGTTCATTACGCACAAAGGTATTGATTTCCCAATGGCCGAGGTGCCGGCTGGGCGTCACCCGCTAAGGATCGACATTGAAGACAGCAGTGGCAGAACTAGCCAGGCGACCCTTGTCTTGGTCGCCGAAAAGTAGCTTCCGTTGGATGTCAGCTGTAGAATTTTGACAACGCGGCACCAACGGCAGCCATTGCTGTTGTCCCGGTCATGACGGCGTAAATCCACCCGGCAATCGTGGCGATACGACGGTGGATGTCTGCCCGGCTTTCAAGGGGGCCCGCCGAACTGTTGGCAAGAATGGTAGCCAACTCGCGGGTGAGCGATCCCATGGCTTTGGATGGATGCTGGCGCATCTTGATGCGCCGGCCAATCATGCCGCTTGCCAGGTAAGCTAGGGCAATACTGGCGAAGTATTGAATCGTCTCCACCCATTCGCGGCTCCCCTGCGGCATGAACGGAACATGGTCGATCAGGGCGGTGGTTGCCAACATTCCAGACACGCTCGCGACGCCAATCAGAATGCCTGTCCAGAGTATCGCTGTCAGGGAATGTGTATATCGGAGGCCGAATGCCAGGGGGATAGCAATGGATATTGCGCGAAGGGCGCGGGTATCCATGTCGAGTAGTCCAACAATTGTCCAATGCGCGAAAACAAGCAGAAGCACCGGCAGTGCCAACCAAGCAACCATTGCGCCCGCGGTCACCCACCTTTTCTGCGGCTTGGCCGCGTGCCCTGAAGCCTCGACATGGCTTCCCAACTCATGGATTGCCGCTTCAACGGCGGCCAGACGGGCGACTATACCTTCCTGCTGCGACAAAATTGCGCGCATGACCAGGAACGAGACGTCGCGACCGCAGAAAGGGCAGGCGACCGCATGATTGCTGATCTCTTTAGTGCAAAATGGGCAGTCCACGAGGTGCTCCGCGCTTGGCTATTGCTTCACAGGTCCGCAGCAGTTTTTCATGCGCTCGATTAAAGCCTTTTGGGCATCTGGGTCGATGGTCCGGTCGCGCCGCCCAACCACCGTCCCATCGATTGCGATTGGTGCGATGTCCTGCTCGATCGGCGACGCGTTATCGATGGGGCCTGTTGGGGGTGTTGAACATCCAGCGAGTACAAATGCAAATAAAACGGCCAAGGAAATTCCGTTCACGCCCCCTCCCTTCCGGCCAGCTTCATCCAGCCATAACGGCATTTGTGATGTGCGCTAAATGTTGGCGATAGTAACCTTCAATCGCTCCAGTGGACACTATTATTACTTGCCCGACGTTTATGCGTTCAAAAAGGCCACCATTAGCTACGGCAACAAGGGTCTTACGGCAAGTCTCCGGGGAGATAAGTGGGGCGAGGAAGCGCCCAATGTCCGATTGATCAAGACGTAACCGCCCGCCGACGGTGTTTTCAACTACTTTCGCCTTCTGTTCGGATGAGAACATTGCCTCAATCAAACGTGCCCGTTGAACCCCCTGAAGTTGCATTTTGTCAGGGGTGTTTAACAAGGCATCCATATCTTGGTTGTGCTTGTCAATGAAACTGGCGATGCGCTCTGGGGTATTTAACCGGAATTCATCCACCAAATAATAGAATTCCGCCACCTGAAAGGCATTGTCGCTCCGCAGCAAGGCCACAGGGGCGTCCTGTGCGATTTTTCCCGTGGCGGCAAGGGATTTTTTGTGCCGTTCAGCATGGGACACAATCGCGTCGAAAAACATCGACCGCGCCGTCCGGATGGCGTCGAGGCAGGCAAGTTCACGCCCCCCGGAACACGTATGAGCCATCCCGACACTCCCCCAGGACGTTGAAGTGCGACTATAGCGGGCGGAAGGCAAGCCGCCAACCCACAGCAGCCGGTCGTGTCCCGCCGAGCGGCGGATGGAGTTGGAGGTGGCGACGCTGACCGGCGCCGGCCACGGCGAGCGCAAGCCGGATCAGCGCCTCACTCACCGTAACGGATACCGCGAGCGAGACTGGGAGACCCGGGCCGGCACGGTGGAGTTGCGCATCCCGAAACTCCGGACCGGCAGCTTCAAGAGCCAGGTCTCGCGCCTATGCGGCAAGATCGCCACCTTCCTTGACAGCCCGCTGGAAGCCGACTGGCCCTATGTCTGGCTCGACGCCACCTATGTGATGGTGCGCCGGGGTCTGCGCGGCGTCAGGCTGGTGATCTCCGACGCCCACGAGGGTATCAAGGCCGCCATCACCAGGCTGATCGGCGCCATCCTGCTCGAGCAGAACGATGAATGGACCGTACAGCGCGCCCGCTACATCACCCGATCGAAACGTTGGGTCCCGCTATTTGGCGTCCTTGGGGCCCGGTGTCGGCGTTGTCGGTCTGGCGGCCTCGGCGGCATTCTTGTCGGCCTTCCTGGCCTCCTCGACGGCCTGCTGGGCGGCCCGCTGGCTTGCCTCGGCGGCATTGCGCGACGCCTGCGTGCCCGCTTCCATCGAAGCAGACGAGCCGGTATTGGGGGAAGTCTGGGCCATGGCGGGGCCGCCCACGAGCAGGGCCAGGGCGGCTGCGGTGATGATTGTCTTCAAGTCATCCTCCTCTGTTTGATCCGGACCGGCCGTCCTTCGGCCAGCCGGGTATTCCCGCCAATGCGGGATGGTGTGAAAGATTCTTCCATTCGTCGGCCCAGCAACAGACGTGTCCGAAGCCAGCAATGCGGATCAGGCTGGGCCGCCCCCGATTGCCCGATCGACTAACATAAGACTCCGCGACCTTGCCGGGAACGACGCCGTCCCGGTCACCCACGAAATGAACCTGGGGCGTCTCTGCAATAGCCTCAGCGACATCGGCCGGGTCCAGCGATCCCGATAGCCGTCCCAGTCCTTGCAGTTGCGTCCAGGTGGCCAGGTCCAGATTGGCGGCTATGGTGACGATGCCGGCCACGTCGGTGCGCCGCGACGCCAGCAGCACTGCGAGCGCCCCACCGCCCGAATAGCCGACAAGGATGACCGCGGCGGCTCCGGCGCGGCGCTTCATATCGTCAACGGCCAGGTTCAGCCCGGCAACCACCTCCGCGGCATAGCGATGGGTGGTCCACCAGGCGGGAGCGCAGGAGTGCGACAGTACATACTGGCAAGGACGAGCCAGATAGGCCACCGGGCCGCCACCGTGGGCCAGGGCCAGCCGCAGGGCCACCGGATCGTCAGGCGTCGGGTCCCCGGAGACCTTGCGCGGCGCCAGGTAGGCCATCCCGTCGCCCTCAAGGTATATGGTCAACGGAGCATCGGCCGACCGCACCGGTGACAGGGCGCCGGCGAGTACGAACGGCGGCGCATCGACTGTGCCATAGTCCCAGCCGGCCTGTGCAGAGAAATGACGGGCCTTCTGCTGGTGCGGTACCAATAGGCTCGAACACGCCGACAACAAAATTGTCGCCGTCAACAACACGGTCATACGGGCCCCGCTGCTGCGGACATTGGCCCTAAGAGAAGCGTTAATGATCTCTTTACGCATTGCCAGCACTGGATGGTGTAGTGTTTCGACCAAAGAGCATCTGTCGCCGGACCTGCTAATTGCCTTGTAGTTCCAATCATGTGTCGATATCGTGTCGCAATTCAGGTTGGCTTTCTTGCGTCACGCCATCCAGCACGAATAGACTTTTCAACTACCCGTTCATATTCAAGCATGATTTCCGCAATGTTTGAAGAAAAATTTTAGTAATTTAAGAACTGCTTTAGAATGGACCTAAAGAAGCGGAATGCACCCGTCGCTCTGGTCCTCTTTGTCGGTTTTCGATGCAAGAAGTGAAGTGGGGGATATACCTTGGTACTACATCGCCTGAGCTTTGCGGCCTTTGCGGCGGCCCTACTCGCCAGCTCGTCGGCTTTTGCCGCGTGCACGCCCCCTCCCGGACAGAGCCACTGCCCGCCGCCCCCCGGCGGCGGCGGCGGCATTGGTCCGCCGATGGCGCAGCAGGGCGGTTCGCAGGCTGCGGGCATGGTTGCCGGGCGCGTCGCCCAGGCCGTCGGCAACATTATCGGCAACGTTGCCGGTGGCCCGCGCGGTCCAGGCGGTCCGGGCGGCGGTAGCCCAGGGGGGTCGGGTGGCCCGGGCGGTTCAAGTGGCCCCGGTGGCGGCTCAGGCGGTGGTCAGGGCAAGTCCGACGGCCCCACCAGCATGATCGAAAGTGACGAACCCGGCATGGCCGCGGGCAGCGTCCCGGCCAAGTGGGGCGTCTGGGGCAGCGGCAGCAACACATGGGTTGGGGGCGACCAGCTCAACAACGATTATTTCGGCCGTATCCAGAACGGCCTGATCGGCGGCGACGTCACCATCGATGGCGTATACATCGTCGGCCTGTCGGTCGGTGCCGAGAAGGATTGGACCCGGATCAAATACTCGGGCGTCGGCATCGAGGGCGACGGGGCCATGATCTCGCCCTACGCTGCTTATATCATCGACCAGTATTTCTACGTCGATGCTTCGGCCGGCATGACCTGGATGCGCTACCATGAGAGTTCCGACTCGCAGTCCGGTGACTACAACGGCAAGCGATGGTTCGCCGGCGCCAACCTGAATGCCTCCCGGACCTTCGATGCCTGGAGCGCCAGCACCAATATCGGCTACCTCTATACGGCGGAACGGCAGGACGCGTATCTCACGACCTCAAATTATGCCCAGCCGGAGTCCAAGTCGCGCACCGGCCAGATTCGCAGCACGACCAAGTTGGGCCGCACTCACCTGACCGACTGGGGCTGGTTCTATCCCTACGCCTCGGCCCGGCTGGAATACGACGCCAACAAGACGGGCGCGCTCTACGTCGACACCCAGGGGACCAAGGCCGCCAACAGTCGCTTCGGAACGACCTTCGGCGTCGGTTCAAGTGTCGGCCTCGGCTCGAATTCGTCTCTGACGCTGGAGGGCACGTCCACCGAGTTCCGCGAGCACAGCAGCATTTACGGCATCAGCGGCACTGTTCGAGTGACCTTCTGAACGGATCGGCCGACTTTTCGGCGGGGAGGCCGGAAAGCCGGTGCCGAAGCTGGTTCGTCCGGTGGGGCGGGCCATTCCGTTTCGAATCTGCTGCTGAGCAACGAGGTCTGGATATGTCGGGCGATCTTCACAGCGTATTGCGCGACCTGCTTGGAAAGGGCAGGTTGCAGGCCCTGGCCATCAGTGCCAATGGCTTTGCCTTCGACCCGCGTTCCGGCCAGAGTTTCACCGTCAATCACACCGGCGTCGCCACAGTTGAAAAGCTGCTGGCCGGCAACGACGTCGACGCCACCGTTGCTGCTCTCACCGACGAATACGACGTGCCCGCCGAGGTGGTGCTGGGTGCTGTCGAGGTGTTCGTCCGCCAACTCGCGCGGTATCTGGCATGAACGCCCAGTTCCCGTCCGGCGCAGACTGGCGGCGGTGGACTATTGCCGTCACCGGCATGAACGCGCGGCCGGACAATCCCGGCCCCGGCTTGGCGGTGGCCCGCTGCCTGCGCGAGGCGCCGGGGTTCTGCGGTCGCCTGATCGGCCTTGGCTACGAGGTGCTGGAGCCCGGGCTTTACTGCAGCGACATCTTCGATGCCACCTACATGCTGCCTTACCCTTCGGCGGGCAGCGAGGTACAGCTTGAGCGTCTGATGGAAATCCATGCGGGAGAGCGCATCGACGTCATCATTCCCTGCCTGGACGCGGAACTCAGCACCTTCGCCCACAACCAGCCGCAGTTGGCCGCCCACGGCATCCGCATGCTTGTTCCGTCGCTGGAGCAACTGCGTATCCGCGCCAAGGACAACCTGGTGGAGCTGTGTCGTAAGCTTGGCTTCGACACGCCCGAAACCCGTACCGTCTCCGACCCCGGCTTTTTCGACCGCTGCTGCGACGAGGGGTGGCGCTATCCGCTGGTGGTGAAGGGCATCTACTACGACGCGATCGTGGCAGGCGATGCCGCCGACGCCAAGGCGGCATTCCAAAAAATCGCCAGCCAGTGGGGGTATCCAGTACTGGTGCAGGAGCATGTGCAGGGCTACGAGATCAATCTGACGGCGCTCGGCGACGGGCGTGGTGGCATGATCGGGCCGGTGATGATGCGCAAGCGGGCGCTGACCGACAAGGGCAAGGCCTGGGCCGGCATCTCCATTTTCGACCAGACGCTGGAGGCGCTGGCGGAGGCGGTGATGGCCGAGTGCCACTGGTGCGGGCCGCTGGAAGTCGAGGCCCTGCGCGACGAGGGCGGCCGGCTGTACCTGATCGAGGTCAATCCGCGTTTTCCCGCCTGGGTCTACCTGACCCACGGGGTGGGGCGCAACCTGCCGCAAATCCTGTTGCAGACCCTCGCCGGATTGCCGCCGGCGGATCTGGCGCCGGCCCGGCTGGGAACGCTGTTCATCCGCTATGCCGAGGAGTTGATCGTGCCGCTGGAGCAGTTCCAGACCATGATGATCGACGGCGCACTTTCGCCCCCTGTCAACACCAGTCGCGTAGCGTGATGGTATAAATCATGTCCAGGGATATCAAACGGGGCTGGGAACCGCCCTACATCACCCCGCACCGCCACGACAACAACAAGTTCGGACGCCGCGCCTCGCGCGACAACTGCTGCCAGCGCATCGACGGCATCGACGTCGACTACCTGATGGAGCGATACGGATCGCCGCTCTTCATCGCCTCCGAACGGCGCCTGCGGGAGAACGTGCGCCGTGTCCGCACGGCCTTCGAGCGGCACTACCAGCCGGTGGTGCACGGCTGGTCCTACAAGACCAACTACACCAGCGCCGTCTGCAGCATCCTGGCCCAGGAGGGATCGTGGGCCGAGGTGGTCTCGGCCTTCGAGTACGAGAAGGCGCGCGCCCTGGGGGTGCCGGGCGAACGCATCATCTTCAACGGCCCCTGCAAGAAGCGTCCGATCCTTGAGCGCGCCATCGCCGAGCGGGCGAGGCTGCACGTCGATCACCTGGACGAGTTGGAGTTGATCGAGCGCATCGCCCGCGAACGTGGCGAGGTGGTGCCGGTGACGCTCAGGCTCAACTTCAACACCGGCTACACCGATCCCTGGAGCCGCTTCGGCTTCAACCTCGAATCGGGCCAGGCCCACAGTGCCGCCACCCGAATCAAGCGCAGCCCCAACCTGCACCTCACCGGGCTGCACAGCCACATCGGCACCTTCATCCTGGAAACCCGGGCGTTTGCCGAGCAGGTCCGGTTGATGTGCGGATTCATGAAGGCGGTCGAGGCCGATGGCGGGTGCCTGATCGACACCATCGACATCGGCGGCGGCTTGCCGTCCCGCAACGCGTTGCAGGGCATCTACTTGCCGCCCGAGCAGGCGGTGCCGGCGGTCGAGGAGTTCGCCGCCGCCATCTGCGCGGCGCTGGAGGAGGGTCTGACCGACCGCGACCTGCCCCGTCCGACCCTGATCATCGAGAGCGGCCGGGCGGTGGTCGACGACGCCATCTCGCTGGCCACCACGGTGGTGGGAACCAAGCGCCTGCCCGATGGCCGGCCGGCGGCGGTGCTGGACGCCGGCATCAACGCCATGCTGACCGCGCTGTGGTACCATCACCCCGTCAAATTGACCAAGCCCAAGGAGGGCGACCGCGAGGATACGGTGCTCTACGGCCCGATGTGCATGAACATCGACGTCATGCGCCACTCGGTCCAGCTGCCGCCGCTGAATGCCGGTGACACCCTGGTGTTCAATCCGGTTGGCGCCTACAACAACACCCAGTGGCTGCAGTTCATCGAGTACCGCCCGGCCATCGTGCTTGTCCATGCCGACGGCGACCACTCGGTGATCCGCGAGGCGGAGGTCCTGGCGGACATGAACCGCCACGACCGTCTGCCGCCGCACCTGCAATCGCTGACGCCCTAAGCCGGTCGTTGCCCATGCTCCGCCGCCCGGAACTCCTCGGACAGGATCGACAGAAATACCCGGTCGACCCACTGGCCCCGGCGCCACCGGTCCTGGCGGGCTCGGCCTTCGACGGTGAAGCCGGCGCGATGGTGAATGATGCGCGAGCCTTTGTTGGACTCCAAGTAGTCCGACGTTACCTTGCGCAGCCCCAGGCGGTCGAAACCGTGGCTCAGGACGGCACGCAGCACCGCCAGACCCAGGCCCTTGCCCCATACGCTGCGCTCACCCAGCACGATGAAGAAGCGGGCGACGCCCCGTGTCGGGTCGTAATCCTCAAGGCCGGTGACACCGACGAAGGCGCCGTCGCTCTCGATCGCCCATCGGCACCACGCATCGCCGACCAGGGAGGCCTGCGCCTGGGGCAACGCCAGCGGCCGCTGGCAGCGGTCCTCCAGCCACACGGTGACGTCGGGATCGGCGATGAAGGCGCAATAGGCCGACGCGTCTTCGTAGCGGGGCGGCCGAAGGAAGAAAGCAGGCGGTGCCATGGGCAGATCCCATTTGATGGAACTGAGCACATGGTACATATAGGCTCAGTTATTTCAATACGGAAAATGGTGGCAGTGCAGTAATGGTCGCTGGCAAGTACTTCGGCGGATGGCGCAAGTTTATCCATGACTTCGTCTATGGATACGGTTCATTTATGTTCTTTACCCGCCCGTCGGCGAACCTGTTGCTGCTTGCCTGCACCATGATGCGGCCGTGGGTTGGTTTGCTGGGCATCATCGGTGGCGTTTCGACCCTGCTGTGCCGGCGCTGGCTAGGCTTGGTGATGGTGGCAGGCGGGCTGGAGGTGGCGAACGGCATTCTCGCGGGCCTGCTGGTGGGCTATTTTTTCGGTCCCGATTGGCGGACCGCGGTGCTGGCTGTCTGTGCCGGTCCGTTTGCCGTGTTGGTATCGGCGGCCATGGGGGCTGCGTTGCTCAAGCACCGGCTGCCGCTGCTGTCGGGTTCGTTCGTGGTGGTGGGAGGGCTGCTGCTGGCGGTCGGCCGCGCCCTGGCCCTGCCGTGGGGAGTGCCGGCGCCTCCCCCGCCGATCGAATGGCTGCCGATGCCGCTGGCCGAGTTCCTGAAGGCGCTTGGCGGCATCTATCTTACACGGACGCCGGCCGGTGGAGCCTTGGTTCTGGCGGCCTTGGCGCTCTCGTCGCGCACCCTGGCGGTGCTGGCGGCGATGGGCTTCATCCTGGCCGAACTTGCCTTGGTGGTGCTGTTGGTGCCGGTGGACGAACTGGCGGGCAGTTCAGCGGCCAGCGCGGCAATCATGGCGGCGATCATGACCGGCGGCCTGTTCACCACTCCGAGCCTGCGGGCTTTCGGGGTGGCTGCCTTCAGCGCGGTCTGCGCCACCGTCGTCAGCCTGTCGCTGTTTAATGCACTGTGGTTCCTGGCGCTGCCGGCGTTGTCTTTGCCGTTTCTGCTGACAACCTGGCTGGTGATGTATGCGTTGCGCCCCGAGCGTGGGGCACAATGGCGGCATTACTGGGGATTTCCCGCTCTGCCGGAACGTAATCTGGAAGCCGCCCGTCAGGCGGAAGCACGCGGGCTGTCGCCCTTCAGCATTCCGCTCAAGGCGCCGTTCGCCGGTACCTGGACGGTTTACCAGGGCTACGATGGCGAGCACACCCACAAGGTGCCGTGGGAGCACGCGATCGATTTCCACCGTCTGGTCGACGGGCGTGCCTGCCGGGGGGGAGGAGAGCGGCTGGAGGACTATTTCTGCTTCGGCCTGTCGGTGCGCTCGCCGGCGGGAGGACGGGTGGTGGCGGCCTGCAGCGACCTGCCGGACAACCCCCCGGGCGAGGTCGACGTGATCAACAATTGGGGCAATCACGTCTTGATCGCGATTGCCTCGGGCGACTACGTGCTGCTGGCCCATCTGCGCCGGGGCAGCGTGACGGTCAAGGTGGGTGACGACGTCGTGCCCGGCCAGCCACTGGGCCAGTGTGGCAATTCCGGCCGATCGCCGCACCCGCATCTCCATCTGCACGTGCAGTCCGGCTTTGCGCTCGGCAGTTCGACCCGGCCATTCCACCTGAGCGGGGTGTGCATCGAAGTCGCGGGCGGCCGCCGCTTCGACCTCAACGCGGTGCCGGCCGAGGGGGATCTGGTCTCGGCTCCCGTGGTCAGCGAGGCGCTGCGCCGTGGCCTGCACATGCCCATCGCCCGACGCCTGACCTATCGCGCTGCCGAGCCGGACGGGCGGGTTCGCGACGTGACGATCGAGGTCGACCTCGACCCCACCAACCAATTTCGTCTGGTGACGGAGGGTGGCGCCGCCGTGTCGCTGGCCGAAACCGACAGCCTGATCGCACTGTACAGCCGCAGCGGCCCCCCCGACGACTTCCTCGACGGCTTCGTGTTGGCAAACGGCTACATTCCGCTGATCGACATCGAGGCGGAGTGGCATGACGTGCCCCCCACCAGTCTGCTGCCGCTGCCGCGACTGCTGCGGGGCCTCGCCTGGCTGCTGCCCGCCCTGGTCAGCGCGCGCAGCCGCTACCGCAAGGAATGGGACACCGTCCACTTGGTCTGGCGCCATTCCGGCGAGCACAGCCTGTGCCTGGCCGGCACGCCGGTATGGCGCTGCCGCACCGACGCCATGGTGCCGGAAGGCGGCAGCATCAGCAGCTTCTCGCTGACGGTCGGCGACCGGGTGGTCTTGGCCGCCAATCTGGCCAGCGTCGGCATCAAGGGCGATACCGGCGTGCCGGGATGGGACGTCCCCATCGGCAAGGTCGTCTGAGCGGCCATGTGCGGTATCGCCGCAGCCATCGGGGTCCGCGATCCCACCGTGTTCCACACCCTGTTCGAGGCGCTGGCCCATCGCGGCCCCGATGACCGAGGCGTGGCCGAAGTCGGCGACATCCGCATCGGCACGCACCGGCTGTCAATCGTCGGCGGGGACGGCGTCACCCTGCCGCTGCAAAGCGCCGACCAGAGGTATCTGCTGGCATTCAACGGCGAGATCTACAACCATCGCGAACTGCGGCGCCAGTTCGACGACTACCCGTGGCGCACCACCACCGACGGCGAGGTCGTCTTCCCGATCCTGGCCGCTGAAGGGCTGAAGGGACTTGACCGCCTGCGGGGCATGTTCGCCTTTGTTCTCGTCGAGGTCGCGACCGGGCGCTTCCTGGCGGTCCGCGATCCCCTCGGTATCAAGCCGCTGTATTACGCCCGCCTCGACGGCGGCGTGGTCTTCGCCTCCGAGCTGAAATCGCTGGCGGGCCTGCCCTGCATTCCGAACTTCTTGCCCCCCGGCCATGTGCTCGACCAGGACGGGCTGAAGCGCTGGTACCGGGTCCCCGGGCGCTTTTTCCGGCCACGGCGTCCGCCGCTCACCCAGTTGTTGGAGCAGGCGGTGCAATCTCATCTGCCGGAATCCGGCCCGTGCGGCGTCTTCCTGAGTGGCGGTGTCGACAGCAGCCTTGTCGCCGCCCTGGCGGCCCGCCTGCGGCCGGACATCGTAGCCTATACCGTGGTGCTGCCCGGTTCCGCCGACGAGGAGCCGGCCGCCGAGGTTGCCCGCTACCTTGGCATTCGCCACAAGGTGCTGCGTGCCACCGAGGAGGAGGCCCAGTCGATTGTCGGCGAGACGGTGGCGGCGTTGGAAAGCCACAACCCTGTGATGGTGCGCAATGCGGTGCCGCTCTATCTTCTGTCACGCTTTGTCGGAACCGACTGCAAGGTGGTGTTGGGCGGTGACGGCGCCGACGAGCTGTTCGCCGGATACGACTACTTGGCGACGCTGCCGCGGCGCAACTGGCAGGCGGCCATCGACATCGGCATCAACAACCTCCATCGAACCGAGTTACAGCGGGTCGACCGCATGACCATGGCGCACGGCATCGAATTGCGGGTGCCGTTTCTCGATCGGGCAGTGGTCGAGGCGGCCGTTGACCTGCCGCTGTCGCACAAGGCCGGCCGGCACGACGGGCGTCCGGTCAATAAGCTCGCACTGCGCCAGGCGGCCGCCGGTCTGCTGCCTGACCGACTGCGCTGGCGCCAGAAGCAACCGATGGTCGAGGGCAGCGGCTTCGCCCGATTGCGGCTGGAACCCGGCGATTTGTTCCGCTACTGGCGGCAGCGCTTCGCCAGCGTTGACCTCAACCGGCCGATCTGGGCCGACGCCGCCCGCTACGGGGACTTTCAGTGCCGACATGGCTGGCCGTTGCTGGAGCTGTTCCGTGGCTGATCCGAGGCCTTTGCTGGACGCGGTGTTGACCGGCCTGGCGCAATTGGCGCTGTCGCGCTGCCGGCTCGTCGGGTTGGCCGTCGCGGCCGCGTTGCTGGCCTTCTCTCCTGCCGGCTTCGTCATGGGCATTTGGGGCGCCTTCGTGGCTACCGCCTGGCCCTATGTTCGCCAGCGCGACATTCGCCTGCTGGCCACCGGTTGGTATGGCGCCAACGGGTTGCTGATCGGCCTTTGGCTGGCCTGGCTGATACCGCATTCGCCGCTACTGGCGGCAACCGTGACTTTGGCCGCCCTGGGCTCGGCACTGCTCGTCGACCTGACGGCGTACCGTCTGGGAGATGCCCCGCTTCGGATGCGTCCGCTGGCGATTCCGTGCATGGCCATCGCCATGTTGGCGGGGCCGGCTGTCCCTCTTCTGCATGACGGATATGAGCGGGGGATCAAGCCTGTGGCGGTCGAGGTGGCACCGACGGCGGAGAATGCCACCGCTTCCGGCTGGGCCGCCTACAAGGCCGGCAACCGGGCGACCGCTGCCGGCTGGCTGCGGCTGGCCATCGAGCGGGATCCAGACGACCGCTGGGCGGCCGACGGGCTGGGCTGGATTGCCTATGACGAATGTCGCTACGGCGAGGCGTCGGGATGGTTCGAACGCGCGGCGCCGTTGGCCGATGCCCGCGTCGGCCTGGGCTGGACCAGACTGATGCAGCGCCGACCCGGGGACGCGGCGGGCCTGTTTGACGCAGCACTGAACGACGGTCCTGGGCGCGCATTGGCCCAGGAGGGGCTGGCCTGGGCCTACCTGGCCACGCGGCGGCCCGCCGAGGCGGAGCACCTGTTCCTGGACCTGTTGCGCCGCGATTACCCTGGTGCCATTCAGGGTGTTGCAGATGCCCGCCGCGCGCTGGTGCGCCAGGGTTCGGCGCGGACGGGCGACGCGGCCGAGTGGCCCGCTCTGGCTCGCCTGTTCGGTTGGAAGATCGTCCTGCTGCCGCTGCTGCTGCTGGCGGTGCTGCGGGATAACCCACGCGCCGGCGGTGTTGCGGCGGCGGCGATCGCGGTGGGAGTGGCCGGCGGTCTGGCCGTCGCGGGTCCGGCCTCGCTGCTATGGATCGACCTGCACTTACAGACGATGGCGATGATCGCTCTCCTGGTGGGGCCGGCGGGTCGGTTCGGGGTGGGGACTGCCGCGGCCCTGTTGGCGGGCGTGGCCGCCTGGGCGATAGTCGGGAGCCCCGGCCTATGGCTGCCGCTGTTGCCGTTCAATCTGGTCGGCCTTGTCGTGCTGGCGCTGCGTCGAAACAGGCCGGCCGGCGCCCCGATCACTTGCTGATGCCGATCAACGCCTTGAGCCGGGTGACTTCGCGGGCCTGGTGGCGGAGGCGCGAGACCAGCACTTTGAGCAGGCGGCGACTGGGCGGATCCATCTTCTTCAAGGTGGTGTCGAATTCAGCCAACGAGATTACCACCAATGTGCAGGGCTCCAGCGCACGGGCGGTGGCCATCCGCGGCTGGCGGTCGATCAGCGCCATGTCGCCGACGATGTCGCCCGGCGTTGAGACATCGAGATGGATGTCGCGGCCGTTGACGCCGGCCATGGAAATCTGAATCAGGCCGCGCTCGATGATGAAGGCCTCGCCGTTGTGAAAATCCCCCTCGCGGAACAGGGTTTCGCCGGCTGCCAGCTTGCGGCGCTTGGTGCTGGGCGGAAAGGAGCGGTTGTTCGTGCTTAATCCTGCCCTGATCCTGTCATCAACCTCGGCCATGGCCGCCGTGACCTGATTGATCGAGAAATACTCGCCACCGCACATTTTGGCGGCGATCTTCGACAGGGCGCCGCTCGCTTCATAGGCCACCGTGTCCTCGCGCGATATTTTGCCACCGTGCTTGGGCATCTCCGCGAGCAGCAGGGTCATCACTTCGCCGGCCAGGGTGATATCGGTATGTGCTGCATCGTCGCGGCGGTCGGTCATCCGCCGGGCGAGGGTTTCGTGGGATTCGGTCAGGAACGACAGGCGGCAATCGAGAAAGCCATCGATCTGGCACTCGCCCATCGAGGAAAGCCGCACGTGCTGCGGCCTGATGAAACAGCCCTGAGTACCGCCGGAATGGTAATATTCGACGGCATAAACCACCTTCTGCATGGCCTGGACGAAGGCCAAGGGATCGGGACGCATCGTCCTGGCACCCAACTCCGAAATCGGTGGCAGGCCGGAATACTCCGACACCAAGTGGATGAAATCCTCGTCGTCGAACTGGTCATAGGCATGCAGGATGCCGGGATGGACCACCTTGAGGCTGAAGGCGGCGTCGGCCCGCATGCGCGATAGCGGATAGGGCGCGTTGGGAGCGGCGGCGCGGCGTTTGCTGATGGAGGTCACCGCCACCGCGCCGGTGGTCAGCAGGTCGACGGCGCCATAGGTGACGCTGATCCGGCCAGTGCCTTCGGTCCTCAGGATTTTATAGCGGTTACTGAGAACCGTGGTGTTCGCCGTGGCCGTTTTCACAATGCGGGTCATGGACCGCTCTCCTGTCTCAGTCCCCGAAGGGTGACCGAGACAAGAGGGATGTCAAGCCCGTTCACCACAAAACTCCGCTCCACAATTGTGCTGGAAACTGAGATTATTAACCGGGGGACGCTGCAGACTTTCAAGTATGCGGCATCTCGAAGGTGGGGGGACTGGGATCGTGCGCTGGGTGGTGTGGGCGGGGCTGGCTGCGACGGTGTTCCTACCGTGCCTTGCGGCTGCACAGGGCCGCCTGCCCTCCACCGTCGAACCGGGCAGGGAGCGTGTGGCCCCGCCGGCCGTGCCCCAGGGCGAGTTCGACCTTTCCATCACCCAGCCCCGACGGGTGCCGCGCGACCGCGACGTCGACGCCTTGCGATTCACGGTGCGCGAAGTCGTCGTCGAGGGTGCCACCGTGTTGCGAGCCGATGAACTGGCGGCGCTGACCGGGCCCCTGATCGGACGCGAGGCGGCCCTGTCCGACGTCCTCGCGGTGGCCGAAGCCATCGAAGCCAGCTATCGCACCGCCGGCTACCTGATGACGCGCGCCTTCGTGCCGCCGCAGCGCAGCCGCAATGGCGTGTTCCGCATCCTGGTGGTCGAGGGTTATGTCGGTTCGGTGGCGGTCGAGGGTGTCGATGCCGCCGAGGCCGGGCGGGTCAAGGCTTTCCTGGCGCCGGTGCTGGCCGAGCGGCCTTTGCGCAACGACACCATGGAACGGGCCCTACTGCTGCTGAACGACCAGCCCGGCCTGAAAGTATCGGGACTGCTGAAGCCGTCCAAGGATGAGACCGGCGCCGCCGACATGGTGGTGTCGGCCAAATTGAAGCCCGCCGAGGTCACCGCCAGCCTCGACAACCGCTCGTCGCGCTATGAGGGGCCGTGGTCCGCCGGCTCGGACCTGGCGGTGATGTCGCCCACCGGCCACGGCGAGCGATTGTCGGCCGGCCTCTCGACGAGCCCCGAACTCGTGAAGAAGCGGGCGTTGCGGCTGGGCTACCTGCAGCCGCTTGGCAGCGACGGCCTGACGTCTGCCGTCTCGCTGGACTATTCCATGGGCCGGCCCGGCTACACTCTGGAAGACGCGGGAGCCCGCACCTTCAGCATGACCTTGGGCAGCCGGCTGGCCTATCCGCTGATTCGTGGCCGCGCCGAGAGCGTCATCCTCGACGGCGGCCTCAGCCTGCGCACCGCCAGCAGCCATGTCGACGGCGCCAGCGTCGCGTTCGACCGCTGGCGCGTCGCAGACCTCAAGCTGGCCTGGACCCAGTCGGGCTGGCTGTCCGGCATCGATACTGCAGCCCTGGGCGTGGCGCGCGGCCTGCCCATGCTGGGCGGCAGCCAGCGCGGCGACGCCAGCCTTTCGCGGCCCGGGATCAATACCGCCTTCACCAAGCTCACCCTCGACCTCAGCCGGTTGCAGAGCCTGGCGCCGTCCTGGAGCCTCTATGTCGGCACCTCGGGACAGTATTCCTTCGACACCCTATTCGCCGGCGAGGAGTTCGCGCTGGGCAACTCCACTTTCGGCCACGGCTTCGACCCCAGCTCGCTGGTGGGCGACCATGGGATCGGTGGCACGGCGCAGTTGCGCTGGGACGTATCGTCGACAGCACCCCAGCTGCAGTCAGTGATGCTCTACACGTTCTACGATGCCGGCGTCACCTGGGTACGCACCACCGACACCCAGCAGGGGCTGGCATCGTTCGGCGGCGGCGTACGCATCGGGCTGACCGAATCGCACGACATCAATATCGAGGCAGCTCACCGGCTCTACGGCACTCAATCCACCGTAGGCGGACATTTCGCGCGCCTGATGCTGTCACTGACGGGGCGATTCTGATGAAGAAGATTGTTCCGCTGGCTCTCCTCGGCTCCCTGGCGGCGGCTGCGGTCTCGGCCGCACCCGAGAACGGCAGCATTGTCAGCGGCCAGGCGGTCATCACCCAGACCGGCAACCGCATCGACGTGCTGCAGCAAAGCAGCAGTCTGGTCATCAACTGGAGCAGCTTTTCGATCGGCGCCGGCGAAACCGTGCAGTTCCGCCAGCCTGCGGCGTCGTCCACCGTGCTCAACCGGGTCATCGGCGGCAGCCTGTCCAGCCTCAACGGCCAGCTGCTGGCCAATGGCATCGTCCTCATCGTCAATCCGGCCGGTATCCAGGTGGGCTCCGCCGGCCGAGTCAACGTCGCCAGTTTCGTCGCCACCACCAACGCCATCGCCAATGCCGACTTCCTGGCCGGACGTTATGCCTTCGCCGCCGTGCCTGGCAGCGGCACGGTGGGCAATGCCGGCGTGATTTCGGTCCTGCCTGGCGGGACGGTGGTGCTGGCGGCCACCGAAGTTCGCAACGAGGGAACCATCGAGGCACCGCGCGGCGCGGTCGCATTGGGCGCCGCCAAGAGCTTTGCCGTCGACCTCGATGGCGACGGGCTGCTGCGTTACCAGGTGGGCGAGGCGGTGGCCGGCGCGCTGGTCGTCAACGGCGGTACCATCACTGCCCTGGGCGGCCATGTCCTGGTGTCGGCCCGCTCGGTGGACGCCGTGTCGCGCGACGTCATCAATGTCGGCGGACTGATCGAGGCCAATACCGTCTCGGCGCAAGGTGGCGAGATCGTCTTTGACGGCGGCAGTCAGGGCATCGTCACCGTGGCGGGCCACGTGCGCGCGGTGGGCGACGATTCGCTGGAGACGGGCGGCTCGATCAAGGTGTTGGGAGACATCGTGGCCGTGGCCGAGGGCGCCCGCATCGACGCCTCGGGTGCGGCGGGGGGCGGCATCATCCTGGCGGGCGGCGGCTTCCAGGGCGGCGGCCCGGAGCACCACGCCAGCGTCGCCTATGTCGCCGAGGGAGCCACGTTGGCCGCGGACGCCACCGATGCCGGCACCGGCGGCCAGGTGGTGGTATGGTCCGACCTCACCACCCGCTTCTACGGCAACACCAGCGTGCGCGGCGGTCCGCGCGGCGGCGACGGCGGCCTGGCGGAAGTGTCCAGCAAGGGCTGGCTGGACTTCCAGGGCCAGGCCGACCGGGCGGCGCCTCTGGGCCGGGCCGGCCTGCTGCTGCTCGATCCCCTGGACCTCACCATCGCCCAGGGTGCTAACCTAGGTCCCACCGCCATGAGCGGCGCCGGCACCAGCGGCGGCAATCCGCTGCAGCCCAGCGGCGGCGGCTCGTCCATCAATGACGGCAAGATCAATGCCCTGCTGGGCGGCGGCTCGCTGTACCTGTCGACTGGGTCGGGCGGCAACATCACCATGAATAACAACGTCGCCATCAACAGCGGTTCCGCCAACACGCTCGACATCCATTCCGGCGGAGGCTTCACCAGCCAGGTCGGCTCAACCGTCACCCTCAGCGGCGCGTTGCGCATCGTCGCCGACAACGCGCTCAACTACGGCAGCACCTCGACGGTCAGCGGCAACATCACCCTTTCGGGCCGCGACGTTTCACTGAGCGGCAGCGGCATCACCTCCTCCTCCGGCACCATCGACGTCACCTCGACCGCCTCGTCGGTGGTCAGCAGCGCTACCTTGTCGGCGCCATTGGGCCAGGTGGTGATCCACAATCCCAGCAGCAGTATCGGTGCGCTGCCGCCACCGCCGCCGCCATCGCCGCCAGGGGCGGCATCGGCTCCCGCCTCCAACGGACCCGGCAACCGCGCCGGCGGCTCTGGGCCCGGAGACGCGCTCGCCGGCGGCCATCCGGGCGCCGGCATCGACGGGTCGGGCGGCGTGGCGGAGTCCGCGTTCGAACCGGGTCCCGGCGAGGCTCTGGGCGAGCAGGACGGTAGCGGCGGCCCCGGCGCACCGCCTCCGAGCGGTCCGGGGGGCGGTCCGCGCCGCCAGCCGCCATCCAAGCCGGCGGTGGCCCAGGTCATCCCCGGCCTGCTGGCCCGCGAGGTCGCAAGCGTTCCCGGCGACAGCCAGGGTGTTCCCGGCGTCTCGAACCGCTATTCCATCTTCGGGAACCCTGCTCTGTGGTAGGGCGCCGCATCCTTCCGGCGCTGCTCGCCGTTCTGCTGGGCCATGCCGCTGCGGCCGCCGAACTGGGCCGCGACCTGCTGGGCCAGCAGTGCCGCGACGAGACGGCAACAGCCACCTCGGCCGATCCCCGATTGCCGCCGCCGGTGGACATCTATTGCGGCGCTGGTGGGAAGCCGGTGGGACGGCTGCACGTGGACTGGGTGGGCGAGGCGCCGCCGAATCGTGACACGATAATCGCGGCCAGCCGGCCCGCCGCCGAGGTGGCGCTGCGGCTGGCCTGCTCACCGGGCCAGTGGAGCGGCGACGTGCTGGTGGCGGCCTGCACCGCGCGCGAGGGCGGCTGGCCGGCCCTGACCCTGGCGGCATGGCGCGGCCCGCTGCTGCTGCTGGCCGAAGGTGTGCCTGCCAACCGTCCCGCCCTGGTGGCGGCAATGAACCGCATGGCACCGCCGCCACCCGGGTCGGTGGCCGAGACGCCGGCGGCCGGCGATCTTGTCGACCCGGCGCTGGTGGCCGCCTATCGCGACCTCACCCAGCAGGCCCGGCTGGCCAATGCAGCCGGCAACCACGGTGGTGCCGAGCAGGCCTACCGCAAGGCGCTGGACCTGCAGCGCAAGGTGTTCGGCGAGGCCGATGCGGCCCTGGGCGACACGCTGATGCATCTGGCGTTGGAGGTCAGCAATCAGGGCCGCTTCGTCGAAGCCGCCGAGCTGTTCCGCCGCGCCGAGCCCCTGGTGCAGAAGTCGGTGGTGCCGCTCGACCTGCCGCGCCTGACGAGCTATCAGGCTTTGGACGCCGCCAATCGTCACAGCTACGCCGAGGCCCGTGAGCTGGCACGACAGGCCAACCGGGCGCGCCAGGGAATGCTCGCCCAGGATGTCGGCCATTATGTTCGCGGCGAACAGGTGCACGGCCTGCTGATCGAAGCCGCCATGTCGCTGAAACTCGACGATGTCGCCACCGCCTCCGTCGCCGCAGCCGAGGCGCTGGCGGTTACCGACGAGACACCCGGCTTGCCAGGCGGCTGGAAGATCCAGGCGCTGACGGTATTGGGCGAGGCGCTTGGCCGCCAGGGTCGCGGCCGCGAGGGCGAGTCGCTGCTGAAGGAAGCCGTGGCCGCAAGTCAGCGGCTGTTCGGCGACGGCATGCCCTCCATCATGACCCTGGCGGCGCTGGGGCGCTTTTATGCCGACCAGGGCCGCTACGCCGAAGCGATGGAGTCCTTTCGCCAGGAATTCGTCTTGCTGGCGCGTCGTTCGCCCGAGGGGCTCCGGTTGAGCTTCGAAGCGGTAGAGCCGTTCTTTGCGACGGCGCTGGAACTAGCCGAGCAGGGCGGTCCCGAGCGCGAGCGGATTCTCGACCGGGTGTTTTCGGTGCTTCAATTGGTTCAGGCCGGCACCCAGTCCGACACTGTTACGCACGCCGCCCTCAAATTCGCCTCAAGCGACCCGCGTATCGCCGCTCTGGTGGCCGAGCGCCAGGACAGCCAGCGCCGCCGCGACGAGGCCCGCCTCTCGGTGGCCAGCGCCGCCGCCCGGCCCGACGACCAGCGCGATTCCGAACGGGAGGCCTGGCTGGCCGACGAGTACCGCCGTACGGCGGCCCGCATGGCAGAACTCGACGCCACCTTGAAGACCGAGTTTCCTGACTATGCCGGTCTCGCCAGCCCACTGCCGGTCACCGTGGCCCGCCTGCGGGCCGTGCTGCAGCCGGGCGAGGCGGTGGTGGCCTTCGCCTTCGGTGACAAGTCCGGCCTGGGCATGGCAGTGACCGCTGGGGACATCCAGGCGGCACGGCTGCCGCTGGGCGAAGCGACGCTGGCCGCTGCCGTTGGCGAGCTGCGCCAGGGCATCCAGGTACAGGGTGGCCGGGTCGGGCACTACGATCTGGTGCTGGCTCATCGCCTGTATCGCGAGCTGGTGGCGCCGCTGGGGGTGGCGGCTGCGCGTTCACTGCTGGTGGTGCCGGCCGGCGCCCTGTCGAGCCTGCCGCTGGCGGCGCTGGTGGCCTCGCCGCCCAAAGGGGCGCAGCCGCAGGGCGCCGACTGGCTGGTGCATCACTCGGCCGTCAACCAGTGGCCCTCGGTGGGCGCCCTGGTGACCATGCGCCGCCACGCCAGGCGCTCGGCTGCGCCCCTGCCATTCCTCGGCATCGGCAATCCGCGCTTCACCGGCGGCGGCAAGGGGCTGGACGAGCATTGCCGTGACGATGGGCCGCTGCCGGCCGGATTGCTTAGCCAACTGGCGCCACTGCCCGATACCGCCACCGAGCTGCACACCGTCGCCGCCAGCCTCGGGGCCGGCCGGGATGACCTGCTGCTGGACATCTCTGCCAGCGAGTCCGCCTTGCGGGCCAAGTCGCTGGACCGTTATCGCGTGCTGTATTTCGCCACCCACGGGCTGCTGCCGGCCGAGTTGCGCTGCCAGTCGGAGCCGGGCCTCGCCCTGACACCACCCGCCATCGCGTCCACCAAGGCCGAGGATGGACTGCTGGAGGCCAGTGAGATTGCCGGTCTCAACCTCGACGCCGATCTGGTGGTGTTGTCGGCTTGCAACACCGCCTCGGCGGGCGGACGCTTTGGTGGCGAGGCGCTGTCCAGCCTGGCCGACGTGTTCTTCCATGCCGGCGCCCGCTCGGTGCTGGCGACCCACTGGCCGGTGCCCTCGGCCTCCACCAGCCGAATGATGATCGGGATGTTCCGGAATGGCGGTGACTATCCCCAGGCGCTGCAGCGGGCGCAGCTCGACATGCTGTCCGACGCGGCCACCGCCCATCCCGTCCATTGGGCCGGCTTCGCCTTGATCGGCGGCACGGCGGAGACGCGCCCATGAGGACTCTCGCTCTTGTCGCCGCCCTGTTCGCCGTCGCTCCCGCCCAAGCGGTGGATGTTTTCGTGGTGGACGCTAAAGGCATCGAGCTGGCTCCCGGCAAAGTGCTCGACGGGTCCAAGCCGCTGGTGCTGGCGGTGGGCCAGAAGGTCACCCTGGTCACCGCCGACGGCCGTACCCTCAAGCTGAAGGGTCCGTCCGAGGCGCCGCCGTCGCCCGAGGCCGAGGCCGCCCAAGCCGATGTCGCGAAAGCGCTGAAGGGCTTGGTGGCGACGCGCGTCGCCGACACCTCCTCGGCCGGTGTGATCCGCAGCGGTGGGGAGCAGCCGGCGGTGCCCACGCCCTGGCTGGTGGAAATCCGTCACGCCGGCACCCGCTGCGCCCTCGACGGCGATCCGCTGGTGTTGTGGCGCGGGCCGGGTCCCGCCACTGAAGTCGAGCTGGAGATCGGCCCCACCGACCGTTCCTGGCGGGCCCATGCCGTCTGGCCAGCCGGAAGTGACCGCCTGCAATTGCCGCCTTCGCTGCCGCTTCGGGGTGGCCACGCCTATGTGGTGACCCTCGACCACGTGCCGGTGACCATCACCGTCCACACCTTGCCCAACAGCGTCGGTTCCGACGCCGCTCGCGCGGCCTGGCTGCTTGATACTGGCTGTACCGGCCAGGCGGCCGCCCTGATTTCCGGAGGGTCGTGACATGGAGACATGGAAGCGCTGGCTCGGCCATGGCGCGGTGACGGCCTTCGCGGTGGCATTGGCGGTGCTGCTGTCGCACAATCTGCCATTCCTGCGCATGGTCGAGAACTGGGTGGCCGACTACCGCATCGCTTCGCTGCTGACGCCCGAGCCGCAGCATTCCGAGATCGTGGTGGCCGCCATCACCGAGGACACTCTGCAGCTTTTCCCCTACCGCTCGCCGGTTGACCGCAAGTTCCTCGCCGAACTTCTGGAAGCCCTGGATGCCGCCGGCGTGCGGGCGGTGGGCCTCGACCTGCTGTTCGATCAGCCCACTGAACCGGCCAAGGACGATGCCCTGAAGCGGGCACTCGATGGCATGAAGGCGCCGGTGATAGTCAGCTATGTCGGCACCGACGAAGGCCTCAACGAGGACCAGAAGGAATTCCTCGACGAATTTGTCGCCCCCGCCTTGCGAGGCTACGCCACCCTGAAGAAGGATGCCTTCGACTCGGCGGTACGCGAGATGTTCGAGGGCAGGGATGATGCTCGGAGCTTCCCGTTGGCGCTTGCCAGCAGGCTGGCTCCCGACCGCGCTTTCGTAGCCCAGCCCATTTCTTGGCACGGCAAGCCGTCCGCTGAAGTCCCCGCCTTCCGCCACTTCCCCGCCCATACCGTCAAGGTGATGCCCAAGGAATGGCTGAAGGGCAAGATCGTGCTGGTGGGCTCGGATCTGAGCCTCACCGACCGGCACCGCACGCCGTTCTCGGTCGCCGCGGTGGATTCGGCGCGGCTGATGCCGGGAGTCGACATCCACGCCCACGCGCTGGCGCACTTGCTCGACGATCGCCGACTTGGCCGGATGGACGAGCGACTGGAGCTGCTGCTGACGGCGCTGGTGGCGGCGCTGGCGGTGGCGGTGTCGCGGCTGCCCTTCGGCGTGGCGGTGAAGGTCGGGCTGGCCGGAGCGCTGCTGCTGGCGCTGTGGGTGGGCGGCTTTGCGGTGTTCGCCGCTCATGGTGTCGCCCTGCCGCTGCTGGGTCCCAGCCTGGCCCTGGCCAGCGCGCTGTGGCTATCAGAAACCCTGGGCGGCCGCGACGAGCGCCAGCAGAAGCAGTTCATCAAGAACGCCTTCGGCCTCTACATGTCGCCCACCATCGTCGACGAGCTGGTACGCGACCCGCGCAAGCTGTCGCTGGGCGGTGAACGGCGCGAGATGACCTTCGTCTTCACCGACGTGGCCGGCTTTACCACCGTTTCCGAGAAGACCGAGCCGGCGGTGCTGGGCGTCATGCTCAACCGCTACTTCGACGGCGTCTGCACCATCATCATGGAGCAGGGCGGCGCCGTGGTGGACTTCATCGGCGATGCCGTGTTCTGCCTGTTCGGCGCGCCGGTGGCGCAACCCGACCACGCCGAGCGCGGCATTGTCTGCGCCCGGCGCATCGAGGCGTTTTCGCGCGAGTTCCTGGCGGACGAGGCGGTGCGCCGCACCGGTTGGGGCATCACCCGCATCGGCGTCCACACCGGCGCGGCCCTGGTGGGCAATTTCGGGTCAGGCAAGCGGTTCAAGTATTCGGCAGTGGGCGACGCTGTAAACACTGCATCCCGTATCGAGGGACTCAACAAGTATTTCGGCACCTCGGTCTGCATTTCGGAAACCACCATCGCCTCGTATGGCGGGAGCGAGGGCTTCCGCCCGCTGGGGCGCTTCACCCTGAAGGGCAAGGCCGTACCGGTGGCGGTGTTCGAGCCCATGGCGGCAGACTGGCAAGGCGAGGCCTATCTCACCGCCTACGCCCTGATGGCGGAAGGCCGCAGGGACGAAGCGCTGAAGGCCTTCGCGGCGCTGGAGGCCGCCGGCCACGGCGATGACAGCGTCGCCTTCCACATCGCCCGCCTCAGGGACGGCGAGGAGAACGACGTGGTGGTGATGAAGGGGAAATAGGGCGGCGGGCTATTCCTCGACCCGTCCGCTCAGGTCCAGGATGCGGTGCTTGAGGAACAGCACCCAGTTCTTCATAAACGGGTCCATCCCGGTGATGCGGGCCTGGAACTTGTCGGCGGTGACCACCATCAGCTCGGTGGGCTCGGCGGCGATGGCGGTGGCGCTGCGCGGCGAATTATCGATCAGCGACAGCTCGCCGAACGCCTGGCTGGCCTTCAAGGTGGTCAGGACGATGTTCTCGGCCTGGGTTCGCTTGACGATCTGGACCGAGCCGGTCTTGATGATGAAGGCAACGCCCGAGGGGTCGCCTTCCTCGAAGATGACCTCGCCAGCCGCGAAAACGCGGCGGTCCAGCCCCATCGCCTCGACGTTGACCTGGCTCATGACGCGTTCTCCTTGCTGCTGCTGGCTGCCACCCGCCCCGACAGGTCGGTGACCCGGCTGACCAGGTACTGCACCCAGTAGCGGCAGAAGGGATCGAGCGCCTCGATCCGCTTGTCCATCTCAGGTTTGTCGATGATGCGAAGCTGGCAGCCACCCACGGTTATGGCGGTGGCGGTACGCCTGATCGCGCTGAACAGCGCCAGCTCACCAAAGATGGCGTCCGGACCGAGCTGGGCCAGCAGGACGTGCTTCTTGCGATGCACCGTGACGATCTCCACCTGGCCGGACACCACCATGTAGGCGGAGTCTGGGGCCGCCCCCTCCTTGAACA
Source organism: uncultured Rhodospirillaceae bacterium (assembly GCA_903941105.1). GTDB lineage: Bacteria > Pseudomonadota > Alphaproteobacteria > Rhodospirillales > Magnetospirillaceae > CAJANL01. The sequence goes on from CAJANL010000235.1 coordinate 86,046, forward strand.
CCACGCTGCCGGCCGGATAGGTGGTCACCTTGGCACCCTCGGCGGCGAGGGCGGCCAGTTGGGCGGCGAGTTCGCGCTGGTCGACCGCGATCGCCTTGGCCGGTGGCTCGCTGGGCGGCATTCCCCCCGGACCGAATAGCGCGGCCTCGCGCCGGCCCAACGCCTCGGCGACGATATGGCCGCCAAGGGTCTTGTCACCGCGCCTCAGCCGGCCGGCGACGGCACGGAACGCTTCCCGCTCGCGGCCGGGGTCGAGCCGATCCAGCGGCTGAGTGCTGACCACCTGGCGGGCAACGCGATCGAGCAGTGCCTCGCGGGTCTGCGGCATACGGCCGGCGGCCAGCAGCGGCATGAACACCGCCAGCGACTCCTTGCTTTCCGTCCGGCTGCCGTCGAAGGAGCCGTCATGGATGTCGGCGATGGAGCACAGCAGCTGACCGAGGTTGCGCTGGAAGCCGACAATGTCGTCGAACGCTCCGGGCAGGTAGAAGAGGTCGGCGATGACGCCGTCAATCAGGGCCACCACGTCCTCTCGCGGTTCGGGTCCGGTCATCGCGGCCAGGCGCTCGAACTTGCCCAGCCAGCTGCGATGCTGCACCAGGTCGCGGCTGAGCACCACCAGAGCGTGGTAGTCCTCGCGGCCAGCCACGCCGTCCACCACCGCCGCAAAATCGTTGCCGTGCAGCGCCGGCAGTTGCAGGCTGTCGGCGGCGCGAACCCGCTGAATCATCCTGGTGGCAACGTCGTAAAGGACCTCGCGCCGTGCCATCGCGGACTGCCCGGGCAGCTTTCCCTGCACCATGGCCACCCGCTCGACCCCCGCCTGCAGCAGGTTGCCGAATGCTTGGATGTTCTGGAGGGCGCGGTAGTTGTGCAGGATCTCGGTCGGACTGAGGAAGACCCGCTCGACATACTTGCGGAACAGGCGGCTGGCGGACATGCGGCCTGCATGTCCGTAGAAATCGTAGAAGTCGCTGCACAGGTGCGGATCGTCGATGGCGACGATGGTGAGGTTGGCCTCGGGCGCCTCGCGGATTTCACTGAACACCACCGTCTCGTCCGACTTGCCACCGGCACCCGGCCCTTCCTGGACGACACGCACGCCCGGGCAGGCGGGAGCGGCGAACAGTTTGGTGGCCGCAGCTTGTGCCGCAGCCAGGGTGGGATGCTGCGCCACCGAGGTCCAGTGCTCGTCGCCGAATACCTGCACGTCGAAAGTGATCCGCCCCTCGGCCATCGCTCCGTTCCCCCTGGTTTCGAATAAAATAGCCGGGTGGCTTCTTGATTGAAGAGAAAATTCGACTGCACCCCTGTTCACCGCCGCCCGACGCGCATAATCTCACAGCCAAGCTGATCCAAGGGGGGGTGATGACCATTGCCAAGGGCATTCTCGACCGTTATCGCCTGTTGGCCGACCCGGTGCCCTTCCATGGCGGGCTGATCCGTTCCGGCCATGACCCCTTCGCGGATTGCCCGATCACCGCGTTCGAGATTCCCAACGGCTTTCCCGGCTTTCAGTCGGGACTGCTGGTGGCCGATGTCCGCGAGGGCAACCGGGTCACCCATCCCAACCTTCTGCCGGCCCTGTCCGAAATGGCCTCGCCCGCCAACATCTCGTATCTGGTGACCGCGGCCTCCAAGGGCATGCGTCTCGACGAATTCCCGGAGGACAAGGGACTGACCCTGGCCGGCGGCATGCTGATCGCCCGCGTCCTCTGCAACGTGCTGGATTACTGCTGGAAGTCAGGCATCGAGGGATTGTGCATTGCGTCGGGCACCATCCTCGTCACGCCCAACGGCATCCGCATTGCCAGCATCGCCGAATGCCGCCTGCGGGCGCGGGCGACGGGGCAGCCGCCGAACGGGCAGACCAGCGACGTGGTGGGCTTCGGCGAGGTGTTGGGGCGGGTCATCGAGCTGTGCCGCAGTGCCGGCAACGCGTGCGTGCCCTTGGAGATGGCGTTGGCGACGCTCGGATCGCCGGGCGGCTTCGGCCGCGCCAGGTGCCTCATCCACGATTGGAGCCGCACGAGCAATGCCGATGCCGCCGAGTCCCCCCCCGGCGGCATCTTGCAGAAGGAGTTGGAGGCCGGCGACTACCTGTTCCGCGAGGGAGACAGCTCGAACGACTGCTTCTTCGTGCTGCAGAAGGGCATGCTCCAGATCGTCAAGTCCGACGTCGACGACAACGAGGTGTTTCTCGACTTCACCAAGCCAGGTGAGCTCGTCGGGGAAATGGCGCTGATCGAACAGGAGCCCCGCATGGCCACCGCCCGCGCTCTCGAACCCAGCACCCTGTTGGTGATCGGCGGCGAGCAGTTCCGTAAGCGCTTGTCAAAATTGGACAATGTGGCGATGAAGCTGATCGTAACCCTGTCCAACCGTTTGCGCGAGCGTGCGGCGGAAATCACCGAACTGAAGGCGACGATCGGCGGCGGCAGAGGCCACGGCTGATCGCCGTTCCAAGGGCGGTTCACCGCCTCTATGACGCCGGTGACCCCATTTCTCTCCGGCGTTGACAATTCCACGAATGTCATCCCCTGGCCTGCTCCGATGCTTTTCAACATCGCGTGATGGTGGCCATCACCAGGGTAGGGGGCAATTTTCGGCGCCGATCTCCCCGGTTAAGGGGGCAAAATTCCACGCAATCGGTTAAGTTCATGGCCCGCGCGTCGGCGATGACCGCACGGGCGCCGCCTGTCTGGCGGACAATATGGCGTAGGAAAGGGAACCGCCAACCAACAATCTCTGCTGCGAAATCAATCACTTACGGCCAAACTCGGTAGCCCGTCATTCCGGTTCCGGAGGTGACACGACATAACGTTGGTCCGGGTGATTTTCCATTTCCGGAATGGTGTACTGCAGCAGCCCTTCAGCGACCATGGGGCTGAGGTAGTCCCTGACCAGCGGCTTGGGATCCTGCCTTCCCAGGATGGTCGCAATCTCACGGGCGCTGAGGGATCGCCAGAGGCACAGATCCTGAATTAGCGTCCTCAACGTCTCACGGCGGGGCTTACTGCCTTGGGCTGGAATGCGCTCCCGTAGGTCGGCCGGAATCGTCACCAGGAGCTGGTGACTATCTGGGGCGACCTGGTGACTATTATCGGCGACCTGGTGACTATCCGGGACGCGCCTGCCAACGCTCTGGGCCGGCGGGCGTGCCATGGCCTCATGGAATCGAGGCCCGGGGACGTAGTAGGCTCGGCTTCCGCCCCCTTTCATCTCAAGCAACTGCAGATCGCGCAACCGCCGCAAGTGGCTCGAGGCATTGAGCGTGTCAGTGCGGTTGATCGCCCGGTAGGCCGCGTTGTCGATGGCGCCCAATTCGCGCACGAACACCAGGGCGCGGGCCTCCTCATCGCTGATGGCTTCGTTCGTCAGTTGCCCGAGCCAGGCGAGGTCGTCCGGCCCCAGGAAATGATGGAACAGGAAGGTGGCGACGAACTGGTCCGGCCGCCGCGATGATTCGAAGGTCGGAGGCAGTAGACCGTGCGCCATCATCAGCTCGCGCATGGCACGGATGCCGCTTCCCTTGGTTTCGGCGATGTTCACCTCGTGCAGGACGGCGGCAAGGCGGGGGTTCCGGGTTTCGGAGCCGGGTTCGCCAAGCTGCTCTTCGGCCTTCAACGAATGTCCAGGATTGCGAATTTCCAGGCGGTTGGCATACCGGATGATCTGAATGGCACCATGGATGCGGTAGCTGCGGTGCATCACCGCGTTTACGATGGCTTCGCGGATCAC
>CAJANL010000236.1 GCA_903941105.1 uncultured Rhodospirillaceae bacterium
ACAAGATCACCGCCAAGCTGGCCGCCAAGCGCGTCGGCCTGCCGGTGGTGCCGGGCTCGGAAGGCGCCATCGACAACGACGACCAGGCCATCGCGGTGGCCGCTGAGATCGGCTTCCCGGTACTGATCAAGGCGACGGCGGGCGGCGGCGGCAAGGGCATGAAGGTGGCCCGCAACGTCGACGAGCTCAAGGAAGCCTGGCGCATGGCCCGCAACGAGGCCAAGGCCGCCTTCGGCAACGAAGATGTCTACATGGAGAAGTATCTCGGCCGTCCCCGGCACATCGAGATGCAGATCCTGGCCGACAACTACGGCAGCGTCGTCCATCTGGGCGAGCGCGACTGCTCGTTGCAACGCCGCCACCAGAAGGTGCTGGAGGAGGCCCCCTCCCCCGCCCTCAACGCCGACCAGCGCGCCCGCATCGGCGCCACCGCCAACAAGGCCATCAAGGAACTGGGCTACCGCAACGCCGGCACCATCGAATTCCTGTTCGAGAACGGCGAGTTCTATTTCATCGAGATGAATACCCGCCTTCAGGTCGAGCACCCCATCACCGAGGCCATCACCGGCCTCGACCTGGTGCGCGAGCAGATCCGCATCGCCGCCGGGGCGCCCCTGGGCTACACCCAGGATGACGTCCGCTTCGCCGGCCACGCCATCGAGTGCCGCATCAACGCCGAGGACCCGCAGACCTTCGTCCCCTGCCCGGGCCGCATCGAAGGCTATCACGCGCCGGGCGGACTGGGGGTTCGGGTGGATTCGGGGCTGTATTCCGGCTATCGCATCCCGCCGCACTACGACAGCATGATCGCCAAGCTGATCGTCTACGGCAACTCGCGCAACGAGGCGCTGATGCGTCTGCGGCGCTGCCTGGGCGAATACGTCATCGAGGGCGTCAAGACCACCCTGCCGCTGCACAACCGGCTGGTCCAGGACGACGACTTCATCAACGGCGACTACGATATCCACTGGCTGGAAAAATTTGTGCAGCAGCATTCGTGAGGCATTTGGTTCATCGCCCATGAGCGGGGGGCACGACGCAAGTCGGCGCCGGCCCTCCCCGGACTTCCGCCGCGAATATTTCTTATCCTGAGGCGGCCCCGCCGGGGCCGTCTCGAAGGACGCACAGCGGTCGACAGGGCACCGAATTCAGGTTAACGAGTGCCTGATTCGGGTGGGCATAACCTCGTCATGCCCGCGAAAGCGGGCATCCATTCCGTCGGTAGGGTCGGTATGAGCGCGGTGACGAGGCGTCCACGTGTATACATTCTGGCAAGTAGACGGAATGGAACCCTGTATGTCGGGGTGACCAGCGACGTTGTTCGTCGCATTTTGGAACACAAGACGGATGCTGTCGATGGTTTTACGAAGAAATATTGCGTCCCCCTCTTAGTATATTACGAATTTTACGAAACAATGCCTGACGCAATTCTTCACGAGAAGCAAATGAAAAAATGGAATATGGCATGTAATATTGAGATGATCCAGCGTTTTAATCCGCAGCGGCAGGACCTCTATAACGACATCGTCTGAAGATCACCACCGTATGGATGCCCGCTTCCGCGGGCATGACGGGTCGAAATAAACGACTTGGTAATCTGGATTCGGAGCCCTGCAGCGGTCGAGCATCCGATTGCCCGCCGCCCCCCACTCCGCTACCCTGTCGGCCACATCTAAGAGGGGAACACGGGTGGCACATCTCGGGGGAGGCACCGACACGGCGGAGGCGGCCATAGCCGCGTTCATTGCCCGCTGGCGTCCGTCCGAGGGCGGCGAACACCGCACCTACCAGATGTTCCTGACCGAGCTGTGCGACCTGCTGGCGGTCGAGAAGCCCGGCACCGTCGGCGACGCCTACGGCTTCGAGCGCCGGGTGCATATCACCAACTGGGACGGCACCACCTCGGCCGGCCGCATCGACCTCTACAAGCGCGGCTGCTTCGTCCTGGAGGCCAAGCAGGGCAGCTTCAAGCCCGCGCCCGAACACCCCACCCTGCCGGGCCTGCCTGCCCTGGCACCCCGCACGGGCGCCGGCAAGGGCCACGGCGTGCGCGGGTCGAAGCAGTGGGACGACGCCATGATGCGGGCGCGGGCGCAGGCGAAGCGTTACGTGGATGCCCTGCCGCCCGAGGAGGGCGTTCCGCCCTTCCTGGTCGTGGTGGACATCGGCTACTCGTTCGAGCTGTTCGCCGACTTCACCGGCACCGGCCGCTACTACACCCAGTTCCCCGACACCCGGTCGTTCCGCTTCCGCCTCGACGACCTGGCCGACGCCAGCGTCCGCGACCGGCTGCGCAAGGTGTGGCAGGCGCCCTGGGACCTCGACCCGTCGCGGCAGACCGCCCGCGTCACCCGCGACATCGCCGACAAGCTGGCGCGGCTGGCGCAGTCGCTGGAGGGCAGCCATTCGCCCAAGACGGTGGCCGACTTCCTCATGCGCTGCCTGTTCACCATGTTCGCCGAGGATGTCCGCCTGCTGCCCGAGCGGTCCTTCACCCAGGTCCTGCTGGAGTACAAGGCCAACCCGCCGGTGCTGCGCCAGATGCTGACCAAGCTGTGGCAGGAGATGAATGCCGGCGCCGACTTCTCGGCCGTCATCAAGGACGCCGTGCGCCACTTCAACGGCGCCCTGTTCGCCAACGCCGAGGCCCTGGCCCTCGACGCCCCGCAGATCGAGCTGTTGATCCTCGCTGCCAAGGCGGATTGGCGCGATGTCGAGCCGGCCATCTTCGGCACCCTGCTGGAGCGCGCCCTGGACGAGGGCGAGCGCCACCGCCTGGGAGCGCACTACACGCCGCGCGCCTATGTGGAACGGCTGGTGCTGCCCACCATCATCGAGCCCCTGCGGGCGGAATGGGAGGACGTCAAGGTGGCGGCGCTGACCGCCGCCTATGCCGACGACCTCGACGGCGCCAAGGCGGCGGTGAAGGACTTCCACCGCCGCCTCTGCGCGGTGACGGTGCTCGACCCGGCCTGCGGCAGCGGCAACTTCCTCTATGTCACGCTGGAACACATGAAGCGGCTGGAGGGCGAGGTGCTCGACCTGCTGGTGACCGAGTTGGGCGAGCAGCAGGACGCCCTGGAGCTGTCCAGCCACTCGGTTGACCCGCACCAGTTCCTCGGCCTGGAGAAGAACCAGCGGGCGGTGCCCATCGCCGAAATGGTGCTGTGGATCGGCCACCTGCAATGGTATGCCCGCTCGCAGCCCAACTTCAAGGCGTGGCCCAAGCCGGTGCTGAAGCAGTTCGGCAACATCCGCGCCGCCGACGCCCTGTTGACCTGGCGGGATGTCCAGTTGGTCAAGGACGCCGCCGGCAAGCCGCTCAGCCGCTGGGACGGCCTATCGCGGAAGCGCGACCCCATCACCGGCAAGATGGTGCCCGACGAAACCCAGCGGGTGCCGCTGGAGACCTATGTCGGGCCGAAGGCGGCCGAATGGCCCAAGGCCGATTTCATCATCGGCAATCCCCCCTTCATCGGCGGCAAGGACCTGCGGCAGGAGTTGGGGGACGGCTACACCGAGGCCCTGTGGGCGGTCTACGGCAAGCGGGTGCCCAACTCGGCCGATTTCGTCATGTACTGGTGGCACAAGGCGGCGGAGCGGGTGCGGACCGGCAAGAGCCGCCGCTTCGGCTTCATCACCACCAACAGCCTGAACATGACCTTCAGCCGCCGGGTGGTCGAGCACCACATGACCGGCAAGCACCCCATCGGCCTGCGCTTCGCCATCCCGGACCACCCGTGGGTCAAGGCCCTCAACGAGGACGAGCAGGAGGCGGTGCGGGATGCCGCTCAGGTCCGAGTCGCCATGACCGTGGGGGTGCGCGGCGCCACGGAGGGAAAGCTGGTGACGGTCACCTCGGAGCGGGCCGGACAAAATGACGCCGCCGACGTGGTGTTGAGCGAGGTCGAAGGCTCCATCAACGCCGACCTGACCATCGGCGCCGACGTAACCAAGGCGCACGCCCTGAAGGCGGGCGAGGGACTGGCGTCCCCTGGGGTGAAGCTCCATGGTGCCGGTTTCATCGTCACGCCCGACGAGGCGCGCGCCCTCGGCCTGGGGCGGGTGCCGGGGTTGGAGCGCCACATCCTCGCCTATCGCAACGGCCGCGACCTCACCGCCAGGCCGCGCGGCGTCATGGTCATCGACCTGTTCGGCCTGACCGAGGCCGAGGTTCGGCAGCGCTTCCCCGAGGTCTATCAGTGGGTGCTGGAGCGGGTGAAGCCGGAGCGGGAGCACAACAACGAAGAATATCGGCGCGTAAACTGGTGGCTCTTCGGGCGAAAGAATACGGAGCTTCGGAATGCCTTGGCCAGCCTGCCGCGCTACATCGCCACGGTCGAGACCGCCAAGCACCGGACATTTCAGTTCCTCGACGCCTCAATCCGCCCCGACAACATGTTGGTCAACATCGCCAGCAGCGAAGCCTATCACCTCGGCGTTCTCTCAAGCCGCATCCATGTCGTCTGGGCACTGGCGGCGGGCGGTCGTCTAGGGGTGGGTAACGACCCTCGTTACAACAAGACCCGCTGCTTCGACACCTTCCCCTTTCCCGACGCCACCCCCGACCAGCAGGCCGGCATCCGCGCCCTGGCGGAGGAGCTGGACGGCCTCCGTAAGCGCCAGCAGGCGGCCCATCCGGAGCTGACCCTCACCGGCATCTACAACGTGCTGGTCAAGCTGCGCACCGGCCAGCCGCTCGACGATGACGACCGCGCCGTCAACGACAAGGGTCTCGTCAACACGCTGCGCCAGCTCCACGACCAGCTCGACGCGGCGGTGGCCGACGGCTACGGCTGGCCGGCGGACATCACCGACGGCGACATCCTCGCCCGTGTGGTGGCGCTGAACAAGGAGCGCCGGCAGGAGGAGGTGTGGGACAAGGTCCGCTGGCTGCGCCCCGACTACCAGACCGGCCGCACCGCCGCGCCCACCCAGGCCAAGATGGATGTGGACACCGACCAGGGCACCGCCGAGGCCCTGGCCGAAAAGGCGGCCTGGCCGAAGGCGCTGCCCGAGCAGGTCCAGGCCGTCCGCGCCGCCCTGGCCCGCCTCGGCCCCCAGCCCACCGTCGAGGCCATCGCCCGCCGGTTCAAGGGCGCCAAGCGCGACCGCGTCGCCGAGATTCTCCAGGCCATGGCCCTGATGGGGTGAGGGTGCACGGCGGCCGGCGCCCCTCTTCCCTGGCAGTAGCAGACCAGGGCAATCGGGTGAAGGATTGCAGTCCATCCCTTTTTTCGTCATTCCCGCGGAGGCGGGGGGATGGACTCACATGTCAAGTGCAACACCGAGGCTGACGTCTTGCCCGAGGAAGACCTCCAAGGGTGTTCGGAAGTTGAGGCAGCGGCGCGGCGTAAGGTTGTAGTCGAGAATGATGT
>CAJANL010000237.1 GCA_903941105.1 uncultured Rhodospirillaceae bacterium
GGAAAATCTTCAAACGCCCGCGCCCCTCCCGCTGGGCTTCGGCCAGCAGCGCTTCGGGGGATGGACGGTCTTCGCGGTCGTCGCTCATGGCGGCCAGTTCACTTGATCGGCCACGCCTCGTCCAGTGCCAGATTCAGCTTCAGCACATTGACGCGCGGCTCGCCCAGGAGGCCGAGTTCGCGGCCCTCGGTGTGCGCCGCCACCAGCTTGCCGATATTCCCGACCGAGGTGCCGCGCGCCGCGGCGACCCGCTTCACCTGCCATTGCGCCGCGGCGGGGGTCATGTGCGGGTCGAGGCCGCTGGCCGAGGCCGTCACCAGGTCAACCGGCACCGGTCCCGTCTGGTCGGGATGGGCGGCGCGGACGGTCTCCACTGCGGCCGCGACGCCGTCCACCAGCGCCTTGCTGGTGGGGGCGAGGTTGCTGCCCATGGAATTGGCGGCGTTGTAAGGCGCCGCAACGGTCTTGGTGGCGTCGGCGGGATCGGCGGCGGTGGTCGCAGAGGGCCGGCTCCAGAAATAGGCGGGGCCGGTGAAGGATTGGCCGATCAGGGCCGAACCGACCACTTTGCCGTCCTTCTCGATCAGGCTGCCGCCTGCTTGCCAGGGGAAGGTGATCTGGGCCAGGCCGGTGACGGCCAGGGGATAGGCGATGCCGGTGAGGATGGTCATGACGACCAGCAGCACCAGGGCGGGACGAAGTTCCTTCAACATGACGGGTCTCCGATCAGGCGAGGCCGAGGGCGGCGACGAGGACATCGATCACTTTGATGCCGACGAAGGGGACGATCAGGCCGCCCACGCCATAGACCAGCAGGTTGCGCTTGAGCAGCGCCTCGGCGCTGGCCGGCTTGTAGGTGACGCCTTTCAGCGCCAGGGGGATCAGCGCGATGATGATCAGCGCGTTGAAGATGATCGCCGACAGGATGGCGGACTGGGGGCTGGCCAGTCCCATGACGTTGAGCGCCTGGAGCTGGGGGTAGGAGGCCAGGAACAGCGCCGGGATGATGGCGAAGTATTTGGCCACGTCGTTGGCGATGGAGAAGGTGGTCAGCGACCCCCGGCTCATCAGCAGCTGCTTGCCGATCATGACGATCTCAATCAGCTTGGTGGGGTCGCTTTCCAGGTCCACCATGTTGCCGGCCTCGCGCGCCGCCTGGGTGCCGGTGTTCATCGCCACCCCCACATCGGCCTGCGCCAGGGCGGGCGCGTCGTTGGAGCCGTCGCCGCACATGGCCACCAGACGACCACCCTTCTGGTAGTCGCGGATCAGCTCCAGCTTCCTCTCCGGCGTCGCCTCGGCCAGGAAGTCATCGACACCGGCTTCGGCGGCGATGGCTGCGGCGGTCAGCGGGTTGTCACCGGTGATCATCACCGTCTTGATGCCCATGGCGCGCAGGGTGGCGAAGCGCTCGCGGATGCCGGGCTTGATGATGTCCTTGAGATGGATGACACCCAGCAGCCGGTCGCCGCGCGCCACCACCAGCGGCGTGCCGCCGGCCTTGCCCACCCGTTCCACCGCCTGCACCAGTTCCTTGGGCACGCTATTGGGCGTCCGACCGCCCTTGTCGGCGACATAGCGGGAGATGGCGTCGCTCGCCCCTTTGCGGATTTCCACGCCATCCAGATCGACGCCGCTCATGCGGGTATGGGCCGAGAACGGGATGAAGGTTCCGCCCGACTTGGGTTCGCTCAGGCCAAAGCGGCTTCTGGCCAGGGCGACGATGGACTTGCCCTCGGGGGTGTCGTCGGCCAGCGACGCGAGGAAGGCCGCCTCGGCCAGCTCACGCTCGTTGACGTTGGGCAAGGGCAGGAATTCCGCCGCCTGGCGAGCCCCCAGGGTGATGGTGCCGGTCTTGTCCAGCAACAGCACGTCGATATCGCCGGCTGCCTCGACCGAACGGCCCGATTTGGCGATGACGTTGAACTTCACCAGCCGGTCCATGCCGGCGATGCCGATGGCCGAGAGCAGGCCGCCGATGGTGGTGGGGATCAGCGTCACGAACAGGGCGACCAGGAACACCATCGGGATGGTGGTGCCCGACCACGAGGCCCAGGCCGGCAGGGTGGCCACCACGATCAGGAAGATCAGGCTCATGCCCACCAGCAGGATGGTAAGCGCGATCTCGTTGGGGGTCCTCTGGCGCTTGGCCCCTTCCACCAGGGCGATCATGCGATCGAGGAAGGATTGGCCGGGATTGGCGGTGATCCGGACGACGATGCGGTCGGACACCACGCGGGTGCCCCCCGTGACCGCCGAACGGTCGCCGCCCGATTCCCGGATGACCGGGGCAGACTCGCCGGTGATGGCGCTTTCGTCGATGGTGGCGATGCCGGCAATGACGTCGCCGTCGCCGGGGATGGTGTCGCCAGCCTCGCACACCACCAGGTCGCCGGCCCGCAGCTTGTCGGCCGAAATCCGCAGCGGATTGGCGTCGTCGATGGCGGTGACCTTCCTGGCGGCGGTCCCGGTCTTGGTGCCGCGCAGGGAATTGGCCTGCGCCTTGCCGCGCCCCTCGGCGATGGCCTCGGCGAAGTTGGCGAACAGCACGGTGAACCACAGCCAGGCCGAGATCTGCATCATGACGGCGAAATGCGTGCCGCCGGCGTCGCGGAACGACAACACGGTGGACAGCAGCGCCACGATGCCGGTGGCGAACATCACCGGGTTCTTGACCAGTTGCCGCGGGTCCAGCTTGACCACGGCGTCCTTGGCCGCCTGGCCGAGGATGGCGCCGTCCAGCAGCGACAGGTCCTTGGGACGATGGATGCTCATGACGAACCTCTTAGAACAGGGTGCCCTAGAAGAGCGTTTGGCTGCCGAGCATCAGATGCTCGACGATGGGCCCAAGGGCGAGGACGGGGAAGAAGGTCAAGCCTCCGACCACCAGGATGACGCCGATCAGCAGGGCGACGAACAGCCAGCCATGGGTGGGAAAGGTACCCGCCGAGGCCGGAACCGTCCGCTTGGCCGCCACCGAGCCCGCGATGGCCAGCGCCGGGATGATGACCACGAAACGCCCCAGCAGCATGGCGATGCCCAGCAGGGTGTTGTGCAAGGGCGTGTTGGCGCCGAAGCCGCCGAAGGCCGAGCCGTTGTTGGCGGTGGCCGAGGTGTAGGCGTAGAGCACCTCGGTCAGGCCGTGCGGCCCGGCGGCGGGGATGGCGGCGGGACCGGCCAGCAGGCCGACGGCGCCCAGGCCGAGCGCCCCCAGCGGGAAGATCAGCACGGCGATGACCGCCAGCTTGACCTCGCGCGCCTCGATCTTCTTGCCCAGATATTCCGGAGTGCGGCCGACCATCAGCCCGGCGATGAAGACGGCGTGGATGATGAAGATCAGCATGCCGTAGAGGCCGGCGCCGACGCCGCCGATGATGATCTCGCCCAGCATCATGTTGATCAGCGGCACCATGCCGGCCAGCGGCATCAGGCTGTCATGCATGGCGATCACCGCGCCGCAACTGGCCGCCGTGGTGATGACGGCGAACAAGGACGACAGAGCGATGCCGAAGCGAACCTCCTTTCCCTCCATGCTGCCGGCCAGCGGATCGACGCCAAGGGCGGTCAGGGCGGGATTACCCTGGATCTCGGCCCAATAGGTGGCGGTGACGCCGGCCACGAACAGCACGCCCATGGCGGCCAGGATGGCCCAGCCCTGGCGAGGGTCGCCGACCATGCGGCCGAAGGTGTTGGTCAGCCCGGCACCGATGACGAAGATCGCCACCATGTGGATCAGGTTGACCAGGGCGGTGGGGTTCTCGTAGGGGTGGGCGGCATTGGCGTTGAAGAAGCCGCCGCCATTGGTGCCGAGATGCTTGATCATCATCTGCGACGCCACCGGCCCCTGGGCGATCACCTGCTGCGCCCCCTCAAGGGTGGTGGCCTCCACATAGGCCGACAGGTTCTGCGGCACGCCCTGGGCCACCAGCACCACGGCGCCGATGACGCAGAGCGGCAGCAGCAGGTAGAGCACGGCACGGGTGAGATCGACATAGAAATTGCCGATGGCCCGCGAGGTGTGGCGCGAGAAGCCGCGGATCAGGGCGATGGCCACGGCGATGCCGGTGGCCGCCGACAGGAAGTTCTGCACGGTGAAGCCGGCCATCTGCACCAGATAGCTCATGGTGCTTTCACCGCCATAGGACTGCCAGTTGGTATTGGTGACGAAGCTGACCGCCGTGTTGAAGGCCAGGTCGGGAGCGACGTTGGTCATGCCGGCGGGATTGAGCGGCAGCCAGACCTGCAGGCGCTGCAGGGCATAGAGGGCCAGCGCGCCGGCCAGGTTGACGGCCAGCAGCGACAGGGCATAGCCGGTCCAGTGCTGGTCGCGGTTGGCGTCGATGCCGCACAAGCGGTAGATGCCGCGTTCGACGGGGGCCAGCACGGGCGTCAACAGCACCCGCCTGCCCTCGAACAGGCGCGCCATGAAGCCACCGGCAACCGGGGTGAGCGCCACGATGATGGCGATGTAGATCAGGATTTGAAGGATGCCGTAGGCGTCCATGGCGTCCTCCTAGAAACGCTCGGGGCGGATCAGCACGAAGCCGAGATAGCCCAGCAGGCCCAGGGCGGTGACCGCGCCGAGGATGAGGTCGAGGGACATGGGAAACCCTCCGTCAGATCTGTTCGCAGGCGCGGACGAACAATCCGCCCAGGGCGAAGACGGCCAGCACGGTGGTGATGAAAACGATGTCGAGCATCATGGCTCTCCGGTTGAGATTCCAGCGCTGGAATCCCTACACCCGGTCCGCATCAGCGTTCCATATGGCAGAGTGTAAAGGGAGCGTAAAGACGGTGGGGGCGGAGCTTCGGGGCAGGCCGCTGGTGCAAAATCGTCACACTGTGACTCTAAAGCGAGGCCAGCCTGCCTCCGGGCCTTTTCGCATCCGCGAACAGCGACTATATCTGGCGTAGATCACCTCGGGTTGTTCCGCTCATGTTGTGTCGTGTCACCATTTCCGCCTTGGTCCTTGCCTTTTCAGCGTGCGGCGTATCCGCCGCCGAGGGGCCACGGCTGGTGTTGGGCGGGCTTGGCGGCGGCGAGGTGCGCAGCGATCTCTACGTCGTCGGCGCCACCCGCCTCGGCGCGCTGTCGGAAGTCGTGTCGCCCCTGACGTTCTCGGGCCGCGACCGTCTGGCGTTGGGCGGCTATGTCACCTACGACCTCAACGATTACCGATTTAATTCGTCAGTGCGGAGTGGCGAGGGCAGTTTGGCCGCCGATCTGTCGGCTTCCACTGCGACCCCGGTGCTCGGAATCGCGGGCACCACCCAGCTTCGCCTGGGGGCCGATTGGACGCGGCCGCAAGCTTTCTCACTCAACGCGTCGCAACCGGGGCTGGCCGGTTTCGAGGGCTATCGTCCGAGCGGCGACCTCAGCCTGTCCCTGAGTTGGACCCGTGACATCACCCCCGGCCTGTCCCTGGGCGGCGTCGCCGGCGCGACCCGCCCGCTTTCTACCGATGCGGATGCCGGCGGCTTCGTGCTCGGCGCCGGGCTGGGATACCGGTTCTAACATTACCGTTGCGTTTTCCACTGGATATGGCAGCGTCGAGCGACCGCTTGATGCGCTCGACGCCATAGGGACCACACGATGATGTGGCCCGGCCTGATCCTGCCCCAGCCCCAGGAGGCGAAGAGTGGGACCCTTGTGGGCATTCGCGGGCCGCTTCGGGTCAACCGTCCTCGTCGTCCCGCGCTGCGGAGTTTCGCGCATTCGTGGGGCTGGCGTGGGACGACCCGGAAACGACGAAGCCCCGCACGCTGGCGGGGCTTCGGAAGTCCTTGGTCTCCCAAGGAAAAAATGGCGCGCCCGGAACGACTCGAACGTCCAACCCTCAGATTCGTAGACTGTTGAACGAATAGGCATTTTAGCGATATTCGCCCGTCTTTCAAGGACAAATGAGGGCGATGCACTCTCGGCTCATGCGCCAATGCGGAACATATCCCCTCGGATGGGCGCAGAATGGTCGTTGCGATCAGTATGGTGTAGGCGTACTTACTTTCGAGGTCCCTTCGGGGCAGTGCCCGCTTAGAGCTTCGAATGCCGAACCATCTCCCGACTTGCACTGCATCAGGACCGGCGAACTTCCGGCTGGACAGGAGCCACGGGTTTGGATGAACTCCACACCCTGGGCGCCCTTGCAGCGGATGCCGTCAATTGCGGAAGCCGTCGCCGGGTCGATACTGCGCTTCTTCAACTCATCTTTGGCCTTGGCGTGGTTCTTGGCAGCGGCCAGCTTGAACCAGCGGACCGCTTCGTCCTCATCCTTCTCTACGACGACGCCTTTAGTGAAGGCCTGGCCGGCGATGTACTGAGCTTGGGCATAGCCACGCTCGGCGCTAAGGCGGACATTGAACTCCGCCAGGGTATCGTTCTTTTCGACGCCGAGGCCCCGGAAATACATGATGCCAACCATGTAGCGGGCGATCTCGTTGCCCATATCCGCGGCACGCTTGAAGTAGCCGAACGCCTTCGCCGGATCGGCGGGTACTAGCTTACCGTAAGGAAGATCGGGGATGGTCTCGCCGGCGATGTAAAGGCTTCCGAGGGAAGTCAGGGAGATGGAGTCGTTAAGGGCGCCTGCGCGCTCGAAATACCTGATCGCCTTGTCAGCATTCTGGGAGATGCCGTTGCCCTTGGCGTAGATCTCTCCCAGCAGCCGCATTGCGGCGACATGACCGTTGTCTGCCGCCTGCTCCAAGTAGGCCACACCATCATTGACGTTCTTCGGGACGACTCGTCCTTCTATCAATAGTCGTCCGAGATTGCCCTGGGCGATGAGGTCGTTGGCTGTAGCGGCACGCTGCAGCAGATCCCATCCCTTGGAAATATCCTTGGGGATGCCTTTGCCTTCAATATATATGACGCCGAGAACACGCTGGGCTACCGGCACACCCGCCGCCGCCGGTGCTTCTAGGAGTAACGCGGCCTTGGCTTGGTCAGCCGGAACGCCGCGCCCCAGGTAATAGACCAAGCCGAGATTGGTCTTGGCCATTACCACGCCGAGATCGACTGCTTTCTGATACCAAGAGGCGGCAGTGGCATCGTTACGGTCGACGCCTGCGCCAATTGCGTAGAGGTTGCCAATCTCGTTCATGGCGATGGGATGCCCGCGATTGGCCGCATCCTCGATGTGCTTGGCGGCGGCCTGCTTATCCATGGGAATGTCGATCCCACGCAGCTCCATCAACCCCAATGCTAGCAGTGCATTGGCATCGCCGGCCTTGCTCTGGGCCTCGAAGCGCTTGGCGTCGTCCGGCCCGCTGCTCTTGAGAATCTGATAGCGATTGGATTGATGGGCGCTGGCTAGCGGAGCCGAAGGCGCAGGAACTACGGCTTGCATGGCAAAGCTGGCATAGCTGAATTGCCGGCCGGACAGTTCGGAATCGGAATTGATAGCTGCCTTGATGGCGGCGATGCGATCGCTGTTGGCGGGATGGGTGGATTGGTAGCTTGGCTCCTTGGAAGCGATGGCTGTCATTTTCTGAAAAACGGTTTCCATGGCGTGCGGGTCGAAACCCGCCCGTATCATCAACGTTAAGCCGATACGATCGGCCTCGTATTCTCGCTCTCGCGAGTACGGCAAGGTGAACATCAGGCTGGAGATTTCGGCGGAGAGTTTAGCCGCCATCTGTGGGTTGTAGCGCTGCCCGCCCTTACTGGCGGCGACCAGAGCCACGTCGAGAATGCCCAAGATCAGCTGCTCAGTTATCTTCTCGCTAATGGCTTCGCGCTGGTGCTGGGCGAGTGCGTGGGACACTTCGTGGGCCATTACGGCGGCCAACTCGTCGTCGGTCAGGTTCAATTTCCTGATTAGGCTGGAGAAAACTACGATCTTGCCGCCCGGATAGCAGTGGGCATTGATTTCTGTGGAATTGGCGACGCTGACGTCCCAAGACCATGACGCCGCCTCCGGCCGAATGGTCCTGGCCTGCTGCACAATCCGCGTCGCTAGCCGCTTGACTCGGGCGGTCTCTGCTGCGTTGACGTTGAGGTGTCCTTCTTTGGCATACCGTCCGATCTCTGCCGCGTAGTTCTGCACACCCGTGTTGACAATGGTCTGCTCAGGCACGGCCATGTACTGGGTTCGGCCCGTGATTGGGGCCTGTACGGCGGTGCAGGCAGCAATGACAAAAGCCATGGCCCCTGCTGCCATCGAGCGAACGGACAGTTTCATGAGATCCCCCTCGTGGTCCCGCAGGGGCGTGCCTACACACGCCGCGCAATGGAAGATAAATCTACCGTAAGATGTTGAAGACCTCCAGCGGCCACGCCGTCGTAAGTTGAAGCCATATTGCAGGGGGGCATTAAATTTTTGGCCAGCTGAACTTGACCAGGATGATGGTAGGATCCTGGCAGGCAATTGCGTGGTCGCCGTCTTTATCGCCCGTCAATATGGGGTTTCGCGCATCCGTGGGGCTGACGTGGGACGCCCGGAAACGACAAAGCCCCGCTCGCTGGCGGGGCTTCGGAAGTCCTTGGTTTCCCAAGGAAAAAATGGCGCGCCCGGAACGACTCGAACGTCCAACCCTCAGATTCGTAGTCTGATGCTCTATCCAATTGAGCTACGGGCGCATCCCGCGACCGCTCCTGACGGGGCAGCTGCGGAGGACGCGGAACTTACACAAAGGTTTTTAGAGGCGCAAGTGCTAAATGCAGCCTGAAAATGGCCCGACGTTCATTTCTGCATAAAACCGGGCTTGTAGGAAACTGTCCCATTGCGTAAAATCCCGCCCAAAGTTGGCGGGGGGCAATCCGTATTTCTTTGCGCGGGGGATTTGCCGGCCCGGTGGTCTTTGTCCCGAAGCGGCGAACTATAAGGTAAACAGATCCACATGGCCCTGAAAAAGACCCATGCCGTCGCCTTGTGCGCGGTTCTCCTGGCAAGCGGATGCTCGTTCGCCGAGGAAGCACTCTTTCCGTCCTCCGGGACCGTTCAACAGGGCCAAGCGGCCGGCTCTGGCGGCGGAAACCCGCCTGCCCTCGGCGCCTCGACGTTCGAGCCGCCCGGGGTCACTCCGGGGGCGGCCACCGGCACCTTCGTCGGCGGCAAGGTGGCATCGCTACGCGGCGACCTGCAGCAGTTGCAAGGCAATCTGTCGCGGCAGAACCAGGCCCTCCAGGCCATCCGCAACGATACCGTCCAGGATTCGCAGCGCTACCACGGCACCGTGGCAGCCATCAATGCGCGCCTGCAGGTGGGAACCACGCCGGGCAATCCCATCCTGACCCAGCAGTGGAACGCAGCCCAGGGCGAACTCGACCGCATCACTGACGACGTCCTCAAGATGAACCGCCTTGCCAACGAGGTGACCTCGTCCTCGACCATGGCCGGCTACCTGCTGGACTCGGTGCGGGCCGCCCGCAGCCTGTCCGGTGCCGTCGATGAAGATCACCGCCAGTTGCGCATCCTTGAGGATGAGACCAACCGCACCGTGGTTCTGGTCGAACGCCTGCTCACCGAACTGACCGAGGATGCCACCCGCCAGCAGTCCTACGTCGCCAGCGAGAAGCAGAACCTCAACACCCTGGCCGTCGCCATCAAGAACGGCCAGCTGTTCGGCTCCAGCCTCGCCGGTCGTGGCGCCGCCGTTTCGCCGGCCAGCTACGACATGCCCATGGCCGCCCCGCGCGCCGCCGTCACCACCGACGCCGCGCTGGTGACCATCCGCTTCGACAAGCCGAACGTGAATTACGAGCCTGCCCTGTATGCCGCCATCAAGGGGGCGCTCGACCGCCGTCCCAGCGCCGCCTTCGAGGTGGTCGCCGTGGCGCCGTCCGGCGCCACTCCCGGTCAGCAGGCCCTGTCGGCAACCACGGCCCGGCGCAATGCCGACGCGGTGGTGCGTTCACTCACCAACATGAACCTGCCGGCCAACCGCATCCGCGTCACCTCGACCACCGGCAATACCGCCGGCGGCGGCGAGGTGCAGGTGTTCGTCCGCTGATCCGACAGGCATAACGACGACGAAGGCCCCGGGTGACCGGGGCCTTTTTCATTGGGCCTCCCTTTCCACCGTCGCCGGCACGATATATCCTCCTGTGATGACCGACATCCCCGCCCCCGCTCCATACCGCGTCCTGGCCCGCAAATACCGGCCGACCGACTTCGCCGGGCTGATCGGCCAGGAGGCGCTGGTACGCACCCTGACCAATGCCATCCAGTCGGGGCGCCTGGCGCATGCCTTCGTGCTGACCGGGGTGCGGGGCGTCGGCAAGACCACCACCGCCCGCATCATCGCCCGGGCGCTGAACTGCGTCGGCATCGACGGCAAGGGCGGCCCGACCATCGAGCCCTGCGGAACCTGCGAGCACTGCCGCGCCATCGCCGACGACCGCCATGTCGACATCCTGGAGATGGATGCCGCGAGCCGCACCGGCGTCAACGACATCCGTGAGATCATCGAAGGGGTACGGTACCGCCCCACCTCGGCGCGCTTTAAGATCTACATCATCGACGAGGTCCACATGCTGTCGACGGCGGCGTTCAACGCGCTGCTCAAGACGCTGGAGGAACCGCCCGAGCACGTGAAGTTCGTTTTCGCCACCACCGAGATCCGCAAGATCCCGGTGACCGTGCTGTCGCGCTGCCAGCGCTTCGACCTGCGCCGGGTCGAGATGGATGTGCTGGCCGCCCATTTCCGCGCCATCGCCGCCAAGGAGGGCGCCGAGATCGACGAGGCGGCGCTGAGGCTGATCGCGCGGGCCGCCGACGGCAGCGTGCGCGACGGCCTGTCGCTGCTCGACCAGGCCATCAGCCACGGCGCCGGAGCGGTCACCGAACTGCAGGTGCGCGACATGCTGGGCCTGGCCGACCGCGCCCGTGTCTTCGACCTGTTCGAGGCGGTGATGCGCGGCCACGTCGCCGAGGCGCTCGACATGATCGGCGATCAGTATGCCGCCGGCGCCGATCCGGCGGTGGTGGTGCAGGACATGCTCGAGTTGGCCCACTGGCTGACGCGGCTCAAGATCACCCCCGATGCCGCCGACATCGCCGCCGCCGCGTCCGAGACCGAGCGGGTCAAGGGGGCCGAGATGGCCAAGGCGCTTAGCATGGCGGCGCTGACCCGGGCGTGGCAGATGCTGCTGAAGGGACTGGCGGAAACCCGTTCCGCTCCCAATCCGTTGCAGGCGGCCGAAATGGCGGTGGTGCGGCTGGCCTATGCCGCCGAGTTGCCCTCGCCGGCCGAACTGGTCGAACAGTTGCGCCGCAACCCGCCGCCGCCCTCGGGGCCACCCCCGGGGCCACGGGGCGGCGGTTCCGCGCCCGGCGGCGGTGGGTTCACCGAGGCCGCCGCGCCGGGGCGCATCGGCATGGCCCCGGCGGAAGGCCCCGGCGCCACGGCGCTCAAGCTGGCTCCGGCACCGCAGCCGACGCCCCTGCCGCCCATGCCGGCCAGCTTCGCCGATGTGGTCAAGCTGTTCGGCGACAAGCGCGAGGGCGTGTTGGCGGTGCAACTGCGCACCGGCGTCAATCTGGTGAAATTCGAGCCGGGCCGGCTGGAGTTCCGGCCGCAGTCGGGTGCTCCCAGCGATCTGGCGCCGCGCGTTTCCCGCCTGCTGTCGGAATGGACCGGGCGGCGCTGGACGGTGTCGCTCAACCTCACCGAGACCGCCCAGGCGACCCTGGCCGAACAGGAGGCCGAGGCCGAGCACCGCAGGCGCGAGGATGCCGCCAACCATCCGCTGGTGCGGGCGGTGCTGAGTGCCTTCTCCGGCTCGGCCATCGAGCTGGTGCGCGACCTCGCGCCCTTGGGCGGCGAGGGTGACGACGAGGGCGATGCCGTGATATTGGACGCCGACTTCACCCAAGGAGAGGAAGACGCATGAAGAATCTCGGCAACCTGATGAAGCAGGCCTCGCAGATGCAGGCCAAGATGGGCGAGATGCAGGAGAAGCTGCAGGAGATGGAAGTGGGCGGTGCCGCCGGCGGCGGCATGCTGCAGATAACGCTCAACGGCAAGTTCGAGGTCAAGACGGTCAAGATCGACAAGGCACTGGCCAATCCCGAGGATGTCGAGGTGCTGGAGGACCTGATCGTCGCCGCCTTCAACGATGCCAAGGTCAAGGTCGAAGCCGCCATGCAGGAGGAAATGGGCAAGCTCACCGGCGGCCTCAATCTGCCGCCCGGCTTCAAGCTGCCGTTCTGACGCCTGTGCCATGGTCGGCCCCGAGATCGAGCGCCTGATCCAGCTTCTGTCCCGACTGCCCGGACTGGGGCCGCGCTCGGCGCGGCGGGTGGCGTTGCGGCTGGTGGAGAAGCGCGACACCCTGCTGGTGCCCCTGGCGGCGGCCATGGCGGCCGCGGCGGACAAGGTCAAGACCTGCTCGGTCTGCGGCAACTTCGATTCCATCGACCCCTGCGGCGTCTGCACCGACCCGCGGCGCGATGACGGCCTGATCTGTGTCGTCGAGGACGTGGCATCCCTGTGGGCCATGGAGCGCACCGCGGCCTTCCAGGGCCGGTATCACGTACTGGGCGGGTTGCTGTCGGCCCTGGATGGGGTGGGGCCGGACGACCTCGGCATCAACCGCCTGGTGGAGCGGGTGCGCCGCCCCACGGTGAGCGAGGTCATCCTCGCCACCCCCGCCACCGTCGAGGGCCAGACCACCGCCCACTACCTCGCCGACCGGCTGGCCCCCCTGGGCAAGGCGGTCTCGGGCCTCGCCCATGGCGTGCCGGTGGGCGGCGAGCTGGACTACCTCGACGACGGTACCATCAGCGCGGCCCTGCGGGCCCGGCGGTCGTTCAATACCGGAACTTTATAATACCAAGCCGCGATCCGCGACAGATCTTGCCCGGACTATTGCCGCCCTTGCCGGCACGACATCTCTGTGTCGCGGTAGATCATCTATCGTGGCCCCACCACAATCCGTCAGTCCGCCAACCCCTCCGGCAGGAAGCGCAGCACCGTCGCCCCCACCACCGTCACCAGCAGGGCGATGGCGAAGCCGCCGATTCCCAGCACGATTTCCGGCAGGCTGGGAGAGTAGGCGTGGATCTGGCCGTCGAAGAAGGTGGACGACACCTCCATGCCGGGAAACAGGGTCAGAGGCCAGCTCTGGCCGCCGACGATGATGATGTAGACCTGGGCGATGCCGCCCAGGATCACCAGCGCCGCCGCCATAGGCACCACCACGCGGCGGTGCGAGCAGGTACCCCAGCCCATGGCCATGGGCAGCACGCCGCCAAGACCGACCTGCGCCAGCCAGAACAGCAGGGTGAGGCCGCCGGCCCCGGTCAGTACCCAGGCCTCGACGGCGCCACGGCCGGCGAAGTACAGCGCGGTGACGTGCTGCAGGGCGACGAAATAGAGGTTGGCGGCGCAGAACAGCGCCAGCAGGCGGCCCAGGCGGTTGATCAGCCCGGTCCCCAGCTCGCGGCCGGTCAGGCGGTAGCTCGCCACCAGCACCAGGATGAACACCGCCAGGCCGTAGGCGAAGGACATGGCGATGAACAAGGGCGCCATCACCGCCTGGCCATAGGCCTCGCGGGCGACCAGGAAGCCGAAGATCGAGCCGGTACCGGTGGTCAGCACCAGCCGCCAGCTGAAGGCGAGGATGGCGGCCGGCTTGTAGAAGGGCTTCACCTTCCAGTCCATCATGGTCCACAGATAGGCCGCGACGATGCCGAAGAAGCCGGAATAGAGGATGACGTTCCAGGCGAAGATGGATTTGAAGTTGAAATGGGTCATGGCCACCATCAGGCGGTCCGGCCGTCCCAGGTCGAGCACCAGCACCGCCAGTCCGCCGGCCAGCAGCGCGATGGCCAGCAGGCCCGACAGGCGGCCCAGCGGCTGAAACGGCTCGCGCCCGAACACCGAGCCGATGGAGGCGACGTTCAGGGCCCCCGAGGCGGCGACGATGAGGAACACCGCGAAGACGTGCGGCATGCCCCACACCACCTGATTGGTCATGCCGGTGACCCAGTGGCCGTTGTGCTCCATGTAGAAGACGGCCCCCAGCGCCGCCAGCACCACCACGCCCAGGCCGCCCACCAGGGCCAGCCAGCCGGGGGTGAGCGCGGTGATCTCGGAATAGACGACCTTCTTCATGGCTCAGATCCCCTGGTAGCGCACGCCCGGATCCAGGCCGAGATCGGCGCGGATGCGGGTGGTGGCTTCCTTGGCGACGCGCTGGGCGATCTCGCTGGAGCGGTCGTTGAGGTCGCCGAACAGCATGGCCCCCTGGCCCTTGCCCTGGCAGGATTCGACGCAGGCCGGCGGACGACCCTCGTCGATGCGATGGACGCACAGCGTGCAGGCCTCGACGGTGCCCTTGCCGCGCGGCAGATACGGCTGCTGGCCTGTCTGGTCCTCATGGGCGAAGGAACGCGCCTTGTAGGGGCAGGCCATCATGCAGTAGCGGCAGCCGATGCAAATGTGGCGATCCACCAGTACGATACCGTCGGCCCGCTTCATCGAGGCGCCGGTGGGGCAGACGTCGACACAGGGCGGCTTGGCGCAGTGCTGGCACATCACCGGCACCACGTGGCTGTTACCCGAGGTCGGGTCCTTGACCGTCAGCTTGCGAAGGTACTGGGCGTCGGTGGCCGGGCGGCCGTGGCCAGCCAACCCCATCTCGTCGCCACAGGCCGAGACGCAGGCGGTGCAGTCGGCGGTGCATTTGGCGGTGTCGATCAGCAGGCCCCAGCGGCGGGTGGCCGAAGCCGGGCCGGCGGCCTGAGCCTGGGCGATCAGCGTCAGCCCGGGGGCGAGCGCCACGGTGGCGGCAGAGCCTTGCAGGAAGCGGCGGCGGGCGGTGTCGGTCATCGGACGTCTCCCCCGGCGTGCGCCTGCTTGGTCTTGCCGGGCGTGGTGGCGTGACAGTCGAAGCAGTCGATGGCGACGGCGGCGTAGGTATGGCAGGACTGGCAGAACTGCCCCTCGGCATTGATGGCCTTGCCCTCGGTGGCGTGGCAGGCGACGCAGTCCTTGAGGGAATGCCTGGCGCCCCGGACGCCCTCGCGCAGCGTGGCGTCACGCTGGTGCTTGAGCAGATCCATGTGGTTGCGCCGCATGGACTGGGTGTCCTCGACACAAGCCCCTCCCTTGGCCTTGGGAAGGACCGGCAGGTCCGCCGCCAAGGCCGGCAGGGTGAGCATCAGGCAAACCAGCAGAGCGCCGAGCCATTTCATCGCCGTGTTACTCCCCGAGCCCCATCTGGATGAAGCCGGTGGGGCAGACATCGGTGCAGATGTGGCAGCCGACGCACTTGAAGTAGTCGGTCTCGACGTAGCGGCCGGTGGTGCGGCTGTCCTTCCTGACGCGGCTGACCGCGCCCTGCGGGCAGAACACGACGCAGTTGTCGCATTCGAAGCACAGGCCGCAGGACATGCAGCGCTTGGCCTCGTCCACCACCTGGGCATCCGTCAACGCCATCAGGCGTTCCTGGAAATTGCCGATCACCTGATCGGCGTCAATATGCACCTCCTCGCGGTGGTGGCGGGCGCTGTTGAGGAAGTGGCCGAGGAACAGCTGGTCGTGCGGAATGATCTCGTTGGCGGCGCGGTCCTCGAAGTTGTGCACCGCAAACTTGGCCGACGAGGTGCCGCGCACCGCCCCACCCTCGTAGGCGGTCGGCTGCAGGTTGGCCTCGCGCAGCTTGTTGAGCAGGTTGAACTGATGCACGTCGACCTTGGGCCGCTTGGCCACCTCGCCGGTGGCGAGGAACTCGTCGATGCTGGCCGAGGCGACACGGCCGTGGCCGACGGCGGTGGTCAGCAGGTGCGGCCGCACCACGTCGCCGCCGACGAAATGCTTCGGCTTGCCGGGAACGCGCATGGTGCGGTCGGCGTTGATGAAGCCGTTGCCGTTGTCGATCTCGGGCAGGTCGGCAAGGTCGCCCTTCTGGCCGATGGCGGCGACGATCAGCTCTGCCTCAAGGGTGAACTCGGTGCCGGCGGTAGGGATGGGGGTCATGCCGTCCATGGTGCACTGGCACAGCTTGAGCGCCACGGCGCGGCCGTCGGCGCCCCGGATCACCTCCAGCGGCATGACGCCGCCCTTGATGTCGACGCCTTCGCGCTTGGCGTCGTCGATCTCGCGCTGGGCGGCGAACATCTTCTCCACCGGGAACAGCGAGGTCAGCGTCACGTCTGCCCCCTCGCGCACCGCGGTGGCGGCGACGTCGTGGGCGGTCTGGCCGAGGATGATGTGCTCGATGCGGTCCTGCTGCGAGACTTCAGCGATGTGGCCGAGGCGACGGGCCACCGAGGCAACGTCGATGGAGGTGTCGCCACCGCCGATGACGATGATCTTGCCCGTCACCGCCTGCAGCCGGCCCTCGTTGAAGGCCTTGAGGAAGGCGACGCCGGAGATGCAGTTGGAGCTGTCTTTCCAGCCCGGGATGGGCAGGCCACGGCCGGAATGGGTGCCGAGACCCCAGAACAGGGCGTCGAACCCGGCCTCGATCTCGGCCACCGTGATGTCGCGGCCGACGCGGGTGTTGGCCCTGACCTCGACGCCCATGTCGATGATGCGATTGATCTCGGCATCCAGCATGTCGCGCGGCGTGCGGTAGCCGGGGATGCCGTAGCGCATGAAGCCGCCCAGCAGGGGCTTCTCCTCGAACACCGTCACCGAGTGACCGCGGCGGCGCAGATGATAGGCCGCCGACAGGCCGGCCGGGCCGCCGCCGATGACTGCGATCTTCTTGCCGGTTTCGGTCTCGGGCTTGGGAAAGCCGACCTTGTTCTCGATGGCCCAATTGCCGATGAAGTGCTCGACCGAATTGATGCCGACATGTTCCTCGACCGCGTTGCGATTGCAGCCCTGCTCGCAGGGCGCCGGGCAGACGCGGCCCATGACGCCGGGGAACGGGTTGGCCTCGGTCATGCGGCGGAAGGCGTATTCCTGCCAGCTCAGGCCCGCCGGCGGCTTCTCGACGCCGCGCACGATGTCGAGCCAGCCGCGGATGTCGTGGCCCGACGGGCAGCTGCCCGAGCACGGCGGCGTGCGCAGCACGTAGGTGGGACACTTGTGCGACCAGCCGGCCTGGAAGATCTGCTTCGACCATGAGCCGGGCTTGTGGTCGCCGTCCTTGTAGCGGCGGAAGTTGCGGCCTTCTGTGGTCGCCTTGGCGGTCGTCTTGGCTGCCATGTCCCTCTCCCTGGGGGTTAACCCCTAGTCGTTGTTGCCGAGGAGAATGGCGTCGCCCACCAACTGGTGAACCGACACCACCATCTCGCGGTCGTAGCCGTAGTACGGCAATATTTTGGTGAACTGTGCCTTGCAGATGGCGCACATGGCGGCCATGTGGGTGACGCCCTTGTCCTCGACCACCTGCTTGTAGGCCTCCATGCGGGGCTTGGCGCCCTTGAGACGGAGGTCCATCAACTCATCGGTGAGCAGGCCACCACCGCCGCCGCAGCAGAAGGTCTTCTCGCAGATGGTATCGGCGTGCATGTCGACGAAGGTCGGCACCGCCGCCTTGATCACGTCGCGCGGGATGACGAACTGGCCGCCGGGAAAGTCGCCCATGCGGGCGCCGCGCGCCACGTTGCACGAATCGTGGACGGTCAGCACCTTGCCCTCGTTGGCCGAGCGGTCGAGCCTGATGCCGCCGCGGCGGATCAGGTCCCAGGTGAACTCCAGGATGTGCTGCGGCACCGGGTAGCGCTGGTCGAGGAAATCCCACGGACCGGCCAGGGTGTTGAGGAAGCTGTAGGCGACACGCCAGGCGTGGCCGCACTCGCCGAAGATGATGCGCTTGACGCCCAGCTCGCGGGCGGCCTCGCGGACGCGCAGGCTGATCTGGCGCATCTGGTCGTAGTTGCCGATGAACATGCCGAAGTTGCCGGCTTCGGAAGCCTTGGTCGACAGCGTCCACGACACGCCGGCGGCATGGAACACC
>CAJANL010000238.1 GCA_903941105.1 uncultured Rhodospirillaceae bacterium
ACTCCGAGGGCTGCCTGTCCTCGGCGGCGGTCTATGCCGCCAATTCCGGCGGACGGACGGCGCCGGTGGGGAGCAAGGTGGCCAACGCTTTCGGTCTTTACGACATGCATGGGAACGTCTGGGAGTGGGTACAGGATTGCTTTGCGGACGGCTACGCGAATGCGCCATCGGATGGAAGTCCGATAATAGGTACAAATGCCTGCTTCCGCGTGCGCCGGGGCGGTTCCTGGGACAGCCTTCCGAAGAGCCTCCGCTCCGCCTTCCGCGGCAGGAGCACCCCAGACGACCGCTACTTCAGTCTGGGATTCCGTCTCGCCAGGACGCTCTGATGTCCGTTGTCAACCCCATTGGTCGAGCACGTCCTGCCGCTGTGACACAGCGGGGGCTTGACGGGATCGCGCAGGGGTGGGAGCGGGGCGCTTTGGACGTCGGTGATCAAGCTCTGATACGCGGGTTGGGTACCGCATTTCCGATTCTGCGTCCGGGGCAATCCCGATCTTCCGACGGGCATCGACGGTGTCGGCCACAATTAGGTCGTTCCAAATCACAGGGATGAGCGACTGATCACGGCACACAGGTGCCATTAAGCGGTTAACCTGCCGGTCCTAAATGTGGTGGGCGGCAGTTCACCACGCACGTCGCCTGCACTATCTGAATGAATCTGAGCGCTAGCGTCCCGTGGGCATCGGGCCACCGTGGCCACCCATGCCGCCGCCGCTGCCTTCCTTGGAGAAACGGCCGACATTGCCGACCATCTGCTGCAGGAGATTCAGTTCCTTGCCGGCCGAGGGGGTTTCGCGTTCGACGACCTGAAGTTCCTTGCCGTCTTCCAGCCCCTTGGTGGACATGTCCTTGACCACGCCGGCACGGTTGAACACGACGGTGATGACCTTACGCTCCTTGGTCTCGGGCGCGAAGAAGGCGACGCTTTCGGTGCGCGACGAGATGTAGTTCCAGGTCTCCTCGCCATACGAGTTGACGGTGGAGGGCGAGCCCAGCAGAACAAGCACATCGTCGCGGGTGGACTTGCCCACCGCCACCTGGGAGAGCAGATCGGCATGGGGCAGGTTGCCGCGCATGTCGACGTTCGGGGTACAGGCCTGGGCCGCCAAGCCGAGGGCGGCGGCGGCGAGAATGGCGGGCAGTCTGTTCTTCATGTGCAGCGATGCCGGAATCATTGACGGGGGCGGCCTTGCGTGGCCAATGTTGGAGGAACATTGCGCGCCCCCGCATCGAATTGTCAACGTCGCCCTTGGGATCATGGACATCATGCCGTTCCGCCGCATCCGCGAGCGCCGCCGCCGCGAGCGCGTCGCCTTCGACCTCTACGCCGCCGTCGTCGAGGCGGCCCGACGGCCTGAGTTCTATACCGGCCTCGGCGTACCCGACAGCGTCGATGGCCGTTTCGATCTCATCGTGCTGCACGCGCACCTTGCCATGCGCCGACTGGTCGGGGTGCCGGGCGAGGAGGCCAAAGCCTTGTCGCAGGCCCTGTTCGATCTCATGTTCGCCGATATGGACCACAACCTCCGTGAAATGGGGGTGAGCGACCTGGGGGTCGGCAACAAGGTCAAGGACATGGCCAAAGCCTTCTTCGGCCGCGCCGCCGCCTATGACCATGCTCTGGCGGCCGACGAGGCGGCGTTGCGGGCGGCGCTGGAGCGCAACCTTTATGGCACGGTGGCGGCGACGCCCCAGCATGTTGCCGGCATGGCGGCCTATGTGCGCCGCCAACTCGCCCATGTGGAACATCAGGACGCCGTGGCGTTGCTTGAGGGGCGGCTGGATTTCGCTCCGGTGGATGATCCGAGGGCGGAGGTTTGAGCATGGAAGTGGAGTTTTCGCGTCCGGTGCGTGTCGAGCGGTTGGGGCCGGCCGGCAGCGATTTCGAGATCGAGGCGACCGAGGCCGAACGCCGCGCCCTGGCCGGACGTTTCGGACTGGTGGAACTGTCCAGCCTGTCGGCGCGGCTGCGCCTCAAACCATTGTCCGGCGGACTGGTGCGTCTGTCCGGCAGCCTTTCCGCCAAGGTGGTGCAGTCCTGCGTCGTTACCCTGCAGCCGATTGCCAGCAGTCTCGACGTGGCCTTCGAATTGACCTATGGTCCTGAGGACGCAGACGACGACGGCGATGGCGAGATCGAGCTCACTTTCGAGGGTGACGATCCGCCCGACACCATCGTTGATGGTGCCATCGACATGGGGGAGGCGGTGGCCGAACAGTTGGCGCTGGAGTTGAATCCATTTCCCCGGGTACCGGGAGCCGCCTTCGAACCACCGGCCGAGGCTCCCGACATGGCAGAGGAGCGTCGCAATCCCTTCGCCGCGCTGGCCGGTATGAAGGAAAAAAAGCGATGAAGGGCAAGCATTCCCTTGCCCCCGGCGGTCTTTTTGGCTAATAAACCACCCTTTCCCCATCCGGGTCCGAGAGCGAGTAAACGAAATGGCTGTCCCCAAGAAGAAAACCTCCAAGTCCCGCCGGAACATGCGTCGCGCCCATGACGCGCTGAGCATCAAGACCGGGGCCGAGTGCCCGAATTGCGGCGAGGTCAAGTTGCCCCACCACGTGTGCGG
This sequence comes from uncultured Rhodospirillaceae bacterium, assembly GCA_903941105.1. Taxonomy (GTDB): domain Bacteria; phylum Pseudomonadota; class Alphaproteobacteria; order Rhodospirillales; family Magnetospirillaceae; genus CAJANL01. The sequence continues at coordinate 2,574 of CAJANL010000238.1, forward strand.
CTCCTGCGGCCATTATGACGGCCGAGAAGTGGTTGCCCAGGGCGAGGCCGGCGCCTGATCAGTATGATTTGAGAGGGGGAGCGCGGGCAGTTGAGCGCACCCGTAACCATTGCCATTGACGCCATGGGGGGCGATGCCGCCCCGGGCATAGTTGTGGACGGGGTGCGGCTGGCCCATGAGCGGCTGCCGCATGTTCACTTCCTGCTGTTCGGCGATGCTGTCCAGGTCGAGGCGCTGCTCGATCGTCAACCTCACCTGAAGGCCGTCTGCACCGTTCGCCACACCGACGAGGCCGTGGCCAACGAGGACAAGCCCAGCCAGGTCCTGCGCAATGGCCGTCGCTCCAGCATGTGGCTGGCCGTCGACGCCGTGCATAAGGGCGAGGCGGCCGGCGTGGTCTCGGCCGGCAACACCGGCGCGCTGATGGCGGTCTCCAAGTTCGTGCTGCGGACCTTGCCGGGCATCGATCGCCCCGCCATCGCCGGGTTGTTTCCGACGGTGCGCGGCGAGACGGTGATGCTCGATCTCGGGGCTAACGTCGACTGCGACGCCAACAACCTGTTCCAGTTCGCCGTGATGGGAGAGGTGTTCGCCCGCGCCGTGCTCGGGCTGGAGAACCCCACCATCGGCATCCTCAATGTCGGTGCCGAGGAACTGAAGGGTAACGAGGCGGTCAAGTCCGCCGCCACCCGCATCCGCGAGAGCGGCCTGCCCATCCGCTTCCACGGATTCGTCGAGGGTAACGACATCTGCGAGGGCACGGTTGACGTGGTGGTGACCGATGGGTTCACCGGCAACATCGCCCTGAAGACCGCCGAAGGCACCGTGCGGCTGTATTCCGCCCTGCTGCGCGAGGGCTTCAAGAACTCGCTGCTGGCCAAGGTGGGCTACCTGTTCGCCCGGCATGCCCTGACCAAGGTGAAGGTGCGCATCGATCCCAGGCGCTACAATGGCGCCATGTTCCTGGGGCTGAACGGCATCGCGGTGAAAAGCCATGGCGGCACCGACGCATTCGGGTTCGCCAATGCCATCGGCGTGGCGGTCGATCTGGTCAGCCACGGTTACAACGATCGTATCCGCAAGGAATTTGCACGGCTGAACCCGGCCGAGCCGAGCTCCTCGCAAATCGTGGCGGGAAGCCGGTGACAATGGTTCTCAGATCTCACATCGTCGGTTGCGGTTCGTATCTGCCGGAGCGCGTGGTCACCAACCAGGAACTGGCCGGGCGCGTCGACACCACCGATGAGTGGATCGTCGAGCGCTCGGGCATTCGCCAGCGCTACCTCGCGGCCGAGGGCGAGACTACCGCCGATCTCGCCACCATCGCCGCCCAGCGCGCCCTGACCTCCGCCGGCATCAGCGGTTCCGAGGTCGACCTGCTGGTGCTGGCCACCGCCACCCCCGACCACACCTTTCCCGCCACCGCCGCCAAGGTGCAGGGCCGCATCGGCATGGTCGGCGGCGCGGCCTTCGACCTGCAGGCGGTGTGTTCCGGTTTCATTTTCGCCCTTTCGGTGGCCGACAATTTCATCAAGACCGGACAGGCCCGCACCGCCCTGGTGATCGGAGCCGAAACGTTCTCCCGCATTCTCGACTGGACCGATCGCGGCACCTGCGTGCTGTTCGGCGACGGGGCAGGGGCGGTGGTGTTGCGTGCCGGTCGCGGCAAGGGCACCAGCGAGGATCGTGGTATCCTGTCGACCCATCTCCATTCCGACGGCCGCCATCACGACCTGCTATATGTGGACGGCGGTCCCTCGACGACTCAAACCACCGGCTTCCTGCGCATGGAAGGCAAGGAAGTGTTCCGCCACGCCGTGACCAATCTCGCATCGGTCGTGGGTGAGGCGCTGACCGCCAACGACCTCACGCCGGCCGATATCGATTGGGTGGTGCCGCATCAGGCCAATAAGCGCATCATCGAGGGAACCGCCCGCAAGCTCGGCTTCCCCCTGGAGCGCATGGTGATGACGGTGGAGCGCCACGCCAATACCTCGGCGGCCTCGGTGCCGCTGGCGCTGTGCGAGGCGGTGACGGATGGCCGCATCCGTGACGGTCAGTTGGTCCTGCTGGAAGCCATGGGCGGCGGCTTCACCTGGGGCGCCGGCCTGGTGCGTATGTAGCGCCGCAAAGCGTCTCGCCATCCCTTTGATATTGACGGGTTTATGGGAAGGGGCTACGGTCGCCCCAGATTCGCTTCATCAATGGGGCTTCGAGGGGCATGTCGGAAAACACCATCACCCGCGCGCAGTTGAGCGAAGCCGTCTATCAGGAGGTTGGGCTGTCGCGCAATGAGTCCGCCGATCTGCTGGAGGCGGTGCTGGGCGAAATCTCCGGTGCATTGGCCCGTGGCGAGGCGGTAAAGATCTCATCGTTCGGCAGCTTTTCGGTGCGCGCCAAGGGGCAGCGCGTCGGCCGCAATCCCAAGACCGGCGAGGAAGTTCCCATCCTGCCGCGCCGGGTGCTGGTCTTCCGTCCGTCGCAACTGCTGAAGAAGCGCATCAACGACGGCCCCCGCGTGCGCCGCACCGGCGTGGCATAACCCGCCATGGCTGAGGACGGCGAGCTGTTCGGCCGGCGTTCCGGCAAATCCGAGACGGCCTTCCGAACCATTTCGGAAGTCGCCGATGACCTTGAGGTTCCCCAGCACGTGCTGCGGTTCTGGGAGGGCAAGTTCCCCCAGGTCAAGCCACTGAAGCGCGGCGGTGGCCGGCGCTACTATAGGCCCGAGGACGTGGCGCTGTTGAAGCGCATTCGCGACCTGCTCTACAGCGAGGGCTATACCATCAAGGGTGTGCAGAAGCTGCTCAAGGAGGGCGCGGCGGCCTCCGCCGCCGTCCGCGAGCCGACAGCGATGCGCGATTTGGTGCTGCCCTACGAGGCCGAGGTCGGCGAAGTGGACGTGGCCGTCGAGACCGAGGTGGAGGAGGCCGAGCCGAGCTTTGCCCCAGCTCCGGCGGCCTTGCCCCCCTTGAGCCTCGCCGACCGCACCGTTTCACCTGCCGTCCGCCGGGAACTGCTGCAAATTCTTGAGGAATTGGATGACCTGCGCGCCCTGTTGCAGCCGCTGTCATAAGACTGTGCACAGCAGGGGAATCGCCGGTTGCATCCTGTCGGGCGCCTGAGTATAGTGCGCCCCTCGCTGGCCACCCCGCCGGTGAACATACCCTCCCGCGGGATACCCGGGAGACCACGGTCGGAGCGTAGCGCAGCCCGGTAGCGCATCAGTCTGGGGGACTGGGGGTCGCAGGTTCGAATCCTGTCGCTCCGACCATATAAGGCCCTGAAACCTAACGGTTTTGGGGCCTTTCCATTTCTGGGGCACACTTACCCAAAACGCTCGGGATAACACTGGGATAACAAAACCCGCACCTCTGTTATCCCGAAACCGGCGGCGGTTGGTCGGGATAACACATGGCCGAACGCCTCCGGGGCGCGCGGATCGAGCTCGAAGCCCTCGACTCCCCCGAAGCGGGGCGGTAGCCTTTGCGGGCCTGCCGGTGCGGCTTTTCACCTGGGGCATCGCGATGCCTCCCGAGAGGGAGAAATCCGATGATCCAGTTTGATAAGCGGCTCGTGTCGAAGAAGGAGCTCAAGAGCGTCTGCGGCATCCCGTATACGCCTCAACACATTGGGCGGCTCGAAGCGGCCGGGAAATTCCCCAAGCGGGTAAACCTGGGGCCGGGTCGGGTCGCGTGGGTGAGCGAGCGTATCGCCGAACGCGATACATCCTCTCACGAGACTTCCTTTTGACGGGGCGGGGTTGGCCGGTGTGCACAACCGGCCAGCTCTTTCAATTGGGCCTCTTGGGGGGGCGGACTTATGTACGTCTACGTGGATGAAACCGGAAACACGGGCGAAAACCTCTTCGACGACGATCAACCCTTTTTCGTAACGGCTGCCCTCATCACCAAAACAAACTTTGATGTTCTCCAGCGCCGGGCCGTTGGGCGCGTCGCGGCATCCATCGGGGTCGATGAACTCCATGCCGCTGAATTGGGTGTCGCCAGATTAAACCAAGTTGCACTTGAGCTTCTTTCGATCATAAAGAGCTGTGATGCCCGCATATTTGTCTCTCGGGTTGAGAAAAAATATCTCGCGACAACAAAAATTATTGATACGGTTTTCGATAGTTATGAAAATCCCTCTGTGCCATGGCACGTTTATAATTTTAAGCATCTAAGAATTTTGATGCTCTTCAAACTTGCGCAATATGTTTTTAATGAGGATTTGGTGCGCCGCTTTTGGGAAAGCCTTATGTGCCGAAGTGATAATTTGGCAAGTCAACTCTTCGCGGACGCTTGCCGCGATACCTTGCCCCGGCTGGGGGGGCTTCCCGATGCGCGATCCCGTGAAATCACCCACGCCGCCTTTTCCTGGGCAGCAGAGAACCCTTGTGAAATCTCCGTGCATTCGGACACGAAAAGGAGCCGTTACGGCCACCTCCCCAACGTGGTGGCTTTCTTGAACTTGATGGACGGCGTTGAGTTGCAATCGGATAGATGGGGACGTGCCGTCAAAACGATAACCCACGACCGACAATCCCAATTCGAAAAGACGCTGACCTATTGGCATGAAATCCTTTCGAATGCTGACCCGAGACCCATTGAATGGCCCGGAGTGCCAAAGCATAGGCTTCGGAAGGTATCCGGTAGTAAATTCGTGATCTCGAATGCTAAAGAAAGTGCCGGTATTCAGATAATTGATGTGATTATGTGGCTTTTTCAGCGCCTAAATCGTGGCGATGACATTGGTTATGAATGCACTGTTCTCATGCAGCACGTTCTTTCGAAGGGGTATAAATCTGATTTTTCCTTTAGGGGTGTATACGATCAATTCGAAAAAGAGATGCTTCCGATTATGGAGGCTGAGATGAGCGAGGAGCAGTTGCAACGCGGGCGCGAAATGGTGCAGATGTTCAATGAGCGGCAAGACTTTCCCGACCTCCACCTACAGGCTGCGGCCCGGATATTTGGCCGCTCAGAATGATGGGAGAAGCGGGACGACGGGCGTTTAGGTTCCGAGAAAGGATGTCGCCTCAACTCGGATGATCGGATCAGAGCACCACGTTTTCCCGCCGGTAAACACGTTCCCGCTCGATCTCGAGCATGCGTTCCTCGTGCTCCCGCGCGAGCCGGTTGGCCTCCTCCTGCATTTCGAGGCGCACGGCCATTTCTGCCCTGGTGCGGGCCTCCACAATCTCCGCTTCGCGTCGAACCCGCCGTTCGTGCTCGGCCTCGGCTTCAGCTTGTTTTCGCTGCCGCTCCTCCTCATCCCTGATCCGGGCCGCTGCTTCTTCCTGCTCCCTCTGCTCAGCCTCAGCCTTCGCGGCCTCAGCCTCATGCCGCTCACGTTCGGGGCGCTCTCGTTCAAATCTGTGCCTCTCAAGGGCGCGATTCACCACACCAGCGGCTGATTTGACCGCGCGTGCGACGGCGCGAAATGCCATTGGCACGACCCGAACAATAAATGCCCACATCCGTGGAACAAGTCTCAGCCCCGTGCCGTATTGGCCACCAAACGCAATCCATCCGAAAACGAAAGATGCGTAGTAGAGTGCATAGAGAAGGGTAAAGGCTCCAAGCCAAGCATACGTTTCTGCCTGGATTGGCTTCTCGTATTGGGTGGATACCGCCACCGCGATTAGGAAGAAAAGGGCTATGATCGCTTTATTTCGTGTCTCCGGTTCCATTGCTTGAGCCTGTCGAAGGCAGTCCCGCCGACTAATTCTCAATTTAATCAAGCCCGCCCAAGATGAGGGCGCTACGGTTGGGTAATGTCCGGATTGGGTAGGGACTTCTTTCCAAATGGCCCCTCGTTCGCCCGCAATGCTTGCAAAAACAAGGAGGCTTCCCCCTTCAGAAAATTTGGAAAATCGGCGGATGTGGATATAATGTGTTGGTAGATTCTAACTCCTACAGCGCCATGAGCATGAACAACCCACAAGCCACCATCGAAACCAATGTCGAAGGCATCCGCGATGCCGTCGTGAAGGCCGGTTTCCGGCCCGGTCGGCGGGTGCGTGTGCAGGTCGAGTATGTCGATGCGAAGGAAGTGCGTGAGGCCGAGGTGGCCCGGCTTACCGCGATCCTCGACCAGTATCCGACCGATCCCCAGTTCGCTGGCATGAGCGAGGAAGAAGTGATGGCTTACGCCATCCAGGCCGTGGACGAAGTTCGCCAAGATCACCGGAAATCCGGCAAGTAACCCCCGCACCAATGCGCGTTCTCATCGACTGCAATATCATCGTCTCTGCCGCCATCTCGGGCGGTGTTTGTTTGCGCGCCGTCGCCGAGGCGCGGGACAACCATACGATCCTGGTAAGCGAGGAGATCCTTGCCGAATGCCGGCGGGTGGCCGGATATCCGAAATTCTCCGAGGGCATCCGAACGAGAATGCACGTCCTCATTGAGGAGGTAACGCTTCGGGCCGATTGTCTCACCATTCCGGAAATTCCCCCGGAGACGGAAAGCATCGCGGACATGGACGACCTTATATACGTGGTCGCAGCGCATGTCGGCGAAGCCGACGCCATCATGACCGGCAACATCGCCCATTTCACCGAACCGTCTTACGGCAAGGCCCTGGTTGTGACCGCCCGCGAATTCCTCGATATGGTCGGCGGGTGAGCCAAGATCGGCATGAAGCGACGTAGGTCAGCCCCGCTCCCGTAGCGGGCTTTTTTATGCCCGCAGCCTCACCACCTTGTCCGGTGCCGGGCTGATGATCGATTCCAGCTTTGCCGCCCAGCCTTCCAGCGCATGCCGCTTTTCCCGCAGATAGCCATGCCGGTTATAGACGGCGGTAATGCCCTCGGCCTTGCCGGGCGAGTGGTTGAGCACCCGAGAGACCACATGCGGCGGAATGTCGTCGCGGGCCATGCCGGAAGCGGCGGTGCGCCGCAAGTCGTGCAGCGTCCAGCGCGGAAGGGGGCGGGGCCTTGGCCGCTTCTTCCGCCGCCTTCTTCTCGGGGCGAGGATCTTCGCCCTTGGCACAAGCCATGAGCCAATCCCGCGCCTGGGTGCGTGCGTCGGCGAGTGAGAGCCCGGGGCCATTGTCCTCGACTTGCGCCCTTCCCACGGTCAGCCGAACGAGCTTCCCCTTGATCCGGGCGAGGAGAATGAACGACCGTTCCCCCTTGTCGGTGCCCCGAAGGGCGAAGCCCGGAATAGCCGCATCGAAATGCTCCACCCTCGTGCCAGATGGGGCAGGGGGGAAACGCTTGATTGCGGCGGCGGTGAGTGTTTTCTTTTCCTTGGCCATCGGCATGCCCTCATCTTGGGGTAACACCGGGGTAACAAAAGTGATCTGGTTTGGCACGTTTCCCGGTGTTCATCCATGCTATGAAGCTAAATAAAAGACATCAAGATGTATAGTGAGATGCAAAGTGATGATGTTCCACTATGTTAAGCAGCGTTCATGCCTGAAATACGGTGGTATTAATTCTGTGTGACTGGGGGTCGCAGGTTCGAACCCTGTCGCTCAGACCATATAAGGCCAG
>CAJANL010000239.1 GCA_903941105.1 uncultured Rhodospirillaceae bacterium
CGGCAGTCTGGATAGCCGCACCGTCCAGTGGCAGGTCGAGGCGCGGGCCATCGATGCCGAGGGTTGAGCCATTGGCGGCTGTGCGGTTCTGGCGCAGCCGTCGCATACCGCCGCCACCAACAGCACCATCCGTCTGTCCTTCCGCTATGCGGTCAGTCCGGGCCGTTACGAGGTCCGCCTCAAGCGTCTCGACACCAAGGACACCACCGAGCGTGCCGGGCACGAAATCCGCTGGGGCGCCCTGCGCGCCTATTTGACCGGCCAGCCCGATTTCGGCGCCGTCACCCTGCTGGCGGTCAAGATGCGCGCCACCGACAATCTGTCGCAACGCTCCAGCCGCATGATCAACGTCATCGCCACCCGCAAGCTGCGGGTGTGGTCGGCGGCGGGCGGTTGGTCGGCACCGCAACCGACCCGGTCCATCGCCTGGGCCTTCGCCGATGCCTGCAAGGCTGAGTATGGGGCGAAACTGGCTGATGCCCGCATCGACCTCAAGACGCTGATCGCCGCCGCCTTGCGGGAGCAGCTTGGAACCAGCCATCAGGGGATAAAGGTCGCCATGCGCTGGACCGGGGCCGGTGAGCGAACCGTCAAGAACTGGTTCGCCGGCACCCACGGTCCCAGCGGGGAGCACCTGATCGCGCTGGCGCACCATTCGGATGCTGTCCTGGAGGCGTTCCTGGTCATGGCCAGTCGACCGAGCGCAGTTGCCACGGCCAAGCTCAGCGAAGTTCGCGAGAGGCTCTTGGAGACGGTGGGATTCATCGACCGCCTGACGGCCAAGGGAGGTGCCGACGACGGAGTAACCGGGCACGTCGGCCGGTAGGGCGAAAGCGGAGCGGACGGCGGCGCCCTTGACCGGCCGGAGGCCAGCGATGACAGTCCTATTGGGCCGTGATAGATGGAGGGCATGCTCGAGTTCCGGACGGGAAGCACCCTCTTGCATTTCTTGGCTTGCGCTGCCAGATCGGGTGGAGTGAAGTCCCAGATGATATATGCTGCCCTTGGACAAAATGATGATGCGTTTAGCCGAAGACCTGCTCCAGGAATTGTCATCACTCGATGAGTCTCATCGCATCGAGGCGAAGCGCTGCAGCCAGGTCGACCGCTCTGTTATGCAGAGTGTTTGTGCGTTCTCCAATGAGCCTGGCCTGGGAGGAGGGTATTTGCTCTTGGGAGTCGTGCGCGACCCCATGGACCTTTTCGGCAACGCCTATGTGGCGGAAGGGATCGCCGATCCCGACAAGGTCCAATCTGATCTGGTGAGCCAATGTGCCAGCGTGTTCAACCGCCCCATCCGGCCACGCGTTGCTGTTGAGCAATTAATAGGGAAAGACGGTGATCGTCGTCTACGTGCCGGAGGCCAGCCCGACCGATAAACCGATTTATTTCCCGAATCTCGGTCTGCCGCGTGGCGCCTTCAGGCGCGTTGGCCCAACCGATCAGGAAGGGACCGAGGATGACCTGATCGCCTTGTATTCCGGCCACCAGATCGACACGTTGGATGCAGCCATCGTCACCGACTCCGATCTCAGCGATATTGACCCAGCCGCGATTGGCGAGTACCGGCAACTGCGGCGTTCGATCAATCCCGACGCCGAGGAACTTGCCTGGTCTGACGAAGATCTTCTTCGGTCCCTGGGCTGCGCTCGCCGCGACAAGGGTGAGTTGAAGCCCACGGTGGCCGGCATCCTGCTCTTTGGAACGGCGATGGCCCTCCGTCGCTGTTTCCCCATGATGCGCATCGACTACATTCGCGTTCCCGGTCGGCAATGGGTGGAGAATCCGGATCATCGCTTTGACACCCTGGAGATCCGGGTGCCGCTGTTCACCGCCATTCGGCGCGCCACAAATACCGTGCGGGACGAACTGATCCAGTCCTTCTCGCTGCCGGAAGGGGCTCTCGCCCGCGAAGACGAACCGGCGTTGCCACTGCGGGTGATCCGCGAAGCCATCGTAAACGCGGTGATGCACCGCAGCTACCGCATCCATGGTGCCATTCAGATCATCCGGTATGCCAACCGCCTGGAAATTCGCAATCCTGGACATTCGTTGAAGGCCGAAGAGCAGCTTGGCGAA
>CAJANL010000240.1 GCA_903941105.1 uncultured Rhodospirillaceae bacterium
ATCGATTCCACGAATGTCATCCCCTGGTCTGCTCCGATGCTTTTCAACATCGGATGATGGCGGCCATCACCAGGGTAGGGGGGTCAATTTTCGACGCCGATCTCCCCGGTTAGGGGGTCAAAATTGCACGCCGGTTTCCATATCACTCGTCTGCCCCCGTGACGCATGCCGGCCGAGCCGCCGCACCCTCACTCCTCGTCGAACAGGGCGGTCAGCTGGCGCATCATGGTGCCGCCGAGCTCCTCGGCATCCATGATGGTGACGGCGCGGCGATAGTAGCGGGTGACGTCGTGGCCGATGCCGATAGCGGCCAGTTCCACCGGCGAGCGGGTCTCGATGGAACCGATGACCTCGCGCAGGTGCTTTTCCAGATAGTTGCCGGGATTGGCCGACAGGGTCGAGTCGTCCACCGGCGCGCCGTCCGAGATCACCATCAGGATGCGGCGCTGCTCGGAGCGGCCGATCAGGCGGTCGTGCGCCCACAGCAGCGCCTCGCCGTCGATGTTCTCCTTGAGGATGCCTTCCTTCAGCATCAGGCCCAGGTTGCGGCGCACCCGGCGCCAGGGGGCGTCGGCGGCCTTGTAGACGATGTGGCGCAGGTCGTTGAGGCGGCCGGGATGGAGCGCCTTGCCCTCGGCCTGCCACTTCTCGCGGCTCTGGCCGCCCTTCCATGCCCGGGTGGTGAAGCCCAGCACCTCGACCTTGACGCCGCAGCGCTCCAGGGTGCGGGCCAGGATGTCGGCGCTCATGGCCGCCACCGTGATGGGGCGGCCGCGCATGGAGCCGGAATTGTCGATCAGCAGGCCGACCACGGTGTCGCGGAAGTCGGTCTCCTTCTCGAACTTGAAGGATAGCGAGTGGGTCGGGTTGGCCACCACCCGGGCCAGCCGGCCGGTGTCGAGGATGCCCTCCTCCAGGTCGAAATCCCAGGCGCGGGTCTGCTGCGCCATCAGCTTGCGTTGCAGCCGGTTGGCCAGCTTGGCCACCACACCCTGGAGGTGGGAGAGCTGGTTGTCCAGTTGCAGCCGCAGCCGGGCCAGTTCCTCGGGGTCGCACAGCTCCTCCGCCCCCACCACCTGGTCGAAGGCGGTGGTAAAGGCGCGATAGGGGCGCTCGGCTTCGGCGTTGGGGCGCTCGACAGTGGCGCGGTGCTGGCTGGGGCCGCCGGCCTCCTCGGCACCCGAACCCATCATCATCATGTCTTCGCCGGCGGTCATGCCCTCCTGTTGGCCGTCGCCCTCGGCCGAGCCGGGGGAGGGTTGCGCCTGGCCTTCGCCCTGCTCGCCCTGGCCCTCACCGTCGTCATCCTTCTTTTCGCCGGCCGAGGCTCCTTCCGGTGCCTCCTGGCCGTCCTGCCCGGAGTCGCTGTCGTCGTCGGCCGTTTCCTCGCCGGTCAGCTCCAGTTGCACCAGCATGTCGCGCAACGCGCGGGCGAACCCCTCCTGGTCGCCGAGCAGCCCCTTGAGGTGATCAAGGGTGCGGCCGGCCTTGGCCTCGATCAGCGGCCGCCACAGCGCGACCGCGGCGGCGGCCGAGGGCGGCGGGGCCAGGCCGGCGAAATGCTCCCGGGCGATCAGGCGCAGGGCGTCGGCCAGCGGCACGTCGTCGCGCCGGGTGGCGCGGTCGAGCCCCTCGGCGCGGGCGCGGCTCTCCAGCACGGCGGCGATGTTGGCGGCGACGCCCACCATGTGACGGGCGCCCAGCGCCTCGACGCGGGCCTGCTCCACCGCCTCGTAGGCACGGCGGGCCTCGGGCAGCGCCGGCATGCGGCGGGCGTGCAGGGCGTCATCGTGGTAGCGGTAGCGCAGCGCCACGGCATCGGCGACGCCGCGCAGGCGGGCGAGGTCGGCCGGCTGCATGGTGCGCGGCGGCGCCGGCAGCCGCACCTCGACGCCGCGCACGCTGCCGGAGCCGGCGGCATAGCCGACGTCGAGATCGTCACGCCCGGCGATGGCCTTCAGCACCGCGACGGTGGTGCGGCGGATCAGGTCGGCGGGCGATTCATCGCGCGGCGGAGTGTTGCTATCCATGGGCGAGGGTCTCCACCCTCATGACTCCAGGCTCAAGCCAGCAACCGCGCCGGAGTTTCGGGCAGTTCCTCGCCGAAGCAGCGTTGGTAGTATTCGGCGATGGTCGGGCGCTCGACCTCGTCGCACTTGTTGAGGAAGGTGACGCGGAAGGCGAAGCCGCGATCGCCGAAGATGCGCATGTTCTCGGCCCAGGTGATGACGGTGCGCGGGCTCATCACGGTGGAGATATCGCCGTTGACGAAGCCGGCCCGGGTGAGATCGGCCAGCATCACCATCCTGCCCACCAGCTCGCGGCCCTCCTTGGTGTCGTAGAACGGCATCTTGGCCAACACGATGCCGCATTCGGCGTCGTGCTCCAGGTAATTCAGGGTGGCGACGATGTTCCAGCGGTCCATCTGGCCCTGGTTGATCTGCTGGGTGCCGTGGTAGAGGCCGGTGGTGTCGCCGAGTCCCACCGTGTTGGCGGTGGAGAACAAGCGGAAGGCGGGGTGCGGCCGGATGACCCGGTTCTGATCCAGCAGGGTCAGGCGGCCCTCGACCTCCAGCACGCGCTGGATGACGAACATCACGTCGGGGCGGCCGGCGTCGTACTCGTCGAACACCAGGGCGCAGGGGTGTTGCAGCGCCCAGGGCAGGATGCCCTCGCGGAACTCGGTGATCTGCTTGCCGTCCTTCAGCACGATGGCGTCCTTGCCGATCAGGTCGATGCGGCTGATATGGCTGTCGAGGTTGATCCGGATGCACGGCCAGTTGAGCCGCGCCGCCACCTGCTCGATATGGGTCGACTTGCCGGTGCCGTGGTAGCCCTGGATCATCACCCGGCGATTGAAGGCGAAGCCGGCCAGGATGGCCAGGGTGGTGTCGCGGTCGAAGCGATAGGCCGGGTCCAACCCGGGGACGTGCTCGCTGCCCGCCGAAAAGGCCGGCACCGCCATGTCGGAGTCGAAGCCGAAGGCGTCGCGGATGGAGATCTCGGTGTCGGGTGTCGCCAGCGGGTGGTCCGAGGCGAGGGGGGCTTGCGTTTTTGCTGTCATGGGATCGTCCTATGGCCCGTCGGGATCAGCGGGCGCTATGCAATTAGGCTGGCCTTCAGGGTGTTGTAGGCCTGGTTGATGGTCTTGAAGCGCTCCTCGGCGGCCTTGTCCCCGTTGTTGGCGTCGGGGTGATGGCGCTTGACCAGTTCCTTGTAGCGGGCCTTGAGGCCCTTGAGCGTCGGCGTTTCGACCAGTTCCAGCACCTTCATCGCCTCTTCCTCCGGCGTCAAGGGCCGCACGCGCTGGCGTTGCTCCTCGGCCGATTCGGTGCCGAACACCTCGAACGGGTCGTTGACGGTGAAGGTGAAGCGCCGGGTGCAGCCCTTCATCCCCAGGGGCCAGGTCGGTCGTTGCCAGGTGGTGTCGTGGCGGACCTCGACCTCGATCTCGTCGGCGCTCATGCCGGCGTAATAATTCCAGGCGGCATTGTACTCGCGCACGTGGCCGAGGCAGAACCAGTAATAGTCGTTCAGCCGGTCGCGGGCCTGCGGCGCCCGGAACTCGCCCTCATGGGCACATCCCGGATGGTCGCACTGGCGCGCCGCCTTCCGCTCGGCGGCTGGCGGGAAGGCGGCACGCCAGCCGGTCTTGGTATTGGTGGCCCTCATAGTGAGGTCATAATGAGGGTTGGCCGTGGCCAAGGCAAGATGGGCTTACCCTTGACTCGGGCGAGCAATAGTACCACTTCCGGGGGGCCACACGGGACAAAGGAAGACGTCATGCAGGTACGGACGCTGATGCAGAAGAAGCTGGTCGAGGGGCTGTCGCCCAGCCATCTCGACATCGAGGACCAGTCGCAGCGTCACATCGGCCATGCCGGTCACCGCCCCGGCGGCGAATCGCATTTCCGCATCGAGATCGTCGCCGCCGCCTTCGCCGGCAAGAGCCGCGTCGAGCGCCACCGTCTGGTCAACGCCCTGCTGGCCGAGGAACTGGCCGGCACCGTGCACGCCCTGGCCCTGTCGACCCTGACGCCCGAGGAATTCGACGCCATGGCGGGTTAGCGCGTGAGGTCGCTGGTTCATCATGGAGCGGCGGGAGCGTAAGTTGGTGCTGGCCCTCCCCCGTTTGGGGGAGGGGGTTAGCAAGCGGGGCCGCTGACGGTCGCGCTATTCGTCGCGGCGGATGCCCATCAACTGCATCAGGAAGATGAAGATGTTGATGAAGTCCATGTAGAGGGTCAGGGCGCCCAGGATGGATTTCTTGGCGGCGATCTCCTCACCGTCGGCTTCCCAGTACAGCTCCTTGATCTTCTGGGTGTCGTAGGCGGTCAGGCCGGCGAACACCAGCACGCCGATCACCGACATGGCGAAGTGCAGCGCGCTGCTCTGCAGGAAGATGTTGACGATGCTGGCGATGATCAGGCCCCACACGCCCATGATCAGGAAGCTGCCCATGCCGGACAGGTCCTTCCGGGTGGTGTAGCCGTAGAGGCTGAGGCCGGCGAACGAGGCCGCGGTGATGAAGAACACCCGCGCCACCGAGGCGCCGGTGTACAGCATCAGGTAGGATGACAGCATGACGCCCATCAGCCCGGCGAAGGCCCAGAAAATGCCCTGGGCGGTCGAGGCCTTCATGGACTCGATCTTGGCACCCATGTAGAAAGCCAGGCCGAGCGGCGCGAACAGGATCACCCATTTGAGGGGGGTGCCGAAGATCAGCCGCATGGCATCGGGCGAGGACGCCACCAGCATGGCGACGATGCCGGTCAGCGCCAGTCCGGCGGCCATGTAATTGTAGACCCGCAGCATGTACTGGCGCAGGCCGACATCGATGGCGGCCGCGTCCGCCTGGGCCGGGGTCATATACTTGCGGTCGGTTCCGAAGGCCATGATATTTCCTCTGACACGTTCGGTTGGGATTGCACCACCAATATGGCGCAGTCCGTACAAGAATCAAGCGGCGGCGATTCCCGGCGGCAAACGTCGGTCCCAACGAAAAACGCGGGCCCCCGTTGCCGGGGACCCGCGCCTGTTCGAAATGCCCCTCGCGGGGCCTACGCGTCACCTAACGCGCAAGACGCTTACGCGTCACCTAACGCGCAAGACGCCTACGCGTCATTTAAAGCGCAAGACGCCTACGCGTCGGTTCGCTCACGCTTCTCACGGCGCTCGGCGTCGAGCTGGGCCGAGATGTCCTCGCCGGTGGCCTGATCCACCTGTTTCATGGACAGCTTGACCTTGCCGCGGTCGTCGAAGCCCAGCACCTTGACCTTGACGGCATCGCCGACCTTGACCACGTCGGCGGTCTTGGCGACGCGGTCGCGGGCCAGTTCCGAGATGTGGACCAGGCCGTCGCGCGAGCCCAGGAAGTTGACGAAGGCGCCGAAATCGACGACCTTGACCACCTTGCCGGTGTAGACCACGCCCAGTTCCGGCTCGGCGACGATGCCGCGGATCCAGTCGATGGCGCGCTGTGCCGCGTCGGCATCGACCGAGGCCACCTTGATGGTGCCGTCGTCGTCGATGTCGATCTTGGCGCCGGTCTGTTCACAGATCTCGCGGATGACCTTACCGCCGGTGCCGATGACTTCGCGGATCTTTTCCTTGGGGATGCTGATGGTGGTGATGCGGGGCGCGTTGCCCGACACCTGGTCGCGGGCATGGTCGATGCCCTTGGCCATCTCGCCCAGGATGTGCAGGCGGCCGTCCTTGGCCTGGCCCAGGGCGATCTTCATGATCTCCTCGGTGATCGAGGTGATCTTGATGTCCATCTGCAGCGCGGTGACACCGTCGCAGGTGCCGGCCACCTTGAAGTCCATGTCGCC
>CAJANL010000241.1 GCA_903941105.1 uncultured Rhodospirillaceae bacterium
GCCGCTGCCTCAACTTCCGAACACCCTTGGAGGTCTTCCTCGGGCAAGACGTCAGCCTCGGTGTTGCACTTGACATGTGAGTCCATCCCCCCGCCTTCGCGGGGGTGACGAGATGAAGGGCGGCGGGAAGAGGTTTTCCGCACCCTGCTAAGTGCTCAAGCCTGCTTGGCGTCGATGATGGCGCGGCGGATGGCGCGGGTTTCGCTGAAGTGTTTGAGCAGCACCTCGCCCTCGCCCCAGCGGATGGCACGCTGCAGGGCGGTCAGGTCCTCGGTGAAACGCTGGATCACCTCCAGCACCGCTTCCCGGTTGTTGAGGAAGATGTCGCGCCACATCACCGGGTCGGAGGCGGCGATACGGGTAAAATCGCGGAAGCCCGACGCCGAGAACTTGATGACCTCCTGCTGCAGGTGGCCCTCCAGGTCGTTGGCCGTTCCCACGATGGTATAGGCGATCAGGTGCGGCAGGTGCGAGGTGATGGCCAGCACCTGATCGTGGTGGTGCGGGTCCATGACCTCGACCATGGAGCCCACGCCGCGCCACAGCGCGATCACCTTGTCGGTGGCGGCCTGCTCACCGCCCGACAGCGGTGTCACCACGCACCAGCGGCCCTCGAACAGCTCGGCGAAGCCATTCTCGGGGCCGGAATGTTCGGTGCCGGCGATGGGATGACCGGGCACGAAGTGGACGCCGTCGGGCAGATGCGGCACCAGATCGCGAATCACCGCCAGCTTGACCGAGCCCACATCGGTGACGATGGCACCCGCTTCAAGATGCGGCCCGATGGCGCGGGCCACCTCCTCGGTGGCGCCCACCGGGGTGCCCAGCACAACCAGTCCGGCGCCCTTGATGGCGTCGGCGGCGTCGGCGGTGGCGTAATCCACCACGCCCAGTTCCAGCGCGGTCCGCCGCGCCGTCTCGCTGAGATCCAGCGTCACGATGCGCCGGGCCAGTCCATGCTTGCGCACGGCGCGGGCCAGCGACGAGCCGATCAGGCCGATGCCGACGAAACAGATGGTTTCGAACAGCGGTTGGGTCATCTCACTTCCAGCTTTTGACGAACTCGGCCAGCCCCTCGACCACGGCGGCGTTCTCGTCGTCACGGCCGATGGTGATGCGCAGGGCCTCGGGCAGGCCATAGCCGCCCATGGCACGGCCGATGATGCCGCGGCTGCGCAGGAACTTGTCGGCCGCCGCCGCGTCGCGCCCGGCTTCCTTGGGGAAGCGGATCAGGACGAAGTTGCACACCGACGGCGTCACCGCCAGCCCCAATGCTGCCACCCGCTCCAGCATCCAGGGCAGCCAATGGTCGTTGTGCGCCTTGCACAATTCGGCATAGGCAGTGTCGTGGAAGGCGGCGAGGCCGGCGGCCAGGGCGGGCGAGCCGACGTTGAACGGATTGCGCACCCGGTTGAGCACGCCGGCGATGCCCTCGGGGCAATAGGCCCAGCCCAGGCGCAAGCCGCCCAGCGCGTACATTTTGGAGAAGGTCCGGCACATGACCGTATTGTCGCCGGCTTCCACCAGTTCGGCACCGGCGGAATAGTCGTTCCTGCCGACGAATTCGGCATAGGCAGCGTCGATCACCAGCAGGACGGAGGGCGGCAGCCCGGCCCGCAGGCGCCTGACCTCCTCGGACGAAATGTAGGTGCCGGTCGGGTTGTTGGGGTTGGCGAGGAAGACGATCCTGGTCTTCGGCGTCACCGCCTTCAGCAGGTTGTCGACATCGGCGGTGAGATCGGTCTCGGGCGCCGTCACCGGGGTGGCGCCGCAGGCCTTGGCGGCGATGGCGTACATCAGGAAGCCGTGCTGCGAATACAGCACCTCGTCACCCGGCCCGGCATAGGCGCGGCACAGGATGCCCAGCAGCTCGTCGGAACCGGCGCCGCACACGATGCGCGCCGCGTCGAGGTCGTAGCGAGCGGCAATGGCCTCACGCAGCGCCTGGGCGGAGCCGTCGGGATAGCGGTGCATCTCGGAGGCCACCGCCTGATAGGCGGCCATGGCCTTGGGGCTCGGCCCCAGCGCGCCCTCGTTGGAGGACAGCTTGATGATGCGGGTCACGCCCTCGATCTGCGATTCGCCGCCGATATAGGGCTTGATGTCCATGATGCCGGGGCGCGGCGCGGGTGCGGTCACGGGTCTGCTCCTGGTGTCGTGTTGCGTTCAGGCGAGAGCCTGGGGGGAAAACGGTGTGGCGTAGCCGCCGACCACGGAGGCACGCTCGACGGGATCGCGGGCGGCGACGACGGCGGACAGCCGCGGATCGGCCGCCACCAGATGGCCGTTGACCTCGACGAGGTGCAGGCGGTGCGGGCCGCGATGGACCGCCAGCAGGTCGGTGACTTCGATGCCGGCGGCGCCGAGCACCGCCCGCAGGCGGTCGCGCGAAAGATCGGGGGCGGTCTCCACCACCAGCAGGGTGCGGTCGTCGCCTGTCTCGTCATGCTCGCGGCAGGCCAGCACCAGACCTTGCGCCGCCGCAGGGGCACCCTTGGGGGTGTCGACCCCGGCGAAGGGCAGGCGGGCGACGACGCGGGGAACCACGCCGGTGTCGAACGTCAGGCTCAACCACCACGGCTCGGCTTCCTGGTCGCCGGGCAGCGGCACCACCGCCACCGCCGCTTGGCCGTCGGTCAGGGCGCGGACGGCCTGACCGGGAGTGCGGAAGGCCACCGAGGCGGCGACACTGCCGAAATGCCCATGGGCCAGCTCGATGATCCCGGCCGGGCCATGGGGACCCTCGTCACACACTGCCATGGTGAAGGGACCCTGCAGCCCCACCAGGGCGCCCATAATTTCGCGCCAGATGCGCACTACCGCCGCCTTGGGGAAGGCGCCGCGATGGCGGGAGACCAGCCGGCGCAGCACGGCGGCCTCGCGCGCCGGGCGCAACGGCACGACTTCGGGTGGCTTGGTCGCGGCGATACCCGCCACCACCTCGGTCCGCTTCATCAGCAGGTCGTGGATGGCGTCATCGATGCGGTCGATCTCGCGGCGCAGCGAATCGATGGAGGATTTATCCTGGCTCATGGCGAATGCTCTTCCCCGGGCCGCATAGGTTTAAGGCCAGCGTGGGCGGAAATCAAAGGGATTGTTCATTTCGGGTCGTCCCTCGGGGGTGGGGGGCGGAGAAGGCTCGCTCCAGCACAGGGAATGTGGGGGCCGCTCCAAGAAAACGTTGACAGCCCCCGCCGCTCCCCATAGCTAATCGGGTTCCCTCGACACCAAAGGTTCGTGAAGACCGTCGAAGCGATGACCACCCAGGAGCCTCCCGGAGCATGCACGTCCCCGAACCCCCTCGGGTATAAGGTGGAGCTGGGTCTCGACCGGCCGATCAAGCTCGACTGCGGCGTCGAGCTGGGACCGGTGACGGTGGCCTACCAGACCTATGGCACGCTCAATGCCGACCGCAGCAACGCCATCCTGATGTGCCACGCCCTGACCGGCGATCACTATGTCGCCGACCCGCACCCCATCACCGGCAAGCCGGGCTGGTGGAACGAGCTGGTGGGGCCGGGCCTGCTGTTCGACACCGACCGCTATTTCCTGATCTGCTCCAACGTGCTGGGCGGCTGCATGGGCACCACCGGCCCCAAGGAGATCAATCCGGCCACCGGCAAGCCCTGGGGCCTGTCTTTTCCCGTCATCACCATCGGCGACATGGTGCTGGTGCAGGCCCGTCTGCTCGATCATCTCGGCATCGAGACGCTGTTCTGCGTCGTCGGCGGCTCCATGGGCGGCATGCAGGTGCTGGAGTGGGCGCAGAGCTTCCCCGATCGGGTGTTCGCCGCGCTGCCCATCGCCACCGCCGCCCGCCATTCGGCGCAGAACATCGCCTTCCACGAGGTCGGCCGCCAGGCCATCGTCGCCGATCCCGACTGGTGCAACGGCGACTATCTGCTGGAGGGCAAGCGGCCCCATCGCGGCCTGGCGGTGGCGCGCATGGCGGCCCATATCACCTATCTGTCCGAGACGGCGCTGCACAAGAAATTTGGCCGCAAGCTGCAGGACCGCCAGAGCTTCGCCTATGGCTTCGACGCCGATTTCCAGGTGGAAAGCTACCTGCGCCACCAGGGCTCGACCTTCGTCGACCGTTTCGACGCCAACTCGTATCTCTACATCACGCGGGCCATGGACTATTTCGACCTGGCGGCGGAAAACGGCGGCGTGCTGGCCAACGCCTTTGCCGGCACCAAGACGCGCTTCTGCGTCGCCTCGTTCACCAGCGACTGGCTGTTCCCCACCGCCGAGAGCCGCGCCATCGTGCAGGCGTTGAACGCGGTGGCCGCCAATGTCAGCTTCGTCGAGATCAAGTCCGACAAGGGCCACGACGCTTTTTTGCTGGACGAGCCCGAGTTCCACGCCACCCTGACCGGCTTCCTCGACGGCGCAGCCGCCCATCGCGGCCTGCGTCCGTGCAAGGCGGGGTGAACAGTGATGATGATGACAGTGAACGGCAACCTGCGCGTCGATCTCAAGCTGATCGCCGACATGGTCGAGCCCGGTTCACGGGTACTTGACGTCGGTTGCGGCGAGGGCACCCTGCTGGCCTGGCTCGACCGGCACAAGAACGTCGACGGCCGCGGCATCGAGCTGTCCATGGCCGGGGTGTCGGCGGCGGTGTCGCACGGCCTGTCGGTGATCCAGGGCGACGCCGACACCGACCTCAAGCACTATCCTTCGGGGGCCTTCGACTACGTCATCCTCAGCCAGACGCTGCAGGCCACCTACGAGCCCAAGACGGTGCTGAACAACATGCTGCGCATCGGGCGCCGCGCCATCGTCTCGTTCCCCAATTTCGGCCATTGGCGGGTGCGCGGCAATCTGGCGCTGTTCGGCCGCATGCCGGTCACAGACACCTTGGCCTATGAGTGGTTCGACACTCCCAACATCCACTTCTGCACCATCCTCGACTTCCTCAGTCTGTGCCGGGCGCTGGGGGTGCGGGTGGAGAAGGGGGTGGCGCTGGATCGCGACGGCCGTGTCCAGCCCTGGAACGGCTGCGGCGTCCTGGCCAATCTGTTGGCCGACCAGGGCCTGTTCCTGCTGTCGCGCCCGGCCTGAACGACCTTCCGGGCGACTTAGCGCCAATACGGTTCATCTAACAAGGTGCGGAAAAACTCTTCCCGCCGCCCTTCATCTCGTCACCCCCGCGAAGGCGGGGGGATGGGCAAGGACTGGCATGTGCCCCACCATGCTGTGCTGCCGGACGCATGGATTCCCGCCTTCGCGGGAATGACGAAAGGAAAGTTGAGTCTTTCCGCACCCTGTTGAAGATCACGGTGGCGGTTCCCCACTCCCCCCCCCGTCGGCGACGGCCAGTCCGGCGCACCCCGCGACTGAGACATGCCGTGGGATCGGCCGCCAGCCCTTTCAGGGGGGGTGAATATTACGACGCCTGGAAGCCTTCCGCCCTGAACGGCCGGGCCAGCAATCCCTGGATGGTGGAATCGAGGCCGGCGCCCCGATTGATCACGGCATCCACCGCAGCGCACAGCGGCATTTCCACCGCCAATCGCTCCGACAGTTCCATGACGGCACCGGCGGTGTAGACGCCCTCGGTGACGGCGCGCCGTTCGGCCAGCACCTCGGCCAGGCTGCGGCCCTGGCCGAGAGCGAAACCGAGCGAGTAGTTGCGCGACTGAGTCGACGAGGCGGTGAGGATGAGGTCCCCCAGTCCCGACAGCCCCATGAGCGTTTCCGCCTTGGCGCCCTTGGCCATGGCCAGACGGGTGATCTCGGTCAGGCCGCGCGTGATCAGGGCGGCGCGGGCGTTGTCGCCGAAGCCCTTGCCCTCGACGATGCCGCAGCCGATGGCCAGCACGTTCTTCACCGCGCCACCAATCTCGGCGCCCACCAGATCGTCGGAGAGGTAAGGCCGGAAGGTGGCGGTGCCCAGTGCCTCGACCAGCCGCTGGCCCAGCAGCGGATCGGAGCAGGCCAGCGTTACCGCCGTCGGAAGTCCGTGCGCCACTTCGATGGCGAAGGTGGGGCCGGACAGTACGGCGATGGGGGCCTGGGGCAGTTCATCCGCCACCACCTCGCCCATCAGCGCCGACGTGGCTAATTCGATGCCCTTGGCGCAGATCACGATCGGGGTTCCCGGCCGCAGGTGCGGCGCCAGCGAACGGCAGACGCCACGCAGGTGCTGGGCGGGGGCGACCAGCAGCACCACGTCGGCGGCGGCGACGCGGTCGATCTCGCCGGTGGCGGCGATGGCCGGATCAAGATCGATGCCGGGCAGATAAAGCGGATTGCGGTGGCTGCCCGAAATGGCGGCGGCGACCTCTGGTTCGTGCGCCCACAGGGTTACCGAGCGCCCGGCACGCCGCGCCGTCACCGCCAGCGCCGTCCCCCACGCTCCCGCCCCGACGATGCCGATGCTTGCCATGCTGTCGCGCCTTTCGTTTGGAGCACGGGCGTCTTGCCCGCCTTCCCTAGCATGTACCCCGGCGAAAGGGCGGCGGCAAGCTATCCCCGATGGTTTATGGGCTCTCGCGCTTGAGGTTCGTCTCGATTTTGAGCGTCAGCGGACAGTTGCCGCCATCACTGCAGGCCGGTGAATCATCGGAGACGCTGCTGCCCTGCAGCCGGAGCATCTGGGCGCCGGCGGTGCAGGAATACAGCCGCTCGGTCTCTTCGTTGGGACGGATGCGGGCGGCCGAGACATGCCAGCCGTCCAACTCGTGCTTGGCGCGGTCGAGCACATAGATGCGGCCGGAGAAATTGACCAGGCCGGCGCTGCGATTGGTGATGACCACCCGTGTGCGGCAGCCCTTCTTGTCCGACATGCCGGGGGCGGTGAACTGCCACACCGACAGGACAACCTCGCGGGGATCGAGCGCAGCGGGCGCCGGCGGTGGTTGCCGCTCGGCCGCCGACAGCGGCGGTGCCAGCAACATGGCGAGGAGGAGCAGGCGACGACCAATCATGTCGTCACTATGCCCGATTTCACCGCCGTCCCGCCACTCACGCTTTACAACGGTGCATGGCGAAATTGTGCGGGCGGGATTACCCCCTATGCCGCCTTGATGGCTTCGAGGAATCCCTCCACCTCGCCCTTGAGCTGGCCGCTGCGGCCGAACAGCTGCTCGGCGGCGGCAAACACCTCGTTGGCCATGGCGCCGGTCTCTTCTGCGGCGCGCGACACGTCGCCGATGTTGCCGGACACCTCCTGGGTGCCCTGGGCGGCCTGCTCGACGCTGCGGGCGATCTCCGAGGTGGCGGCGCCCTGTTCCTCCATGGCGCCGGCGATGGCGGCGGCCAGTTCGTTGATGACGTTGATGGTGCCGCCCACGTCGCGGATGGCGTCCACCGCCGAGCGGGTTTCCTCCTGGATGCCTTGCACCAGAGTGGAGATCTGGTCGGTGGCCTTGGCGGTCTGGCTGGCCAGGGTCTTGACCTCGTTGGCCACCACGGCGAAGCCCTTGCCCGCCTCGCCGGCCCGCGCCGCCTCGATGGTGGCGTTCAAGGCCAACAGGTTGGTCTGGCTGGCGATGTCATTGATCAACTGGACCACGGCGCCGATTTCCTCGGCCGCCGAGGCCAAGCGGCGGATGCGGTCATTGGTGGCGTCGGCCTTGTGGACGGCGTCGGACGAGACCTGCGCCGAGCGGCTGACCTGGGCGCTGATCTCGCCGATGGAGGCCGATAGCTCGGCGCCGGCGGCGGCCACGGTCTGGACGTTGGCGGTGGCATTTTCGGTGGCGACGGCGACCAGGGCCGACTGGCGGTTGGTCTGTTCCGCGTTGGCCGACAGCGTCTGCGACGAATGGCGCAGCGAATCGACGGCGCCGGCCACCGCCTCCAAGGTGCCGCGCACCGCGGTGTCGAATCCCTGGGCGAGGTTTTCGATGCGCTTCTGGCGGGCGCGCTCGCGCTGTTGCTCCTCTGCGGCCTGGGCTTCCAGCCGCAGGCGCTCGATGGCATTGTCGCGGAAGACGTTGACGGCGCGGGCCATGTCGCCGACCTCGTCACCGCGATCGGTGCCGTGCACCTCGGTCGTGGTGTTGCCCATGGCCAGGCCGGCCATGGAGCAGCGCAGCTCGGCCAGCGGCAGGGTGATGGCGCGGGCCAGCAGCAGGGCGATCGCCGCGCCGCCCACCACGCCGGCGATGATCAGCGCGACGGTGAAGCCGACCGTCTGGCGATAGGCGGCCTGGGACTGTTCGAACTGCTCGCGGGCCAGCGACACTTCCATGGCCTGCAACGCCTCGGCGTCGGTCTTGGCTGTGCGGAACAGGGGCGCGATGCGCACGGTCAGGGCCTCGCCCAGCGCGTCGAATTCACCGGCCTTGGCCAGCGCCATGCCGTGGCGCAGCCCCTCGCCGACGAAGGCCTTGCGATGCTCGGAGTAGAGGTCGGACAGCGTCTTCTCGTCGGCGGTCATTGGCTTGGCCGCGAATTCGCCCCAGACGCGGCCGATCTCAGTGATGTTTTTCTCGATGAGTTCGATATGCATGTCCGTGGGGTGATCGTGGAACTTGGCGGCGTGGCCGCGCGGATCATGGGCGGCGGCCTGATAGAGGTGCTGCAGGTTCTCGCGCATCAGGTCGTTGATCCGCGCCACCTGCTCCAGGGGGGCGGTGCGTTCGAGATAGACCCGCTCGATCTGGGAATTGACGCTGCCGATCTTGGCGATCCCGAAGACGCCGACCGCCACCGACAGGGCGAGGAGAAACAGCGTCAACACGGCCAATCGGCCACCGATTTTCACTCCAGCAAGCATCGCAGCCCCCCCCGGTCGGTCCGTGCCGCTTTCCCCAACGACCCGCCAATTTATACCCATAGTATAGTCAGGTATAGGCCGGAGGGGTTAAGTTTTTCCTAACCGGTTCGCCGGCTCCGGGGCTGGCGTCGGGTGTCCGGTCGCCCTAAACTTGCTGCCATCGAAGGGGGATCCGATGGCACTCGATATATACGCGATGATCTCGGCCGCAGCCTCACTGCTGGCGTGTGCGCTGGCCGGGGCTGCCTGGCTGCGCTTGAAGGCGTCGGCCGACCAGACCGAGCGGCTGGAGCGGGTGCTGCGCGACGAGGCGGCGCGCGGCCGCGACGAAGCCGCCCAGCATGCCCGCGCCCTGCGCGAGGAGGTCGCCGGCCAGGGGCGCGGCTTCCAGGAGGCCGCCGACAGGCGTCACCACGAGCTGCGCCTGATGGTCGAGACCAAGCTGGCCGAATCCCGTTCCGACCAGGCCACCGCCGCCAAGGCATTGCGGGAGGAGGTGGCGGGGACGCTGCGCGACCGCCTCGATGCGGTCGGCCGCGCCTTAACCGAACTGGGCGCCAAGGTCGAGCAACGGCTTGATGTCATCCGCGGCGAGAACGCCCAGAAGCTGGAGCAGATGCGCCAGACGGTGGACGAGAAGCTGCAAGGCACCCTGGAGAAACGCCTGGGCGAGTCCTTCAAGCTGGTCAGCGACCGCCTGGAGCAGGTCCACAAGGGACTGGGCGAGATGCAGACGCTGGCCAATGGCGTCGGCGACCTCAAGCGGGTGCTCACCAACGTCAAGGCGCGCGGCACCTGGGGCGAAATGCAGCTCGGAACCCTGCTCGACCAGATGCTGACCCCCGACCAGTACCTCAAGGACGCCGTCTGCCGCCCCGGTAGCCAGGAGCGGGTGGAATTCGCCATCCGACTGCCCGGGCGCGGCGACGGCGAGCCCGAGGTGTTGCTGCCGGTGGACGCCAAGTTTCCCAACGAGGACTACGAGCGCCTGCTGCTGGCCGCCGAACGGGCCGACGCCGACGCGGTGGAACTGGCCTCGCGCCAGTTGGAGACCCGCGTCAGGCAATTCGCCCGCGAGATCCGCGACAAGTACATCAACCCGCCCCACACCACCGATTTCGCCATTCTGTTCCTGCCCACCGAAGGGCTCTATGCCGAGGTGCTGCGCCGTCCCGGCATGGTCGACCAAGTGCAGCGCGACTACAAGGTGACCCTGGCCGGCCCCACCACGCTCTGCGCCATGCTCAACGCGCTGCAGATGGGCTTCCGCACCCTGGCCATCCAGCAGCGCTCCAGCGAGGTGTGGGGCATCCTGGGAGCGGTGAAGACCGAGTTCGGCAAATACGGCCAGGTCCTCGACAAGGTGCAGAAGAAGCTGCAGGAGGCATCCAAGACCATCGACGACGTGGCGGTGCGAAAGCGCGCCATCGATCGGTCCCTGCGCGCCGTCGAGACCCTGACCGACACCCAGGCAGAGAGCCTGCTCGGCATCGGCTCCGCCATCATCGAGGACATGGGCGCCGGCGACCCCATGGGCGAAGAGGAAGCGGCGGAAGCCTGAGGCTTCTCATACCGGCGAGCCGCTGAAGCGACTCGCCTATTCGCCCCTCGCCGGGCGGGCGCATCCGCGCCCTTGGCCGCCGCCGCAATGGCGGCAAAATATCGGCGAACGGATCATTTCGAGTGTTCGCCGGCATCACTCGCGCGGCCGTAGCCCCTCGGTGGCGATGTCCAGCAGCACGGCGTCGCGCCGGGGCGAGGGCGGCAGGCGATTGACCCAGTCGGCGATCGTCGTCCAGCGGTCCCAGGTTGCGGCCGGCAGGCCGCCGTCGGGAAAGGCCGTCCGTGCCCAGCGATGCCACAGCCTGGCCGCCTCCAGTCCGAGGGCCTGCTGCTGCGGGTGCCCGAATGCCTGGTCGAGCACCTCGTCGAGGCGCCGCCGCGCCGCCGCCGCGTGACCACGGCGGTCCCCCAGGCGTTCCACCAGATGGGCCGCCACCGCCAGCACGGCCTTTGCCCCGCCGTTGCGCTCGGCGGCGAGCAGCCGGTCGAGCTCCACGTCACCGGCGGGAAGTTCCGGAAGGGCCGCCAGATCGCCCTGTGTCCAGCCGGCCAGCACCGGCAGCACCAGGGTCATCGCCCGCACCGCCGTCTGCCGCCCCCCCGGTCCCTCGATGGCGGCGACACTGCCGTCCTCGGCCAGGGTGGCGGAAAACGCGGCGCCGCCCTCGCCGTCCATCCGGCGAGGGCGGCCGCGCTCGTCATGGGTCAAGCGCACAGCGTTACCGGCGGAATCCGACAGTCCGGCCAGCAGGCGGCCACCCATCTCCCAGCGTGCCCGGGTCCAGGCCGGACCTTCCTGCCGGAGCAGCGGTCGGCCGCTGGCGGGGTGCGCCTCCACCACCACGGCGATGCCATCCGGCCGCTCCAGCCGCAACCGCATGGCGTTCAGGTCCACGTCCACCAGACGGCCGAGGCGGCCGAGGTCGGCCAGGGCCTCGTTGCGTAGTTCGCGGCCACGATGGAGGTGCGGGTCGTCGGGGTCGACGCGGTCGAGATCGCGGGCAAGGCCGAGGGCGAGCACCGGGCTGCCGCCGGGCCCGGTCTGCCGCTCCAGTGCCGCGAGCAGGCGGGCGGGGTCGTGTGGATTGCGATCCACCACGTCGGCCAGATGGGCGTAGACGGTGCCATAGCCCAGCCGTTCGCGCACCTCGGGCAGGAAGATGGCGGCCTGGGCCTCCGTATCATCGGGGGCCAGCACCGTCCAGGCCCACGCTTCGGCGGCGGCCTCGTCCCAACGCCCGGCGGCGGCCAGTACGCCGCGCCGGGCGGCATGGAAGGCGGCGACCTCGCCGCCCAGCCTCAGATGCTCGTCGAGATCGGCCAGGGCGGCGTCGAGACTTGCCGCCACGGCGGCCCGGCGGAGGTGCAACTGTGCCCTCTGCCCGGCCAGCTCGACCGGCATGGCCGCCAGGCCGCGCTCCAGTACCTCGCGCGCCGCCGATGGTTCCAGCAGGGCGGCCAGATCGAGCCACGGCCAAGCCTGATTGGGCACCGCTACCGTCGCCTTTTCCGCCAGAACGCGCTTGGACCGCATGCCGGCGCCGGTGTCCACCAGCCGCTTGGCCGACCACCGCCACACCGCAGGCGCGGCGGGGTAGTCGCGGCGCAGCTGGGCCAGGGTGGCCTCGACCATCGCATCGGGTTGGTTGTGTTGGGAAATGGTGAGGAAGCGCGCCAGCGAGTCGTCGGTCGGCGGCAGCAGCTCGAACGAGGCCCGCATCAGCGACGCGGCCTCGGCATGGGCGCCGAGGCCGTCCAGCGCGGCGGCCTTCTCCCGCATGGCCCAATGGGATTCGGGAGAAGTATCGAGCCAGGCGCGTGCCACCGGCTCGGCGCGGCGGTCGTCGTTCATGGCCCGCATGGCCGCCAGCACCTCGGCCAACACCGGCCCATCGGGTTCGAGGCCGGCGGCGGCGGCGGCGGTGAAGGCCTCCTGCGCCCGCACCGGCATGCCGGCGGTGCGCCAGGCCCTCACCAGCAGACGCACCGCCTCGCGCTCGCCCGGCCGCGCCGCCACCGCCCGCTTCAGCGGCCCGATGGCGCGGACCGGCCGTCCGGCGGCAAGTTCCATGCGGCCGCGCTCCAGGGCCAGGCCGCCATCCTCGGGCCACTGGTCCTGGGCGGCGTCGAGCAGGCGCCGTCCGCGGCCAAACTCGCCCGCCAGGGTCAGCGCCGCCGCCATGGAGCGCAGGGCTTCGACACCCACGGCGGTCTCTTCCACGGCGCGGCGGGCCTCGTCCATGCGCCCCAACCGCAGCAGCGCCGCCGCCCGCCCCACCGTGTCGCCGCCCCGCGCCAGCGCGTGGGCGGCCTCGTCGAAGCGTTGCAGCAGCAAATGCTGGCGGCCGGCAAAGCGCCAGGCGTCGACGTCGTCCGGCACGCCAGCCAGCCAGTCGCGGGCCAGGGCAAGGCGGTCGGCGGGGTCGAGGGCGGGGGTGTCGGCCACCAGCCGCACCAGCCGCCCGATGCCGGTTCCCGGCAGTGATTCGGCTGCGGCGCGCAGACGGGCGCGATGGGAGGCGCTGTCAAACTGTTCGAGGTGCAGGATGAGTTGCTCGACCGCCGCAAAGGATGTCGGAGCAGCGGAAAGTCGGGCGAGATGCTGGTCGAGCGCCGCGCTCCAGTGATGGACGGCGGCGGGAGTCTCGGCCGCGACGGTGCCCGAGGCCCATAGACAGGCGACAGCCACGACAGCTCGACGCAGGAAAGTCGCGATAGGTCCCGGCATGGTATCCCTCGGCTGTGGGCCAAGGGCCGAGTCTAGAGCAGGCGGGACGCGCGTCAATGTCGCGCTTCAACCATCTCCTGCACCGGTTGCGACCGTGCCGGCAGGCCGTCGGCCACTTCGACCCGGTTGCGGCCGCCGCGCTTGGCAGCGTAGAGGGCACGGTCGGCGGCGACGATGGTGTCCGGCACCCCCTTGCCCGGTTCCATAGCGGCGACACCGATGGAACAGCTCACCGCGACGTCGGTACCACAGTCGAGACGGGTACGGCAGGCGGCCAGCAAGAGGCGCAGGCGGTCGAGTACCGCCCGGGCGGTCTCGGCATCGCTGTCGGGCAGGCAGAACAGGAATTCCTCGCCGCCATAGCGATAGACCAGATCGTAGGGCCGCAGCTGACTCTTGAAGAAATGCGCCGCCTGGCACAACACCCGGTCACCGGCGGCGTGGCCCCAATTGTCGTTGATCAACTTGAAGTGGTCGAGGTCGGCAATGGCGATGCAGCACGGCCGCCCGGTACGGATGGCGCGGGTCCATTCCCGCCTGAGGTCGCGCAGCATGCCCTGGCGATTATGAATGCCGGTCAGCGGGTCGGTCTCGGTGATGGCCCGGTGCAACTGGGATTCCGCCCGCCGCGCCTCGCGGGCGTAGTCGTCCACTCTGGACATGAAGGCACGGTAGGTCCCGGCGTCGAGGCAACCGCGCTCCTCGGACTGGGCGATCAGGCGCTCGGCGGCGGCGTGCATGGCAGCCCGCGCCTTCATCATCCGCCCCAGCAGGTCGTCGCCGGGACAGGCGCGAACTCCGACCAGCGGTGACTGCGGCACCGCGACATCCCCGCCCTCGCCTGGGAACATCAGGCGGCAATGCACCCGCATCAGCCACGCCAAGTGTTCTACCGTGGCCCGTTCGAGCAAGCGCAGCACCTCGACGACCTTGTCCGTCTGCACGCCGGCACTCCCTCATGTCCCAGAGTGCATTATCCCATACCGCCGGCCGGGACGGGCGTGCGCGGAGGGGATAGTGCGTGACTCGCAAGTGGTAGGCTTATTTTTCGTCCACGCGCCGCAACAGCCGGTGCAACGCTCCCTCGCGGATACCGAGTGCGTCCAGGTGGTCCACCGTGTTGGCGAGATAGTCGCGGCTGCTGCCGGCGCTGCCACTGCCTTGGCGCACCAGTGCCGCCGCCTCGTCGACGCCACCGCGCCAATATTGCCGATGCGAGCGCACCACCACGAAGGCATAGGCCGCCATCCGGCTGCCGTCGCCGCGGCGAACCGGCAGGAAGCGCGGCTCATAGACGTTGGCGATCATCTCCCGGTCATGCAGTGCCGTGCGCACCGCCTCGGCTTCGGCGGCGGCGACGCGGAAGGCACGGCCCAGGCAACTGCCGCCGCGGTCGAGACCGAGCACCAGTCCGGGACGCTCGGGTGTGCCGCGCCAGTGGGTCGACAGGATGCACAGGGAGCGGTGCCAGCCATGCAGCCGCGCCGGCACCGCTTCGACGTAACTGAAGTCGGGGCGCCACATCAGCGAGCCGTAGGCGAATACCCACATGTCGCAAACGCAACCGTCGGCGGCTTGCGTCGCGGGCGCCAAGGGCGTAGAGCAGGTGGAGACCGTCGCGTCAAAGGACCGTGCTTCCCCCATGGCCAACCGTATCCGCCTCCTGCTGCTGTCGCTGGCCGTCCTGGCCGCGGTGTCGGCCATTGCCTACGGCGCCTATTGGTTCCACGTCGCGGGCGAGGTGCGCAAGGGCCTCGACAGCTGGATGGCCGATCGGCGCGCCGCCGGCTGGACGGTGGAGGTCGGTCAGGTCGTCGTCAGCGGGTTCCCCGGCCCGGTGAGGCTGCTGATGGAACGGCCGCAGATATCGACGCCCGCGGGCGCGTCCTGGCAGGCCGAGCGCGTGACCGCGCGGGCGGCGCCGTATGATCTCAGCCGGGTGCGGGTGACGCTGACCGGCCACCACCAGATCGCCTTCGCCGGGCAGAGCGCCACCATGGATGCCGGCGCCGCCGACCTGCTGCTGCATTTCCACCGCGACGGCAGCCTGGACGACGCCACCCTGACCGCCGCCGGGCTGAACCTGACCACGCCGGCGTGGTCCGAGGCGGTGCGGGTGGCCAATATCGCCGCCACCATCGATCCGCTGGACGTGGTCAATCCCGGCCACGATACCCCCACCGTCACCGTCAACGCCGCCGCCCAGGGCATCAAGCTGCCGCCGCTGGCCGGGCTGGTGATGGAACGCAAGGTGGCGCTGGTCGATCTGCGCGCCCGGGTGCTCGGCCCGATGCCGCGCCTGCCGCCGGTCGAAGCGGTGGCGCGCTGGAGCGCCGACGGCGGCGCCGTCGAGGTCGAGCGGCTCGCCGTGGAATGGGCGCCGCTGACCCTGGAGGCCGAAGGCACCGTCGCGTTCGATTCGCGCCTGCAGCCGCTGGCGGCCATGACGGCACGGGTACGGGGCTATGGCGAACTGCTCGACCGTCTCAGCCGGGCGGGGATGATCGCGCCAGGCCCGGCCGGCGCCGCCAAGCTGCTGCTCGGCCTGATGGCCAAGCCGGAGCCGCGCGGCCGGCCTTCCCTGCCGGTGCCGGTGACGGTGCAGGATGGCGGGCTGTGGTTCGGCCCCGCCAAGGTGATGATGCTGCCCACGTTGGAGTGGCCCGGAACAGGGAGCCTGAAATGACGCCGTCGTTCAATCCGCCGCAGCGCATGTTGATGGGGCCCGGCCCCTCCGATGTGCATCCCCGTGTGCTGGCGGCCATGGCGCGTCCCACCATCGGCCATCTCGATCCCGCCTTCGTCGCCATGATGGACGAGGTCAAGGCGCTGTTGCAGGCCGCCTTTCGTACCGGCAACGAGCTGACCCTGCCGGTGTCCGGCCCCGGCTCGGCCGGCATGGAGGCTTGTTTCGTCAATCTGGTCGAGCCCGGCGATACCGTGGTGGTGTGCGTCAACGGCGTCTTCGGCGGCCGCATGAAGGAGAATGTCGAGCGCCTCGACGCCACCGCCGTGGTGGTGGAGGAGGCCTGGGGCCGCCCGGTCGACCTCGCCCGCGTCGAGGCGGCGCTGAAGGCCCATCCCGGCGCCAAGGCGCTGGCCTTCGTCCATGCCGAAACCTCCACCGGCGTCCAGTCCGACGCGGCGGCGCTGTGCGCCCTGGCCGCCGGGCACGGCGCGCTGTCCATCGTCGACACGGTGACCTCGCTCGGCGGCACCCCGGTGCTGGTGGACGAGTGGGGGGGCGACGCGGTCTATTCCGGCAGCCAGAAATGCCTGTCCTGCACCCCCGGCCTGTCGCCGGTGACCTTCTCGCCCCGCGCCGTGGCCGCCATGCAGGCGCGCCGCAGCAAATGCCGCAGCTGGTTGCTCGATTTCTCGCTGCTCACCGCCTATTGGGGCGGCGGCGCCAAGCGCGCCTACCACCACACCGCCCCCATCAACGCCCTCTACGGCCTGCACGAATCGTTGGTGATGCTGCAGGAGGAGGGGCTGGAGGCGTCGTGGGCGCGGCATCGCAAGATGCACGACGCGCTGCGGGCGGGCCTGGAGGCCATGGGCCTGTCGCTGCCGGTGGAGGCGGCGTGCCGCCTGCCGCAACTCAACGCGGTCGGCGTACCGGCCGGCCTCGACGAGGCCTCGGTGCGGCAGCGCCTGCTGGAACGCTATGGCCTGGAGATCGGCGCCGGGCTCGGCCAACTGGCCGGCAAGGTGTGGCGCCTCGGTCTGATGGGCAACAGCGCCTCGCCGCTCCACGTCACCACCTGCCTCGCCGCGCTGGAAGCGGTGCTGGCGGAACAGGGCGCGCCGGTGACGGTGGGCGCCGCGCTGCCGGCCGCCAACCGGGTGCTGTTCGGGTAGACGATGGACGAGACGACTGCCCCTTGGCTGTGGCTGATCGGTGATCCCAACGGCGCCGGCAAGACGACGCTGGCCTACAGCGTCCTCGGT
Source organism: uncultured Rhodospirillaceae bacterium (assembly GCA_903941105.1). Classification (GTDB taxonomy): domain Bacteria; phylum Pseudomonadota; class Alphaproteobacteria; order Rhodospirillales; family Magnetospirillaceae; genus CAJANL01. The sequence continues at coordinate 16,974 of CAJANL010000241.1, forward strand.
TCGGCCTTGCCGGACGTGTTCGTCAATGCCGACGAGATCGCCAAAGGCCTGTCGCCGCGCCGCCCCGAGGCGGTGGCCATGCAGGCGGGACGGCTGTTACTGGCCCGTCTTGATGGATTGGTGGCTGCGCGCACCAGCTTCATGCTGGAAACCACGCTGTCCTGCCTCAACTAACTCAAGCTGGCGCGTCGCCTCAAGGGAGAGGGGTGGCGGGTAGGGCTGATATTCGTCTGGGTCAGTTCCGCCGATACATCCATCGCTCGCGTCGAGCATCGGGTGAAGGAGGGTGGGCATTTCGTCCCTGCCGACGATATTCGTCGTCGCTTTGAACGAGCCAAGGCCAATCTGCGCCCTTACATCGAGACCGTGGATCGCGTTATTATATTCGATAATTGTTCGCGGGCGCGGCTGGTCGGCGAATTTTGCCAGGGGCGCGAAGTGGCGCGTGCGCCGTCGAGCATTTGGGAGGTTCTGGACACATGAACGAGGCCAAGGGAGAATTCTCCGAACTGGCTCTCCGTGTGGCCGCCGCCTTCGCCGATGCGACCGATGAGGCGATGGCCCGCCAAGTCTCGGCACCGGAAATTGAAAGTGCGCTCGAACGGTTGGGCTGGCGGAAGGTGGAAAGCCTCGCTGGTGTCGACGTGCTGGCCGACATCGAAGGACGGCGAATTTCCGTCCCCACGACAGGCCTCATCGGCATGGCGCCGTTGCTCAAAGCGTTGCGGGCGGCCGCCGGCTTGGATGATGCGGCGGCCTGACTGAATCCCGTTGACTCTGAAAGTCGCCCGAGTATAGTGCGTCCCTCTCGCGCTTGGGCCGAAACCCGGCGCGTCATCTATTCTTTTGTCAGGCAGAATCGTCATGTTCGCAGTGATTCAGACCGGCGGTAAGCAGTACAAGGTGGCCAAGGACGACGTCATCCGCGTCGAGCGCCTGGCTGGCGATGCCGGTTCCGAGATTGTTCTCGACCAGGTACTGATGGTCGGCGAGAAGATCGGCGCTCCCGTCGTGGACGGCGCCAAGGTCACCGCCACCGTGGTCGCCCAGGCCCGTGGCGAGAAGATCATCGTCTTCAAGAAGCGCCGCCGCCAGAATTCGCGCCGCAAGAACGGCCACCGCCAGGACCTGACGATCCTGCGCATCACCGACATCTCCGCCGGTTGAGCGGAAGCGAGGAGTTTAGACCATGGCTCACAAGAAAGCTGGCGGCTCGTCCCGCAACGGGCGCGACTCGGCGGGCCAGAGGCTCGGCGTCAAGAAGTTCGGCGGCGAGATCGTGATCCCCGGCAACATCATCGTCCGTCAGCGCGGCACCAAGTTCCATCCCGGTGCGCATGTCGGCATGGGCAAGGACCACACCCTGTTCGCCACCGTGGCCGGCAAGGTGGTGTTCCGCCACAAGGCCGAGGGCAAGACCTTCGTGTGCGTCGAGCCCATGGCGGAGGCCGCCGAGTAGCGCCGTTCTCCGACGCGCATAAGTTTTTTGAAAGGGGAACGGATTTCCGTTCCCCTTTTTCGTTTTGAACCACGAAGGCACGAAGACACGAAGCGGGCTTTCGGAAGGCACCTTCGGCATTTCGCGACAGGCATCTTCGTGGATTCGTGCCTTCGTGGTAAAATTTTTCGGGTTCAGTCATGAAATTCCTCGATCAGGCCAAGATATTCGTCAAGAGCGGCGACGGCGGGGCCGGCGCGTGCAGCTTCCGGCGCGAGAAGCATATGGAGTTCGGCGGTCCCGACGGCGGCGACGGCGGGCGGGGCGGCGACGTCATCCTGGAATGCGTCGCCAATCTCAACACCCTGATCGATTACCGCTATCAGCAGCATTTCAAGGGGCAGAAGGGCCATCACGGCCAGGGCCGCAACAAGACCGGCGGCAAGGGCGACGATATCATCTTGAAGGTTCCGGTCGGTACGCAAGTCCTGGACGAGGACAAGGGAACGGTAATGGCCGATCTCACCGCAGCCGGTCAGACTTTGGTTCTGCTGCGCGGTGGCGATGGCGGTTTCGGCAATCAGCATTTCAAGACCTCCACCAATCAGGCGCCGCGTCGCTATGATGAATGCTGGCCGGGTGAAGAAAGCTGGATCTGGCTACGGTTGAA
>CAJANL010000242.1 GCA_903941105.1 uncultured Rhodospirillaceae bacterium
CGCCTCCAGCCGTCACCGGCGGAATATGTCGGATGGTCATCAGGCGATAGCGCTCCGGCGGAGCGAGCAACTTATCGATGGGCGCGAAGATCGAGGGCTCGGTCGGGAGGGGAAGTCGTCCCAGGAGCAAACCTTCCGCTCGGCGAACCGACGAGACCCCGCTCAGCGTGCCCATGGCGCCGCCGGCCCCATCCCATAGCAGCCCGAGGCCGATCACCACCAGCAGCGACAGGATGGCAAGCAGACTCCATGGGCTACCGCGTCGGGGTTCCTCGGGTATCACGCTACCTTCCTCGCCTTGCCTATTGAGTCGGATTCATCCAAAGGGCCAGCCCCTCGTCATCCCGAAGACGACAGGTTGTCCCGGCAACGACGATCTCACGGGCGTACAATTCGGCGTTGGGGCGGGCGGGATCAAAGATGAATCCCACGCCGCTGACCCGCGCATTGTCGAAGGACGGGCATCCGATCTGGTCAAGATAGATTTTCGGCGCCAGGGAGATTTCCAGCAATGTACCGCTGCCGTCGTTGATCCAGATGTGGAGTTGCCCCCACCCCACATCCGCCCCGATGCTGACCACCTGGGTGACCCGCCCGGCGAACTGAAGCGGTCGCATGGGCACGAAGGGCGTCAGCCCGGGCATGGCCACGGCGACCCCCTGGGGGCTCCCCATGTTGCCCAATGCCTGGACGGTTCCCGGCTCGATCCGTGGCGTTCCGCCGGCCTCCGGCCCGAGCAGGATAGCGGCGACGATCAGCGCCAACAACAGAATGCCGCCAACCGCCAGCACCCCCTGGCCGCTAACCCCGCGCCGCAAGCGGGCGCCCAATTGTGAAACCATGCTCATCCAGGCGTTCATCTCAGCCAAGCCGCCTGTCAGGTCCGGAAATCATCGGCGGGGGCAGGCCCCACCAGCAGCCGGATGTCACGGGCATGCGGCACGGCCTGTTGGATCTGAGCCTTCACCTCTTCGGCGATGGCGGCGCTCTCGCGGATCATCAGGCGCGGGTCCACCCTGAGGCGGACGTCGAAATGAATCTCCTCACCGACGTTACGGCCACGCAGGAAATAGATGCTGTGCACCGCCGGATGGCTCTTGGCCACCTGCCAGACCGTGGTTAGGGTCTCGCCGTCCACCGAGGTGTCCATCAGCCCCTTCACCGACTCGGCGATCAACTCGATGCCGATTTTGCCCACCAGCAGTGAAACACCGATCGCCGCCAAGGTATCGGCGATCGGGAAGCCAATCACCGAGGCCACCACCCCCACCAGCACCGCAACCGACGACATGGCATCGGAGCGGTTGTCCCACGCGTTGGCGATGATCGCCGGGCTGTTGTTTTCCGTACCGACGCAGATCTGATAGCGGTACATCAGTTCGTTGGTGATGATGGTCACGGCCGCCCCAACGGCGGCCACCAGACTCGGCACCTCAAGATTGCCCGAGATGATCTTGATGATCGACTCGTACATCAGAAAAATCGCCCCGGCGAGCAGGATCATGCCGACGATCGCCGAAGAGATGTACTGAATGTTGCCGTAGCCGTAGGGATATTTTTCATCCGCCGGCTTATCCGACATCTTGACGCAGAACATGGTGACGCCGCTGGCCACGACGTCGGCGCCCGAGTGAAGCGAGTCGGCAAGCAACCCGGCGCTCCCGCTCAGCAGACCAAGGATGCCCTTGAAGGTTGTTTGGCAAATGTTCACGACGAACGCCCACCAGACGACCTCTTCGCGGCAATCTTTGCAGTGATTGAATTTCATCGGCTCATATATTCCAAAAGGCTGCTTCCCAGAATTCGATAATTACCATCGACCCGCTTCCCCTTCAACTCGTCGCGCCGAAGAAGTTTGATGACATCAATCCGCTCCATTCCAAGAATGGGCGCCGCTTCTTCCGTATTATAGATGCGGTGCGGCTGGACTTCATCAGCGAAGACTTTATCAATCAGCGCCACGACACCTTGGGTAAAGGTGACAATCGCTGTGCCCTTGACCAAGGCCTGCCAAATCATCGCGAAGTCTCCTTCAGATGAGCCAACGGTAACAACTCTTGAAAAAGCTCCGGCGTGATCACCGGCGTGTCGGCCTCGTCGCGCATATGGAAATACTCAAGCCTTTTGAAGCCGGTGACCCGAGCCAGGTAATCCCACGGCCACTTGGTGATTTCGGCGTTATACATCGCCAGGGATGTATTGTATTCCTCTCGGCGCAAGGCAACCTTATCTTCCATTTCAATCAATGAGATCATCATCTGCTTGTAGGTATCGGCTGACTGAATGGTCGGGTACTGCTCGACCACAGCCTTGAGGCCGCCCAGGACCGCCGCCATGCTGTCGCCGGCCAGCAGTTTGGCCAAGCCACCCGACTGGATCAGCTTGTCCATGCCGGCCGAGCCGCCCTCGCCGGCCCGTCCGAAGCTTTCCGCCCGCTTGTCAGAGGCATGGGAGAAGATCGAATGCTCCAGGGCCGCGTGGTTGAGGGTGAGCTTGATTAGGTTGCCGAACAGGTTGTTCCGCCGCTGCAGAGACGCCTCAAGGTTGCCCCGCTTGGAAAGGGCATCCTCCTGGATCACAACGAATTGGTTGTAACGGAGCAGCAAGGTGGCGATGAACATCAGAATCGACA
>CAJANL010000243.1 GCA_903941105.1 uncultured Rhodospirillaceae bacterium
ATCACCGACCACCGCCCGATCGGAGTGGCCTACATGATCACGCCGTGGAACTTCCCGGCAGCGATGGCGACCCGCAAGCTTGCTCCGGCGTTGGCGGCAGGCTGCACGGCGATTCTCAAGCCGGCGGGGGAGACGCCGCTGACGGCGCTGTGGATCGGCGATGTGCTGCAGCGCGCGGGTGCACCGGCAGGCGTGGTCAACATCATCACGACCAGCCAGACAGGCCCGGTGTCCAGTGCGATCCTGGCCGACCCCCGTGTGGCGACCCTGTCCTTCACCGGCTCGACCTACGTCGGCAAGATGCTGCTCAAGCAGACGGCCGATCGCGTGCTGCCGTCTTCGATGGAGCTCGGCGGCAACGCCCCGTTCATCGCATTCGAGGGCGCCGATGTCGATGCGGCCGTCTCCGGCGCGATGATCGCGAAGATGCGCAACGGCGGTGCGGCCTGCACGGCGGCCAACCGCTTCTACGTGCACGAGTCGCTCGCTGAGGAGTTCACCACCAAGCTTGAGACGGCATTCGCCGCCTTGACTATCGGGCCCGGCATCGACCCGGCCAATGACCTGGGTGCCATGGTCTCGGTGAAGGAGCGCGACAAGATCCTCGAGCTGCTTCAGGAGGCCGTCGGCGAGGGTGTCGTCGCGACGCCGTCATCGACCGTGCCTGAGCTCGGCGCATTCATCTCACCGTATGTCGTGCGCGACGTCATCCACGGGTCCGCACTCACGCGTAACGAGGTGTTCGGGCCGGTCGCGCCGATCGTCACGTTCACCGACGAGGACGAGGGCGTGCGGATGGCGAACGACACGGAGTACGGCCTGATCTCCTACGTGTTCGCCAAGGACCCCGGCACCGGCGTGAAGCTTGCTCGTCGCATGGAGTCCGGCATGGTTGCCGTCAACCGTGGCCTGGCATCTGACCCCGCCGCACCGTTCGGCGGCATGAAGGAGTCCGGGCTGGGTCGCGAAGGCGGCTTCGCCGGCATCCACGAGTTCCTCGAGACGCAGTACTTCGCCGTCGACCTGTAGGCCGCTGGGCGCTACTTCGCGCGCGGGGGCCACAATCTGCGGGTGAGCCCCTTCGAGTCGCTGGCCAGGACCGTCGTCCGCTATCGCTGGACGGTCCTGATCGGCTACCTCGTGTCCCTGGCGGTGTTCGGGCTTATCGGCGCCGGAGTGTTCGGCGCCTTGGGCAGCCGCGGCTTCGATGATCCGGGCAGCGAGTCGACGAGGGCCGCGGACATCCTCGTGAACACCTTCGGCTCCGATGCTCCCACTGCCGTCCTTGCCATCGAGTCGAGCGTGGATATCGCGAGTCCCGCAACGACGGCGAGTGCGAGTGCACTGGCGAACGCAGTGGCCAAGGTCGACGGTGTGCGACAAGTTGTGTCCTACTGGACGTCGGGACAACCTGCACAACTGAAGAGCACGGACGGCCGGACAGGACAGGTCCTGGTCTTCACCGACAAGGGGGCGGACGCGCAGGCCCTGACGCAGACACTCATCGATCAGTTCAGCGGCGAGCAGGGCGACCTCACGGTCTACGTGTACGGCTGGAATGTCGTGGGCGATGCCATCACCACGACGATCACGAGTGACCTTGCAAAGGCAGAGGGCATTGCCATCCCCATCACGGTGGTGATCCTCATGTTCGTGTTCGGCTCCGTCGTTGCCGCAGGGTTGCCGTTCATGGTCGCTGGAGCGTCGATACTCGGCAGCTTCACGGTCCTGTTCCTCCTGACGAAGCTGACCGACGTCTCGGTCTTCGCCCTCAATCTCGCC
>CAJANL010000244.1 GCA_903941105.1 uncultured Rhodospirillaceae bacterium
CCGGGATCAGGGTTTCGGTCTGGCCGGTGGAAAGGGTGACGGTGGCGCTGTATTCCTCGAACACCATGCCGGCGAAGGGAAAGCGGCGGCGGACATCCTCCCGCAGCGGCTGGGCGCCGGTCGAGGAGAAATATTGGTATGCCTGCTCGACCTTGGCGTGGCCGATCAGCTTGTCGAAGAATTCCGGGCTGACCAGGGCCAGCACGCTGGTCATGGTCTCGCCCTTGAGTTCCGTCTCGACCTTGCGCAGCACGTCGCGGATCTTGGCCTGGACGTTGGTGGTGGCGGTACCGAGGGTGAAATCCACCTGCTGGCGGCTCAGGGCGAATTCGCTGAAATAGTCGTACAGGGTGCTGCCAGCACCGTCGCGGACGATGCCCTTCAGGGCGTTGACCTCCATAAACTCGCGGGTCTGGGCGTGCTTGCTCCGCATGCGGGTCAGCTTGCGCTCCATCACCGTGGCCAGCGGATCGGCGGCATCGGCGACACCGAAGCCGCGCACGCCCTGGACGTCCTGGGGGGTGATGGAATCATCGTGGGGAATCCACGGCACGGTGAAGGAGCGCATGCTCCGGGCGTCGCGGTTGGCGACGGTGGCGGGGCCGCCCAGCGGCACGGTCGGCAGCAGGTTGAGGACGCCCTCGGCCTGCTCGATGATGACGCTGCGCTGGGTGACGCCCTCGAAGCGGAACAGCCCCATCTGGCCCAACCGGGTGTAGAGGTTGGGCAGCAGGTTGATGGCCTGAGTCATTTCGGCGAGCGAATAGCCGCCCGCGTCGAAGGGATTGATGATGGCGTTCATGGTAATCCTCAAACGGTGGTGCGGGCGACGAGGCCCATGGCGGCAAGCTGGCTGACCTTGGCGGCCCGTTCGGCGGGCTGGTCGACCGAGACGTCGAATACCAGGGCGCCATCGGCCAGGATCACCGGGCCACGGGCGGAGATCAGGCCGATGACGGCGGCATCGGTGGCGTCCACCGCTTCCAGCAGGACGGCGACGGCCACCTCGGCGCCTTCGTCACCAACCACCTCGGCGGCGGGCGACAGACGGTATTCACCGCCGGCGGTGATGCGGCCCAGCACCGCGCCCAAGGGGTAGGACGTGCCCGCCTTCAGCGTCACGGTCTCGCGGGTGTAGCTGGCGTTCAGTTCGAACTTCAGCAGATCGCCCAGGGTGGGCGAGGCAATGAGGACGGGCATAGTCAACCTCCGTGACGGGCGGCAGCGTCACGGGCACGCCGGACGATGGGGCTTTCGGTTTCGACCTTGGGCGTGGCCCCCGCCGGGGCAGCCGCCACCAAATCGGCGGCATCGGAGCGCGATGCCAACTGATCCAGCACGGTGCGGCGCAGGGCCTCGGGACGGATGCCCTTGGCCAGGGCGTCGGCGGCGTCGATGGTGACGCCGAGGCGGGCGGCCTGAGCGGCGATGGCGCTGATCTCGGCATATTCGGCCCGCAGGCGCTGCTCGAGATCGCCGTTGGGCTGGGCGGGCGGCAGCGCGGCCGCAGTCACGGGGATGTCCCCCGTTTGCTCGGACATGGTGGTCTCCTTGGGTTTGGACAGAACGGGGGAACGGACGGAGGGGCGCGCCAGTACGGCACCGAGATCGGCGAGGGCGACGCGGAGCGTGCCGACCTTGTCGGCCAGCCCAACGGCTACCGCCTGGTCGCCGCGATAGACCGCAGCCTCGGTGGCCCGCACGGC
>CAJANL010000245.1 GCA_903941105.1 uncultured Rhodospirillaceae bacterium
AGCTGGGCACCGAGGTTCTCGAACTTGTCGGCCAGCTCGATCTCCTTGGCGACGGTGACGCCGTCCTTGGTGATCCGGGGGGCGCCGAACGACTTCTCGATGACCACGTTGCGGCCCTTGGGACCCAGCGTGACCTTCACCGCGTCGGCGAGGATGTCGACGCCGCGCAGCAGACGCGTGCGGGCATCGGTCGAAAACTTGACTTCCTTGGCAGCCATATTGCTAAACCCCTGATTTGATTAAGCGAGAATGCCGAGAATGTCGGATTCCTTCATGATCAACAGCTCCTGGCCGTCGATCTTGACTTCGGTGCCCGACCACTTGCCGAACAGGATGCGGTCGCCGGCCTTGACGTCGAGCGCCACCAGCTTGCCATCGTCGCCACGCGAGCCGGAGCCGACGGCGACGACTTCACCCTGCATGGGCTTTTCCTTGGCGGTATCGGGGATGATGATGCCACCCGCGGTCTTTTCCTCGGCGTCGAGGCGCTTGACCAGCACGCGGTCGTGGAGCGGTCTGAACTTCATTCTAGAACCTCCGTCAAATGATCTCTTGACTGTATGAAACCCGGGGCCGCCCGATCGTTGGCACTCTCAGGCGACGAGTGCCAACGATCTAGGGGGGGAGCGGGTCGCTGTCAAGCAGCATGCGGCGCGATTTTGGCAGCAGAGTCGGCGGCCAGCTGCTAATCAATTGGTTTATTTGGTATTTTTTAACGATGGCCGGATTATGATGAATTCGGGTCGATGGGACGCAGGAGGTGGCGATGACCGCACTCGAATTGCAACTCATGGGATGGCGGCTGACCACCGCCGAAATTCTCTATCGCATGCCCGACCACCCCAGGCTGCTGCAGAGCTACATCTGGCAGGAGCTGGATCGGGCGCCCGAATTCCCCGTGCTGCACAAATTCCTCGACTTCTGGCGGCAACGCCTTGATGGGCGTCTGTTCTCGGTCAAGGTGGCGGCCTGCGAACTGGTGCGTCCCAGCGAGGTGCGGCTGGCCTGCGACATCGGGCGGCTGCATTGAGCGGCGGTTCAAGGTGGAGCGTGCCGCCCGAAGCGAGGGATGATTTCTCGCTGTTTTGAGCGGTCAGGCACTGCGGGGAGCAGGTCGGACTCTATCGCATCGCGCATCCTGTGGCATAAGGAGGCCAACCACGCCACGGGAACCCAGCCGCACATGATACGTTTCGAAAACATCACCAAGCAGAACAGTCACCGAATCCTCTTCTTCGAGGCGTCCGCAGCACTGAACCGGGGCGAAAAGGTCGGCCTCGTCGGCCCCAACGGCGCCGGCAAGACAACGCTGTTCCGGATGATCACCGGCGAAGAGTCGCCGGACGACGGCCAGGTGGCGATCGAGAAGCAGGTCTCGATCGGCTATTTCAACCAGGATGTCGGCGAGATGTCCGGTCGCAGCGCGGTCGCCGAAGTGATGGATGGGGCCGGGCCGATCAGCAGCGTGGCGGCGGAATTGGCGACCCTCGAAGCGGCCATGGGCGATCCCGACCCTGCCCTCGACATGGACGCGATCATCGAGCGCTATGGCGAGGTGCAGGCGCGTTTCGAGGAGTTGGGCGGCTACGAACTGGAGGGGCGGGCACGGGAAGTGCTCGCCGGACTCAGCTTCAGCCAGGAGATGATGGAAGCCGACGTGGGGGCACTGTCGGGCGGCTGGAAGATGCGCGTGGCGCTCGGCCGCATCCTGCTCATGCGGCCCGATGCCATGCTCCTCGACGAGCCGAGCAACCACCTGGATCTCGAAAGCCTGATCTGGCTGGAGGAATTCCTCAAGGGCTACGACGGTGCCCTTCTGATGACCTCGCATGACCGCGAGTTCCTCAACCGGATCGTCACCAAGATCGTCGAGATCGATGGCGGATCGCTGACCAGCTACACCGGCGACTACGCATTCTACGAGCGGCAGCGGGCGTTGAACGAAAAGCAGCGGCAAGCGCAGTTCGAACGGCAGCAGGCCATGTTGGCCAAGGAGCTGAAGTTCATCGAGCGCTTCAAGGCCCGGGCCTCGCACGCCAGCCAGGTTCAAAGCCGAGTGAAGAAGCTGGACAAGATCGAGCGCTTCGAGCCGCCGAAGCGCCGCCAGGTCGTGTCGTTCGACTTCCCGCCGGCACCGCGCTCGGGCGAGGATGTCGCGGTCATGAGGAACGTGCACAAGGGCTATGGCAGCCGGACCATTTATCAGGGGCTCGACTTCACCATCCGCCGCAAGGACCTCTGGTGCGTCATGGGGGTCAACGGCGCCGGCAAGTCGACGCTGTTGAAGCTGGTGACGGGCTCGACCGAACCGGACGTGGGCACCGTCGCCGTCGGCGGCAGCGTCCGGATGGGCTATTTCTCCCAGCACGCCATGGAACTGCTCGATGGCGACAACACGGTGTTCGAGTCCCTGGAAGCGTCATTCCCGCAGGCGAACCAGGGATCGCTCCGGGCGCTGGCCGGCTGTTTCGGTTTCTCCGGCGATGATGTGGAAAAGAAATGCCGCGTCCTGTCCGGTGGAGAAAAGGCCCGGCTGGTGATGGCAACCATGCTCTTCAATCCGCCGAATTTCCTGGTGCTCGACGAGCCGACCAACCATCTCGACCTCGACACCAAGGAAATGTTGATCGCGGCGCTGGCCGCCTACGAGGGCACCATGCTGTTCGTGTCGCACGACCGGCATTTTCTGGCGACGCTGTCCAACCGGGTGTTGGAACTGACGCCGGAAGGCATCCACCAGTATAGCGGCGGCTATACGGAATACGTGGCGCGCACCGGGCACGAAGCCCCTGGGCTCCGCAGCTGATGCCGTCATCGTCATCCGGCTGAATCACAACCCCAGAAGGCAATAGCCCTCGCCGGGCGGGGGCCTCCGGCCCATGTGGGCTTCGCCCGCCCTTCGGGTGGCACGGTCGCGGCCGTACGCCCTATCCCGGTTCACCATCTGCCCGGGCCGTCATCAACCAGCGGCCGAAGCGATGCAGCCCTAGGGTAAAGGCCGCGCCCCACAGCAATGCGGGTACGGTGACGCCCCACACCGCCATGGTCTCGGGCAGCAGGTGGGGAACGGCGATTCGTAGAGGGGCCGATGAGACAGCCGATCTGGCCGCGCGGCAGGATGAACGAAACACCGTCCAGCACCATCTCGGGACCGAAGGCATGGCCAACATCGGTAACGGCGATCACCTCAAAGCCCCCCCTGCTGCCCCGGAGCGCCACCGTCACCGCCGGCCGGCGGTTCGCGGCGCCAGGTTTGCAGGTGGCGGCGGAGGGGTTCCAGCGCCAGGTATTCGACGGCCAGCAGCAAGGCCACCACCACCACCACCCAGGCCATGGCCCGGACGGTGTCGACCTGGACGCGGGCGGTGGCCAGCGACGGGAACAGATAGGAGGCCATGTGGGGCAGGTAGACGTCCCAGACCAGGACCCGGCCGGGGGCACGAAAGGCGCGGGCCATGCGCAGCAGCGCGCCGTCCAGGGTCCGCACCCCCTGGGCCGAGCCGGCGAAGACGATGGGCGCGGTGGTCACCACGACCGTGAAGGGAGCGGCCAGGCCGCTGCCGCCGAACCACAGCAGCGACAGCACCACCCAGGCGATGGCGGGAATGCCCAGCATCAGGGTGGCGATCGGCTGCAGCAGCCGGCGCACCACGTCCGAAGCACCGGCCGCCGCCGGCAGCATCCGTCCGGCGGCAGCCATCCGCGCCATCTCGGCGAAGGTGTCACGCGGGCTGGGCAGCACCAGCGTCCCATAGGCGGCGTGGCCGGCTTCCCATAGCGCCACCAGCAGCAACAGGCTGGCGGCGGCGCCCCAGCCGGCCCACAGATAGGTGAGCGCGTCCCCCAAGCGCCCCCAAAGCCTCATCACGCCGTCACGCCCCCCAATAGAAGCGGCCTTCGGGGAGCTTGCCGCCGATGACCTCGGGCGACATGGCCAGCAGGTCGGCGAAGTACGCCTCCATCTCGGGGCGGGCCTCGGCGGCCGGCACCACCGCCATGCGGAAATGGGGCAGCGAAGCCTCGATCACCGGCGGTGGCAGGTCGAGATAGTCGCTGCCCAGGCGGCCGGCGCTGGCCGGATTGTTGAGCACCCAGCCGGCGCTGGCGCGGCAGCCTTCGTGCAGGGCCTTCACCAGCTCCGGACGCGATTGCACCAGATCCTCGGAGACGGCCAGACCGGCCTGGGGCAGGCGCGGCGGGCGGCCGGCCAGGCGGCCATAGACTTCGGTCAGGTCGAGGGCGCGATGGATGGCGATGCCGGACTGCATGCCCCGCAAGCGCGCGGCGGTGGCCGCCGGCTCGGGGATCACCGCCATGTCGCCCTTGCCGGCGAGGAACAACTGGGCCGTCTCGGTGGGGGTGCCCTGATACTGCAGCTTGACGTCCTTGTCGGGATCCATGCCGGCGCGGCGCAGCACCAGGCGGAAGATCAGGTCGGGGGCGTCGTGGCGGAAGGCCATCAGAACCTGCCGCCCCGCCAGATCCTCGATCCGGGTGACGGCCGGGTCGCGGCTCATGACATAAAGCAGGCCCCAGGTCAGGACGTCGACCATGCGCAAGGGCACGCCGCGGTTGGCCAGGTTGGCGGCGGTGTGCGACGGAATGCCGAACACCTTCATCTCGCCGGCCAGGATGCCGGCCCGCAACTGATCGGGGGTGCGCCAGACCTTCACCACCGTCCGGGCCGCATGGGGGGCGAGGACACCGCTTTCCGCCAGATGGGCGAGGACCACCGATGGCGTGGCCGGCATGGCGTTGATGGTCAGGTTGTCGAGACGCTCGGCGGGAGCGGCTGCTCCCCCTTGTGGCAGCAGCCCCAGGCCCCCCAGAGCGGCCAGTCCGCCCAAGGTCTGACGGCGCGATAATAAGGACATGATCGGTCCTCCCCTGTTAGATGCCCTCGCCGGGCGCGCCCATCCGGGCGCTCGGCCGCGGCCTCAGTGGCCGCTGATTTCGACGAACTCAGAAAGTGGCCAGCGCGCGCAGGTAATAGGAACGCCCGGGGCCATTGACCGAGGACGGGTTGGCGTCGTCGGTGGCGTTGGCGGGATTGAATTCGGCGTAGGTCTTGTTCAGCAGGTTGTCGATGCCGCCCCTGAGGCCGATGGTGTCGTGGAGCTGCAGGCCGGCGAACAGGTCGAGGAGGGCGAAACCGCCGCGATTGTCGGCGTCGAAGCCGCTGCCGGCAGCAGGATCGACGTCAAGGCGGTGCTGGCCGGCGACGGCGCGCAGCTTGAACCCGGTGTTCCAGGTGCCGAACTCGCTCAGGCTATCGGCCACCGGCGCCTATGAGTATGCCGGCCAGTTCGAGGACGGCAACGGCGACGAGGTGCGGACGGGATACAAGCGCCACACCGAACAACTGGGACTGCAGTACCGTCCCCATGCCGAGACTTCACTGCGCGCCATGGTGTTGCGCGACCGCATCGACGATCATCGGCTTCCCTTGACGGCCAACGTGGTCCAGGGCGGCGTCAACATCGTCGAGGGGTTCGGCGCCGACCCGGTCAGGACCGAACGAACCGTCGCCCTGGTCTCGGCCGAACGGATGAAGCCGCTGTCCGGCCTCGACCGCCTGAAGCTGGAAATCCGTTACGGCGGCCTCGAACGGGTCGCCGATAACTTCACCTTCCGCCCCGAGACGGCGTCGACCAATCGCAACGAGGCGCGGCCATCCCGCCACGAAATCGGCGGCACGCTATCGGGAGACGTGCCGCTGGCCGAGGCCGTGCTGGCCCGCCTCAGCCTGTCGACCAACCGCATCTGGCATGACGGCACCCGCTGGGGTGGTCCCGGCACCAGCCTCACCACCATCTCCGGCTACCAGTATCCCGGGGTCGAGATGTGGGAGAATGCCGCCAATCTCGATCTGGCGTGGAAGCCCGCCGCCGCCACCAAGGTCAACCTCGGCCTGCGCTATGACTATGTCGTCGCCGACGCCGCCAAGCTCGATCAGACCATGCGGGTGGGCGCCTATAGCGGCACCGCCCGCAGCCTATATGCCAGCTATTTCGGTGCCGGCATCGCCGACAGCCGCGACGATCATCTGGTCAGCATCAAGCTGGACGGCGAGCAGGCCCTGCTGAACGACCGCCTCGCCCTGACCGGCTCGCTCGGCCGCATCATGCGGGCCGCCGACACCCAGGAGCGCTATTTCGCCCTGCCTTCCGCCGCCGGTGCCACCGCCTCCGGCACGTCCAGCCGCCAGGTGGGCAACTCAGATCTCGACCCGGAGCAGCACTACCGCGCCGAGGCCGGCGTCGCGCTCAAGGGCGACGACTGGCTCGACTACGGCCGCAAGCGCCCTGGTGGCGACGACGGCGTGGGCAGCAGGTCCTGGCGTCTGTCCCTGAACGGCCATGTGGATCAGGTGATGGACTTCATCAGCCGCGACCGCGCCCACGGCCAAAGCGGCGTCCTGCTCAACGACAACGCCTTCATCTGGCGCAACGTCGACGCCCGCCTCGCCGGTGCCGATGCCGAGGCCGCCTGGAACCTCAGCCGCCACTGGTCGACCCGCCTGCTGGTCAACTACCGCTGGGGCGAGAACACCTCCGACGGCCGTGCCCTCTACGGTATCGATCCGCTGGAGGCGAACTGGCTGGTGGATTATCAGGATACCGCGCCTTGCGCGGCGCGATAGGTCGCCTGTCCAAAGGCCTCCTTGGCATTGCCGGTGCCGCCGTAACCGCCGCCGAGCTTGACCGGTGCCGACGAGTTCATCAGCGATGCCAGAACGCCGGGGCCGGGCCGCAGCTTGTCCATGCGATAAGGCATTTCCGCCGGGCCCCATCCCAGATCCCACATGGGCAGGACCGGGAATGGATTGGGCTTGTCGTGCTGGCCGAGCAGCGGCACCACCGACTTTTCCGGCAGCACCGGCGTGACGGCCGGCATTTCCTGGGCCGGGGCGCCGGCAGCGGCCATGACCGTGGCAGCCAGAACGGCCAAAAGGTGGATAGCCCTCATGTCAATGATCCCCTGGCCAGTGTGGCGGAACATCCGCTCTGCCCGAATGATTATGAGAATGAGTCGCAGTCGCATTGACGTTGGTCAAGTGCCCCCTGTTCCAGGCCGATTACCCGCCACAGGAAGCCACCCATGGCCCCCCGGTGCCCAAGGAATGGAAACCAGTCCGCACCAGCAACGCCCGGTAAAGATCACCGACCGGAACGCATTGCATCCCTGGTCAATGGCCGACAGGCGGCTATATTAGGGGCGTTCAATCCGTGGAGCGTTTCATGGCCGAAGTCGAGATGTACACCACCGAAGTCTGCCCCTACTGCGTGCGCGCCAAGCGCCTGCTGAACAAGAAGGGCGTCGCCGTCACCGAGATCGACGTCTCCTCCGACGAGGGCCTGCGCGAATTCATGACCAAGCGGGCCGGCGGCAAGCGGTCGGTGCCGCAGATCTTCATCAACGGCATCCATGTCGGCGGTTGCGACGACCTTTACGCCCTCGACAAGGCGGGCAAGCTCGATCCCATGCTGGCGATCGAGGCATGAGACCCTTCAAGGCCGCCTGCCTCCAGGTCAACGCCGGCAACGAGCTGACGCCCAACCTGGAAAAGGCGGGCCAGTTGGCGGTGGAGGCGCGTGCCGCCGGGGCCGACCTGATCCTGATGCCCGAAAATGTGGCGATGATGGAATGGGGGCGCTCCAACATCGTGCTGAAGGCCATGCCCGAGGACGATCATCTGGCGCTGAAATTCTTCCGCGATTTGGCGCGCGAGTTGGGGTGCTGGCTGCATTGCGGCAGCCTGGCGGTGTTGCTCGACGGCGGCATGGTGGCCAACCGCACCATCGTGCTGCGGCCCGACGGCAGCATCGCCGGCCGCTACGACAAGATCCACATGTTCGACGTCGATCTCGGCCTGGGCGAGGTCTACAAGGAATCGGCCACCTTCCTGCCCGGCGACAAGGCGGTGGCGGTGGATCTGCCGTGGGGGCGCCTCGGGCTGTCCATCTGCTACGACCTGCGTTTCCCCCACCTTTATCGCCAACTGGCCAAGGCCGACTGTGATTTCATCGCGGTGCCCGCCGCCTTCACCCGCACCACCGGCAAGGCCCACTGGCACGTGCTGCTGCGTGCCCGCGCCATCGAGACCGGCTGCTACGTCTTTGCCCCGGCGCAATGCGGCGAGCACGTCAACGACCGCCAGACCTATGGTCACGCCCTCATCGTCAGCCCGTGGGGCGAGATTCTCGCGGACGCGCTGGAGCAGCCCGGTTGGGTCATCGCCGACATCGATCCCGGCAAGGTGGCCGAGGCGCGCAAGAAGGTCCCAAGTCTCGATCACGACCGGCCCTTCGCCATACCCTCTCGTCGCTGAGGCCTTTGCTGCCCATCTGCCTTGTCGCTGGAGGGTGACGAGGCATGCGGTTCATTTCGGGATTCGTGGTGGCCCTGCTGCTGATGGTGGTGGGTGGCTATGCCCTGTTGACGTCGGGGCGTTGGGATGTGGCGGCCGACCGGCCGCTCCCGCCGCTGGTTGGGCACGCTCTGGCGATGGCGCAGCGGGCCTCGGTGAAGGCGCGGGCTGGCCAGCCTGACCTGCCGCCCCTGGCCGATCCGGTGCTGGTGGAGGAAGGTGGCCGCAGCTATGGCGCGCTGTGCGAGGCCTGTCACGGTGGTCCCGGCGCCGAGCCGGGGTTCCTCGGCCGAGCGGTGAGTCCGCGACCGGTCGACCTTTCCCTGGTGGAGCAACGCTGGACTCCGGCCGATCTGTTCTGGATCGTCAAGCATGGACTGCAGGGCACCGGCATGCCGGCCTTCGGCATGGCGCGCGTTGATGCCGAACTGTGGCCAGTGGTGGCCTTCGTCGGTCAGTTGCCCGGCATGACGCCACAACGCTATCGCGAACTGGCCCATCCCCCCGCACACTCACCTCCCGCGGCCGACCCCGAATCGGCCTCGCCCGAGCCCCCGCCGCCGGTGGACCAGCAGGTGATGCCGCCTAGGGAATAGGGACGGGGCCGCCGCCCTTGACCGCGCACAGCCGCTGCACCACGGCGCGCCCCTCCACGATACCGTCCTCGTAGGCCACCACGGTGAGCCCGGCGGCGAGGTGCAGCAACTCGCCACGTTGCAGCAGGTGGTCGGGATTGCGCGGCCGGCCGAAGGCCTCGTTGCCGCGGGCGAAGGTTTCGCAGAGCAGCACGCCGCCCTCGGACAGCGACTCCAGCAGGTGCGGGAACAGCGGTCGCCACAGGAAGTTGGTGACGACCACCCCGGCGAAACGGCGGCCGGGCAACGGCCATGGCGAGCCGTCTTCGAGGTCGGCCTGGATCAACTCGGCCCCCTCGGCCAGCCGTGCCTGGGCGATGTCGCGGTCGACCCCGGTTACCTTATGGCCGTGATCGAGGAAATGCCGGCAGTGGCGTCCGCCGCCGCAGGCCAGGTCGAGCACCGGGGCGCCCACGGGCACCAGCGGGGCGAAACGGACGATCCACGGTGACGGACGGGCATTCAAAGGGTCGGCGCCCATGGGCGGTATCCACACTGGTTCGAGCGATCGCCGTTGTAGAACGACCGTCAGTCCTGATAAAGCTCAAGCATGATCCTGTTCGAACTGGCGTGCGCCAACGAGCATCATTTCGAGGCTTGGTTCAGGGACGGCGCCACCTACGACTCCCAGGCGGCGGCCGGCGAGATTGCCTGCCCGCTGTGCGGCAACGCCCGGGTGGCCAAGGCCCCCATGGCCCCCCGCCTCGCGAAGCACCACGGCGCTGCCGCCGAACTGCGCCACGCCCTGGGCGATCTGCGCCGCAGGGTCGAGGAATCCTGCGCCTATGTCGGCAAGCGTTTCCCCGAAGAGGCACGCCGCATCCACTACGGCGAGGCCGAGGCCCGCCCCATCTACGGTGAAGCCTCGCCCGAAGACGCCCGCGAACTGGCCGAGGAAGGCGTCGACGTACGGCGCATTCCATGGGCGCCGGAGGAGAATTAGTAGGGCACGGAAATGCTCGACTTTGCCTTTCGTCATTTCTGCTTTCGCGGGAATGACGAAGAAAAACTGGCCTTTTCAGCAGCCCGCCAATACCAAGCCTCGATGAACCCGACTCATCGAGGCTTGATCGGCCGCGACTGCGGCCGCGCGCCTCGTGGCGCGGCAGCCAAGGGATTCGGAGAATTCCGCCCGGCGCCTGGGGGCCTCGCCGATCGGTTGCGATCAGCGAGGTATGGTCTAGGCGTATCTCCATGAGTTGTACTCATGGAGATACGATCTTGGATTCCACCCGGGGGGTGGATGCACCAAGGTTCTTTTTTAGTAACGGTAGGTGTCGGGCTTGAACGGGCCTTCGACCGCGACGCCGATGTAGTCGGACTGCTTCTTGTTGAGCTGGGTCAGGGTGGCGCCCAGCTTGGCGAGGTGCAGGGCGGCGACCTTCTCGTCGAGGTGCTTGGGCAGCACGTAGACCTTCTTGTCGTACTTGCCGGGATTGCAGAAGATGTCGAGCTGCGCCAGCACCTGATTGGTGAAGCTGGCCGACATGACGAAGCTGGGGTGACCGGTGGCGCAGCCCAGGTTGACCAGACGGCCCTCGGCCAGCAGCAGAACGCGCTTGCCGTCGGGGAACTGGATCTCGTCCACCTGCGGCTTGATGTTGTTCCACTTGAAGTTCTTCAGGCCGGCGACCTGGATCTCGCTGTCGAAGTGGCCGATGTTGCAGACGATGGCGCGGTCCTTCATGGCCCGCATGTGGTCGACGGTGATGACGTCGACGTTGCCGGTGGTGGTGACGAAGATGTCGCCACGCGGGGCGGCGTCTTCCATGGTCTGGACCTCGTAGCCCTCCATGCAGGCCTGCAGGGCGCAGATCGGGTCGATTTCGGTGACGATGACGCGGCAGCCCTGGCTGGCCAGCGACTAGATCGGAGAGCGTCGTGTAGGGAAAGAGTGTGTCAGTACGTGTAGATCTCGGTGGTCGCCG
>CAJANL010000246.1 GCA_903941105.1 uncultured Rhodospirillaceae bacterium
CTATCCACGGCAACAACACCCAGAGCAGGTTCACCGAAGACCTCCACACTCATCCCTTCACGGTGACCAACGCCTTGCGTGCGGCCAACGGCGACATCATCGAGATTCGAGGGGCGGTGAAGGATCTGGTGTCCCATGCCGATCCTGACACTACTCCGTCCTTCATCGCCCTGATCAAGGACCGTGAGCGCGACGCCGAGGCTCGGCTCGCCCTGGTCAGGGAACGCTACCTCGGCGACCCGGCTGACGTTGAGAAGACGATTCGGGATTTTGAAAAGCTACGGGCCATCAGGGATCGGATCATCGGCCTGATTCAGGAAGGAAAGCCCGAAGCCGCCCGAACATTGTCCGCTGACATGGCGGCGCCGCTGTATGCAGCGCTGCGCACCGACATGGATGCGATCATGGCCTTTGCCGAAAGGAAGGCGGCCAGTTTCGTCCAAAAGTCCCTCGATCTGCGTGATGAAATCCAGCTCGTCACTTTTATGACTTTGGCGGCCGCAATGCTTTCGGCCATCGCCGTTGCATGGTTGTCCATGCGGAGCATTACGACGCCGCTGGCGGCACTGGAGGGCTCCATGCTGACCCTTTCGGGGGGCACCCTCGATGTCACCATCCCCGGCATAGGGCGCAAGGATGAGATCGGCGCGATGGCCAATGCGGTTCAGGTCTTCCAGAACGGCCTGGTCCACGCCGAGACGCTGGAGCAGACGCTACGCCATGCCCACAAGATGGATGCCATCGGCCAACTGACCGGCGGCGTCGCCCACGACTTCAACAACCTGCTTCAGGTGATCCTCACCAACCTCGATCTTTCCCTGTTGCGGCTGGAGGGGGAATCTCCCATCGCCGGCTACCTGCAGGACGCCATCTCGCAGGTCGAGCGCGGCGCCAAGCTGACGGGCCAGCTGCTCGCCTTTGCGCGACGCCAGCCGCTCAGCCCCAAGCCCCTGCGGATCGATCGCCTGGTCGGCGAAATGGTCGTCATGCTGCGCCGGACACTCGGGGAGCGCATAGCGATAGAGGTGGTCAACAGCGGCGGATTATGGAACGCCCTGGTCGATGCCAACCAGCTCCAGAACGCCATCCTCAACCTGGCCGTCAATGCCCGCGACGCCATGCCGGAAGGCGGCAATCTGACACTGGAGTTGGCCAACACCTCCCTCGATGCCGCCTATGCCGCCGAGCATGTCGAGGTCACGCCCGGCCAGTATGTGATGCTGGCGGTGACCGACACCGGCATCGGCATGAGCGAGGAGATCGCCCAAAAGGTGTTCGAGCCGTTCTTCACCACCAAGGTCGAGGGTGCCGGCACCGGCCTGGGATTGTCCATGGTCTTCGGCTTCGTCAAGCAGTCGGGCGGCCATATCAAGATCTACAGCGAGCCCGGCCTGGGGACCACGGTCAAATTGTACCTGCCGCGCGCCCGGGCCGCCGAAGTGGCGCACGAGGCAGCGGTGGCGGAGGCGGTGCGCGGCTCGGGCGAAACCATTTTGGTGGCCGAGGATGATACCGGGGTGCGCACCTCGGTGGTCGCCCAACTGGCCGAGCTTGGCTATCGGGTCTTGGCCGCGGCAAATGGCGAGGAGGCCCTTGGCATCCTGTCGCGGGGCGAGACGATCGACCTGCTGTTCACCGACGTCGTCATGCCCGGCGCACTGAACGGACGCGCGCTTGCCGAAAAAGCCAAGGAGGTCATCCCCGGTCTGCGGGTGGTGTTCACCTCGGGATACACTGAGAATGCCATCATTCACAACGGGCGGCTGGATGAGGGCGTGACGCTGCTGAGCAAGCCCTATCGCTTGCCCCAACTGGCCGAGACGATCCACACCGCGTTGACCAAGCCCGAGGAACGGCCGGAACAAGACCAAGCCCGACGCATGACGGCCGGTACCGTGGACGATTGGCCGGAAGTCTGATGGATACCCCCACCCATCTCCTGGTCTTCCAGGTCCAAGACCTCGATCGGCTGAACAACCTGTTCGGCGCCGCCGCGGTCAAGGCCGCCCTGGCCGATGCCGGGTCGGCCATGGATACCCAGGCGGCACGGTTGTTGGGGCGCCATCATGCCCTACCGCTTCGGCCCTCGG
This sequence comes from uncultured Rhodospirillaceae bacterium, assembly GCA_903941105.1. GTDB lineage: Bacteria > Pseudomonadota > Alphaproteobacteria > Rhodospirillales > Magnetospirillaceae > CAJANL01. Next base: position 2,091 of record CAJANL010000246.1, read on the forward strand.
CACAGCCGGGATGCTGGTGGCGGGGCTTCGCCATGATCGGCGATGGAAGTGCTTTGATCGATACCGTCGAGCAGGCCGAAGCGATAACCGCGGCAATCCGCGCCACCGGCCACAAGATCCTGCTGGAAGTGTTTGGTGGCGCCACCGGTGGCCGGATGGCATTCTTCGCCGCCGCCCTTGCCCTGCCCGCCTCGGTTCCCACCGACCTCGACGACTGGCTGCGCCACGAGGTGGGGAGCGCGGCCACCCATCGAGCCGATCTCGCCCCCGATCAGCACACCATCTTGCGGACGCTGATCACCGGCGAGGGGCTGAGAACCCTGTTGCAGCCCATTGTCGCCCTGCCATCGGGGCACGTGGTGGGATACGAGGCGCTGAGCCGGGGTCCCTTGGGCAGCCCGCTCGAGACGGCGGATGCCCTGTTCGGCGCCGGCGAGCGCTTCAATCTGACGCTGGAACTGGAACTGGCCTGTGCCCGCCAGGCGGCGGCCTTGGCGCCGCGCCTGCCTGAGGGGCGTTGGCTGACGCTCAATCTCGGACTGGACAGCCTCGCCGCACCGGGGGTGTTGGAGAGCCTGGCTCGCCCCGGCATCGTCTTGGAGATCACCGAGCATCTGCCGCTGGATCAGGCCGAAGACTTTGCGGCACTGTTTGGCCGTGCACGAGCCCTGGGCGCTCGTCTGGCGCTGGATGACACCGGCTGTGGCTTCGCCGATGCCGAGGCGGTGCGGATCATTCGCCCCGATATTGTCAAATTGTGCATCACCATCATCCGCAACGCCAATCGCTCGCCCGCCCATCTGGCTGAGATCGCCAACAGCGTTGCCGAGTTCCAGGCCATGGGGGCGGAGGTGTTGGCGGAAGGGGTGGAAACGGCCGAGCAGTCCGCCGCCCTGATTGAAGCCGGCGCCACCCTGGCGCAAGGCTGGCATTTCGGCCGCCCCGTTCCAGCCGAAAAAATTGTAGATCTTCGTCAAACTGTTCGTGAAATCATAGAAGCCGCGTTTGATTGACGCGGAATATGAGAGAAGTGACCTGAGGGAAACAGCAATGCGCGATGATAGTGCTGGTCAGTCCGAGAAATTTCTCCAACCGCCGCAGGTCCAGCAAATGCGCGAGCCGATGGATGCAGACTGGAATGTTACCCTCCGTACCTGCGAGGCGGGGTGCTGCCAGACGGATCAGGCTATCGTGCGTGACCTCACGAACCTGATCGACTTCAGTCTGATGAACGAAATATTCGCGAACTTTCTTGAAGTGGTCGGACTCCCAGCGGCGATCATCGACCTCAACGGCCATGTGCTGGCGTCGTCGAAGTGGCAGCGCATCTGTACGGATTTCCATCGCGTAAACAGCAAGACACAAGCTCGATGCATCGAAGCCGATGTCTCGCTGTCGCGAAGCATGGCCGATAACAAGGACTGTGCGATCTATCGCTGCAACAATGGCCTTACCGACTGTGCCGCGCCCATCGTCGTCGAAGGGATTCATGTCGCAAACCTGTTCGTCGGCCAGTTCCTGCTCGCCGCACCGGACACCGCCTTCTTCGAACAACAACAAAAGCAATTTTCCTTCGACAGGGAGGCCTATTTCGCAGCCCTCTCGGAAGTCCCAATTGTCTCGGAGCAAAGACTCCCGGCCATTCTCCGACTTGTGACCAATCTTGCCCGGCAGATCACCAGCCAAAGCCTTGCCGAGAAACGTGCTCGGGAAGCCCAGGCGGTCAGTGAAAAAGAGGCGATCCTGCGCGCCGAGGAATTGACGGAAAGCAATCTTCAATTCGCCAAACTGAAGAAGACCGAGGCGGCACTTGCCGAATCTCAGGGGTTGCTCAGATCCATCATCGACACGCTCCCCCTCCGCGTTTTCTGGAAGGATCGGAATCTACGCTTCCTGGGCTGCAATTCCGCGTTTGCGCATGATGCGGGAATGACTCTGCCGGATGAGTTAGTTGGCAAAGACGACCGCCAGATGCCTTGGAGAGATCAGGCGGATCTCTACCGCGCTGATGACTTAGCTGTCATGGAGTCCGGTGTGCCACGGCTGTTCTATGAGGAACCGCTGACGAAGCCTGACGGGCAAGTGATTTGGCTGCGCACGTCAAAGGTTCCTCTCAAAAACAACGATGACGAAACAATCGGCGTGTTGGGCATCTACGAGGACATCACCGAATGTAAAAAAATTGACGAGGAGCGGCGATGGCTGAGCGAGGCGGTACGGCAATGCAGCGCAGCCATCATCGTTGCCGATACGTCGAATCGGGTCGTCTACGTCAACCCCGCCTACGAGTGGTTGTTCGGCTATTCCATTGCCGAACTGAAGGGGCGCGACTTATCGCTCCTGCTTCCTGATGACCCCATCCTGCGCCAAGCCAATCCGGTCGAAAGCGGCTTCTTCGAGGGTGAGAAGATCCGCCGGACTAAAGACGGAAAGAATATCGACGTCTTGGTGAAGACCGCACCAATTGTTGATGGAAGTGGCCTAGAGGTCGGCTTCGTCTCCGCCAAGACCGATCTCACCGAACTCAAGCAGGCCGAGTTGAAGGCCGAGGCGGCCAGCCGCGCCAAAAGCGATTTCCTCGCCAATATGAGTCACGAAATCCGCACTCCGATGAACGGCATCATCGGCATGGCCCACCTTGCTTTGATGTGCAACCTGGAGCCGAAGGCGCATGGCTACGTTGAAGACATTGGGCGATCGGCCCAGCGCTTGCTCGGCATCATCAACGACATCCTCGATGTCTCGAAAATCGAGGCAGACCAGTTGCTCATCGAGCAGATTCCGTTCGATCTCCCCAGCCTGGTCGACGACACGGTGGCAATGGTCCGCAATGCCGCCGAAGCCAAAGGATTAGCTATCACGCTGCAGATCGATCCGGCGGTGCCACATGGGCTGATCGGTGATCCCTTGCGGGTGGGACAGGTGCTGCTCAACTACCTGAACAACGCAGTCAAATTCACCGAACATGGTGAGATTTCTGTCGGCGTTGAAGCCGTGGAAGCCAGCGAAGCCGGGACAACGTTGCGGTTCGCCGTCTCCGACACGGGCATTGGATTGGCGCCAGAGCATCAAGGCGACCTGTTCGAACCGTTCCACCAAGCTGAGATAACGGTCGCCCGCAAGTTCGGCGGCACCGGTCTTGGGCTGGCCATCGCAAGGCAATTGGCGGGACTGATGGGTGGCAAGGTGGGGGTCGAAAGCACCCAGGGGAGCGGCAGCACCTTCTGGTTCACCATTCGGGTCGGGGTGTCGGTCGAGGGCCATGGGGCGTCGCCGATCAGCCGCGAGCCTTTGCGGCACCTCGAGGCCGGCGTCAACGATCACTCCCTGCTGCGGGGTACGCGGGTCCTGCTGGCAGAGGACGACCTTACCAACCAGATGGTTGCCATCGGCTTGCTGGAAGCCGTCGGGATGGAGGTGGACGTCGTCGGCGATGGCGACGCGGCGGTCAAACGGGTGAGGGAAAACGACTACGAGATCGTCCTGATGGACATGCGGATGCCGACGATGGACGGCGTCACGGCAACGCGGCTGATCCGCGAGCGGGAAGACCTGGCTGACCTGCCCATCGTTGCCATGACCGCCAATGCCATGAGCAGCCAGCAAGAGGAATGCTTGGCCGCCGGAATGAACGACTTCATCGGCAAGCCCTTCGATCCCAGCCAGCTTTACGCCGTAATTCAGAAATGGGTCACGGGGCTGGGGGACGCGGCGCTGTTCGCGCCCTCGGCAATGGCGGCGATGAAGGGGGCCAATCTCCGCCTGCCCGGCCATATCGCTGGCCTCGACATTCGCGCGGGATTGCGGCGGGTGGCGGGGATGAAGGCGCTGTACGTCAACACGCTTCAGAGCTTCGTGGATGGACAAGAAGACATTGTCGCACGGGTGCGTCAGGCCATCGCCGATCACGATACCGACAGAGCAGGCCGTGAGGCGCACACGCTGAAGGGGCTGGCCGGGATGATCGAGGCCGGGGAGGTTTGTAGCCTCGCCGCCGAACTCGAGACCACGTTGGCAGTCTCGAACTTAGCTTCGGTTCCTCAACTGCTTGATCGGCTGGAAATGAAGTTGGTCACGGTGGTCGGTGCTATCCGGGCGGCAGTCGAAGGTAGTCGTGCCAAATCATCAGCCTGAAAATAGCCACACTCCCCCGCCATCCGCGAAGCCGGGTGAGGCCGGGGCGGTTCTGCGGCGTGAAGGATTGTATACATCGTCGCTGGTCGAGTGGTCATGTTGCACTGCAGCATGCGACATGAGAGAGTTGCGTCACTCCCCCTCAAGGATTAGCGCCATGAAAATCCTCATCGCCGATGACCATGCCCTATTCCGCGAGGGCCTGCACCAGGTTCTCAGTCAGCTTGGCGAGCCGCTGACCATTGTCGAGGCCGGCGACTTCCCCCAGGCCCTGACCGCCGCCGAACGAGAGACCGATATAGAGGTCGTGCTGCTCGACCTGGCCATGCCCGGCATGGAGTGGAACGATGGGCTGCAGCGCCTGAAGGAACTGTTGCCCGAGTCCGTGCCCATCGTCATCCTTTCGGCTTCTGACGACCGGCGCCACGTGCTGGAGGCGATCAACATGGGGGCCGCCGGGTTTATTCCCAAGACCTCGTCGAGCCGAGTGATGCTTTCGGCGCTGAAACTGGTGCTGTCGGGCGGGGTATACCTGCCGCCGGCGCTGCTGCAGCAGGGCGCCCATGGGTTCGATGGCCCCATGCCCAGCGAAGGCTCCGTGTCCTTCCTGACGCCACGCCAGCGAGAGGTGCTGGCGCTGCTGGGCGAGGGCCAGTCCAACAAGGAAATCGCCCGCGTGCTGACCTTGGCCGAGGGCACCGTCAAATTGCACGTCACCGCCATCCTCAAAGCTCTCGGCGTCAACAACCGCACCCGGGCCGTGGTCGCTGCCTCGCAGTTGGGGCTCGTAGCATGGGCATTATGCTGATGGCCGGCCTTTCCCCCTGCCGGAACCTCAGGACCGGGGTTTTGGGTTTTTGCAGGGATCGGCTACAAATCTCGTGCAAACTGCCCCGCTGATAAGATAAGGACACGGCTATGACTTACGTCTGGCCGTGCCCATGACCTCCGACAGCCTGCCGCCCATCGCCGTCGGCGACCTCTTTGAGATGGAGGGCCGTCGCCGCACCATTTGGACCGTCCGCAAACTGCTGAAAGTACCGGGCAGCGGTATTCTGGTCGAAATGTCCCAAGTCGAGGGGATGGGACGCGTAACGGTGAAGCTCGACGAGCTTTTCACCGAAATCCTGTTCAAGAAGGTTACCTCGGCCGTCCTGTGACGCCGCCAACTTCGGCCGCGCTGCCCCAAATCAGCTCTGCGAGCCGGTCCTTGACTGCAACCCCAGGTCAAAACCGGATTGACTGCGGCCCGGTAGGATGAAACGTTCACCCATCTGCAGGTCTCCTCGACCGGCCTGCGGTAAGCTCCTCAACGAATGAGCCTTCGCGTCCGGCGGCCAAAGACCCTTCCTGGCTGCCGGCCGGGGCTTGTTGATGGCCCGCCTGTGCGCGCCCGTGAACCGAATTTCCAGGCCACGATCAATCCTCGATGACCGGTATGACCCGCCGGTAGTCGGAGCCAACCAGGATAGAGAGGGCGAGAGTGGCCTTTCGCTTGCTTGCCTGCTCGACGAGGCGGACATGAGGTGGATGACTGGGGCTTTCGACCAGGGGAATCGGGTGCGCCCTCGCTCAGGCAGGCGCGCCGACCAGTGCTGCGGCGGTCGCAGGCGGCGCATTCTTGGCCGCCCGGGGCTCATGGGTGACCACCCGCTTAGCAGGAATGTATAGGCAGACGATCGTGCCCTTGCCCGGCAGGCTGTCGATGGAAAGGTCTCCCCCATGAAGCTGCGCCAGACTCCGGCTCACCGGCAGGCCGAGTCCGGTACCTTCTTGCGCCCGCTGTAGCCGATTGTTGATCTGGGCGAAGGGCAACATCGCCCTGGCGACGCCGTCGGCATTCATGCCGATCCCGGTGTCGGCCACGGTGATGGTGATGCCCCCTGTGGGCTCGGTTTGTGCGGAAATGGTGACGGCGCCGTGCACGGGTGTAAATTTTACCGCGTTGGACATCAGGTTGAGCACGATCTGGGTGATGCGGCGCTGGTCTGCAATGACCGGCGGGAGATTTGGCACGGCATCGACGATTGCAACCCCGCCTTGCTCGGCCCGGGACTGGATCATGCGCAGGCAGGGCGTGATCGCCTGCTTGAGATTGAAGGTTTCCTCGGTCAACACCAGCTTGCCCGCTTCAATCGCCGACATGTCCAGCAGATCGTTGATGAGTGCGAGCAGGTGCTGGCCGGATTGGTGGATGTCGGACGCATACTCGGCGTATTTGGGGGCGAGGGGGCCAAACGTTTCGGCAAGCATCGTGTCGGAGAAGCCAATGATGGCGTTCAGCGGCGTGCGCAGTTCATGGCTCATATTGGCGAGGAAATCGGTCTTGGTCCGGTTGGCCAATTCGGCGGTCTGACGCGCCTCCTCTGCCTCGGCCCGCGACTGCTCCAAGTCGTGGACCGCCAGAATATAGTCGCGGTAGTAGCGGTGCATCGCCTCGATGGCGGTCGAAACCAGAACGCCGTCACCAAGAAACACGGCGATCGACCAAACGCCGAAATTGGCATCCTCGAATGGCGGGAGAAAGAAATAGGTTGCCAGCACAGTGCAGAGTACGGCCGAAAGCACCCCCGGCCAGAGGCCTCCGAGGATGGCACTCAAGGCGACGGCGGGAAAGAAGGTGATGAAGGGAATGCCGGCGTCCTGCGGGGCGATCCATAGGCGCAACAATAGGGCGATGCCGGTCAACGCCAGCGCCAGTACATAGCCGACTGGACGGCGGCTGCCGAAGTGATCAGACGCAGGGCGTTGCTCCATCATCTTCCGCACGGCATCAATCCACATCCCCTATCTCCCTCGGGTTGAACCCTGTCGTGGAAGTAATTCGTATTTAGTCATCAAATTAGAGTCAGTCTAATTATACGCAGGACATAGCGATCCTGGTCAAATGGCAGGGGTGCCTGGGCCAGACGGCACTTTCGCTCTATTGCGGCTTCATTTCCGCCCAGCCTAATTGGAATGCTTCGGTTGAAAAGCAGGAGCAGGTATGACTTTCGGAATTAGGACGTGGCTTTTCGCAATCGCCAGCATCGCACTCCTGCCGGGGATGTTGCTGGCTGGCGACGTGGGAAGGCGGTGGGCCGAATCCGAACGGGTATCGTCCCGCCGTGGTGATCTCTGACTATATGCTCGAGGGTGGCCTGACCGGCATCGACACCATCCTTCGTATCCGGTCACTCCTTGGCTACGACATCCCCGGCATGGTGGTAACCGGCGATACCACTCCGGATCGGATCAGGGACCTGCAGGCCAGCGGCATCGCCCTGCTGCACAAGCCGGTTGGATCGGCGGAGCTGAGGCGAGCCATTGCCACAATGGTGGAGGCCAGTGCGTTGGTGGCAGCGGATTAGTTAGATGATGAGGTTGAAAATTCGTTTGTCGTTCATGACGCTGGTTCGCCGTATCATCGGCGCCTATTTGCACGGCCGTGGTCGGTTGACTTATCATAATGCCCAATCGGGCAGAATGGTCTATCAGCTTGAGATCCAGCTCCCCTTGCCCCGGAAAATCGATGCTTAACGCGGCCCAGGGCGCCCTGTTCGACGAGACGGCGGCAGAAATCGATGCTGCCACCGGTTTTTTGACGCTAATCGAGGTGACGAGACTCGCAATTTGCGCACTGTTGAAGCGCCAGGAGGACGAGCCGCATCGGGAGAAGATGCTGGCGGCCGTCCAGAAATTCATGATGGCGACAATGAACGCCCCCGGCACGCCCTCGGGTGAGAAACTCGTCAATCTGAAGAAGTTCGCAAAGGATGCCATCAAGATCATATTGCTGGAGCGCCCGCTCGTTGCCAGGACATCCGCCGTCGCGCCAACCCAGACCAGACGCCAGATCGATAAGGACCCCGATGCCCTGGCCGGCCAGGAGCCAGCCAGGATCCTGGCGCTGGGGGGACTGGGCGAACCCGATACGGGAGCTGCCGTAGCCGCGACGGAAGACGGCGATATCCCGCGCGAGGTGATCAAGCCGACTACGATCATAATCGTCAGCCCGGTGGCAGCGCAGAAGTTTGACAGCTTCAAGAGCCTGTTTCCCGCTGCTATTTGCTATCGGATGGAGCGGGCGACCTGCTTTTTCCAGAGATACAATCCCCACATCAACCGTGGTCTGTCCAGGCCATTCCTGCTGTCTAAGGCCTTCGCCGACCGACTGTTCGGGGTAATGAACGACATCATCGTCCCGGCCATGGTGGCCAGTAGCCGTAACGTCACCGTGCTGGAAACCAGCCGGCAATGGGCCGGCGTCACCACCGCCGAGTTCTGGGAGATCGTCGATCGCGACGAACGTGCCAAGATCGGCATTGTGGCGGCGTGGACCGCCGCCTGGGAAGGCTGCCGCCAGCGACGCGAGACCAGGGAGACCAAGGACGGCAAGACGGCCGCCGTGCTGGTGGCCTCGCCCATTCTGCTCAAGGTCCGCGAGAAGCTGGCTCCCACCCACGGCGAATTCACCCTTCCGCCGATCCGCAACGACGAGATCACGCTCTTCGCCTCCATGCTGTACGAGCTGGACCTCGACCGGCTGGAATACACCTGGAATCGGTTGCGTCAGATCTACGAGCAGGAACTAGACCGGCGGGATTACCAAGACAAGGCTAGGGATGGCGCCTTGCGGGACTCAATCCTCAATGCCTTTGAGATCGTGCCGGACCTGACAGGCGATTTCATGGCGCTGCTATGCTATTTCTGCTTCGAGAAATTTGACTTAGCCTTGCTTGAGCGCTTCACGCACAACAAGGGCACCACTCCCGAGCAGCGACAAAAGCGCATCCCCTACCTGATGAGCTTTCTGTCCGGCGAAAGGGTGCCAGAGACGCGGCGGCGGGAACAATTGGTGCGGGTGGAGCGTGAGGCCGAAAGGATGAGACGGAGCCCGGAGCGTCCATAAGCTTTGCGTCATGCGGCGAAGCCGGTCGTTGTGTTCGGCGGTGCGTGCTGTTCGGTCCGTGCGGCCTCCGCTACTGTGCGGGCGCCGGTCCGAGGTTGGGTGTTTGCGCCGTTCGCTGCTGCTATAGCGGGCGAGTGAGTAGAGGGTTTACGGGAAGCGAGCACCGCATTACGAAAACACCTGCGTCTCTGAGCACCTTGGAAGATATTAACATTATTCGTCGCAGCGCCACGTGTGAGCGGCGTTGCTTAGGGCGACCCGCGCAATTCCAATGCGCTGTTCGGTGCCGTATATGGGGCTTGTGCTTGCCATCCCCCATCACTAACTGATATGGGTTGGCGCATGGCCGGCATTGACGACACGCTCTCATACCTGCTCGACCTCGACGGCGAGGAGATCGTCTACGACAGCGGCTTTGTGGCGCAGTTCAAGGTCAAAGAGATTGCTGCGACGCCCGAGAAGCCCCATGGCGTTTCCTACTCGCTGACCTTCCATGCTGCGGGTGGTCGGCGGTTGATGGGCTACGACAACGCCCACGGCGTAGCGCACAAGGGTGGTCGGTTTGTCGGGCGCCAACCCGCCTTTGACCACTGGCACCGCGACGAAACCGATGACGGACGCCCATACCAGTTCGTGAGTGCCGAAAAGCTGATCGCGGATTTCTTTGACGAGGTCGAACGCATCCTGAAGGAGCAGAACGATGGCTGAAAAGACCAAGGTCGGCATCGCCACCCACGACCAGCTTCGTGACCGCGCCATTCAGATTGCACGGGGGGAGCGGCGCCGGCAGCCCGATGAGCCGAAAATCTGGTTCACCTCGCTGGAGTCGCTGGCAAAGGTGCTGTCGGAACCAAACCGCAGGCTGCTGCGGATCATCGACGAGCGACACCCGTCATCGCTTGCCGAGTTGGAGACGCTGACCGGCCGCAAGGCGAGCAACCTCTCGCGCACCTTGAAGACCATGAGCCAGTATGGGCTGGTGAGGCTAGTGCCGGGGAAGCGCGGCTCGGTCGCACCCGAGGTGCTGGTGCGCGAGGTGCAGATGGACCTCTCCATCGTCGGGTGATCGTCCGGCCACGTGGCATAAGCCGATTGACGACAGCGGCAATGGTGGAAACCGGCGTGCAATTTTGACCCCCTAACCGGGGAGATCGGCGTCGAAAATTGACCCCCCTACCCTGGTGATGGCCGCCATCATCCGATGTTGAAAAGCATCGGAGCAGACCAGGGGATGACATTCGTGGAATCGA
>CAJANL010000247.1 GCA_903941105.1 uncultured Rhodospirillaceae bacterium
CCAAAATTAAAACCAATCACTCAATTTACGAACCTTCACCCGCTAGCAAAAAGAACTTACGACTTAGCTTTGGTGTATGAAAAAGAAATTAAAAAGTTAACCAAAAAATGGAGTTGGCACGACAGCGATAAATTTGCAGTGAATCTGTATTCTGATAAAGGTAGGTTCATATTTGACGCCTCAGACAAATGTTTCCCAATCACAGCATCTATTCCGAGTATCTTCAGAGCCATAAAGCTCCTAGATCCCATCCTAAAAGAACTAGAAGCTAACGGCTTCATAGTTAATGTCATCGAAGAAAAAGACGCTTATAGTCGCTTCAATAGGAAAGATACTGTATTTGAGAAAGATGGTGTAAAACTAAAAGTTAGGATCAGGGAAGGCTACTCTAAAGTCACATCCAAAACTAAATTTCGCAAAGATATTTCTATACATACCATCGGCGATTATGAAGAAAATTATTATCCTAACACCATCTTATATTTTGAGGTATGTCATGAATATCAATACAATTGGTATATTTTTAAAGACAAAGTCAAATATAAATTAGAAGACCAAATTCATCTAATTCTAAAATATCTTCTTAATGCACCCACCGAAATAAAGACTGAGCATGAACGCAGAAGAATTAAGAGAGAACAGGCACAACATATTGATGAGGTTAATCAACATAACAGACGAATTAGTGAAAGCAGAAAAGCTCAACTCAAAATAAGCTTAGATGAACTACATAGCTTCAAAGAACTTAATGAGCTTGATAATTATCTCAAGCTGATCGAGCTTGAATCAAATCAATTATCTGCTGAAGAACAAGAGGTAGCTCACAGATGGCTAACCATTGTTAGGTTACATGCTCAGGAAAATAGTCCTATTGCTAGAAGAATTAACTTATTTAAACAGATTGCTAACGACATAGAAAACAAAGAATATGAATATTGGGTTATGAGTAAAAGAGAATACTAAGATGATGCTAGTTAAATCAGCTAATTAAAGTTAAAACCCGCTTCTCGTTGATGCCTGATGGCTAGAATCAAGATGGCATTTTTATGCTCTTCAACACTATAAAGTGCGACATAACCAGTAGCGCCTCTTGAGATGACGAGCTCTCTAATTTCCTCATCAACAGCACGCCCAATAAGCGGGTGACGATCAAGAATGCTAATCGCATCTTCGATTAGATCTATCGTCTCCGAAGCAGCTTTAATATCTACTTCAATAAGAAAGTCTGTTAAGCGAACGAGGTCGTTAACAGCATTCTGGGTATAGACTATTTTTACCAAGATTTAGCTTTGAGTGATGTGACTTGTTTACCTGCAATGCGTGATCGTAAATGATCAAACACATCTTTAGACTCGAAAGCCACATTAGTTTCAAGAGCTGCTTGTCTTGCAAATTTGGCTTCATTGATAAAAGATTTTCTGTACTCAGCATTCACTGAAGCAAGTCTAATGGCTTCCACCATAAAAGCATGGGCTGAAACGCCGAGCTCTTTGGCAGCGCTAGAAGCTTTTAATTTAATTTCGTCTGATAATTTTAATGAAGTAGTGCTCATAAGGAACCCCTCAGGGTGTTACTAAAGTAACACCACTTTAAAGGGTATTAGAAATGCTGTCAATTAATATTAAAAAGTTCGATACCTGATCTAGGCGTCAATTCTTTTGACACTCCCTATACAACAAGAATACATCTTAGATTGGCGCTAGGTGCTCAAAAACAGGGGATTAAAGCGTAACTGCTATCTATGTAACAGTTACGTTTATTAGGCGTTGTTACAGATCTACATTAGCCGCAATGAACACTGGCTTACCTACTCCCGTCTTAGTACACGCCTTCACATCTAACGTCCAGTGATCAACAATGTTGTTTACTGGATCATTAATGCTGAGATGTAGCTCTTGGCTATTGGGTAGATATACACAGATGCCATCGACGGAATGTTTGGCTTTTGTTATTGGATCATAGTGCTGCACCCAAGATACCGCAGCATCACTGTCACTATTAACTCCAGCTTCATGTAGCCTTTTTGTCCAAGTAATTTGCTCATCTGTTTTTGCTGAATGTTCCCAGCGATTGAATTCAAATAAGTCGATTAGGTATTTGGTATAAGGATCCCTAATCTCAACTGACCCGTTATAAATGGCGCGATGGAATAATCCTTTGCCAAATGTTGTGCCAA
>CAJANL010000248.1 GCA_903941105.1 uncultured Rhodospirillaceae bacterium
TGCGGGCCAGCGAGGATGCTTTCGTCAAATGGGCCATGACCGGCAAGCTGGCCGGGCAGGATCTGTTCAACAGCCTGGCCGAGGAGGCCCTGCGTGCCGCCTGGCGCATGTCGGTGGTGGCGCCCCTGTTCGGCGGGGCCGGTGGCGGCATCTTCGGCGGCATGATCGCCGGCATCGGCAGCTTCTTCGCAGGCACCGGATCAGCTGGGGCCAGCGGCGGCGGCGCAACGCCGGTGCCCGATACCGGCAATTTTGCCATCGCCCATTCCGGCGGCCTGATCGGTCTCGACCTGCTGGACACTCGTTCGTTCAGCTCCTCGGTCTTCGCCAATGCGCCGAAATACCACGGCGGTGGTCTCGTGGCGGGCGAGCGCCCCATCGTCGCCCGCGTCGGCGAGGGGGTCTTCACCCCCCGGCAGATGGACAATGCCGACCGCATCCTCAACGCCGCCTTATCGCAGCCAACGGCGGTGGGCGTGGTGGTCACGGTCAACAACAATGCGTCGGGCACCCAGGCCCGCGCCGAGCAATCTCAGGGGGCGGATGGCCGCATCCATCTCGACATCATCGTTGAGGAGATTGAAGGCCGCATGAGCCGCCGCATCGGTCGCGGCGAGGGCATGGCCCCGATGCTGGAACACCGCTATGGGCTGAACCCGGCGGCGGGGAGCTATCGATGAATTCGTCTAACGCCGCTCGGAATATAAATCGAGTGACCTGCGAAGCGTGGCAATGAGTTCCTGACGGAAGGTGTTGCCATCCTGGTCGTCCCACAGGACGGTGGTGCAGTGGTTGGTATCGAAGTGGGTCTTTGCTTCGTCGAACTTGCCTTTCTCGCAGATGTAAAGGACGGGCTTGCCAAGCCCTTCTGCGTAGCCGGCCTCCCAGTAGGCACCAGAATTGTCATGGGTGAGATCAACAATTACGAAGGCCGCATCGCGGATCTGGGTACGCATAATGTCGTCGATAATGCCCGCGCGAGCGACGTTGCGCATGTCCAGGAGGTCATAACCGATACCGTCCCTGACGGCTGGCTTGACGGTGTCTTCGACGAAGGGATCGAGAATCGGGTCTCCGAACTTCATCGCAATGAACCCATACTTGCCGGACACTTTCCCGGTCTTCTCAGCTTCGTAACGTTCCCATCCGTCAAGGGTCAGTTCGATGTGCCTGAGATCGACGCCGTCCCGGCCGTCGGGATTCGTAAGGCTCAAGAGTTTCCGTTCGCAAAGTTGTTCGGCCAATCTGGCGGCAAATCTTCTGTTGGGAGCGCCGATGATCGAGTGAAAATCAACGGGCATCTTCGAGAGTTGTTCGCCGGACTTGGACGTCTCATCGCCGATGTAGCGAATGATGTTGATAGCTTGCATTGCGGGGCTTGGCAGAGATGGGTTTGCGAGAAACCCCCTCAACCAATCCGTTGTGATCATGAGTGGCGCCCCTTCACGCGACGCAATTCGAAGTCGATGCGATAGGGCCGCACGTTGGATCGGAGTCAGGGGCGCCTTTTCTGGATCGAGAGGCCCCGCAAACGCCGATCTGCTGATTTCGTATTTGCCACAAACGTCGCAATCGAACCCGGAGGAATCCCTTCCGCCGGTCGAGAACATGCGACAGCTGCCGCCATAATTCTCGAAATCAGCATTCTGGCAAATCGGGCATTTGACCTGATCGCTCAACTTCCTGCCTCCACACTCATTCACCGAGAGTAGATGATCAACGGTTGAATGTCTTTAGAAGGCTGAACATGCCCATCACTTGGCCTACGACGCTGTCCCTGCCGACGGTGCAGGGCTAATTAACCGGGTGCGCCGATGACCACTCTCGTCTCCTGGCCGGCCCGGCTGCCGCTGCCGACCTATGACGGCTATGCCCTGGAACCGGAATCGGCCGTTACTCGTACCGACATGGAATCTGGCCCCGCCCGGCAGCGGCGGCGGTTCACGCAAACGCCCACCCGCATCCCGGTGCGCTGGCGCATGTCGGCGGTGGACTTCGCCACCTTCGAGGCATGGTTTCGCCTGAAGCTGGCCGATGGCGGCGATTGGTTCGGCATTTCCCTGCTGGGCGGGATCGGGATCGCCGCCCATGAGGCCCGTTTCGTCGGTCAGGGCAACGCTCCCTACAAGGCGGTGCCCAGCCGGGGCGGGGCTTGGATCGTCACCTCGGTGTTGGAAGTTCGTGAGCGCCCCATGCTCGACGCGGGGGCGTTGGACATCCTGCTGGCCGAGGACGTGGTCGTTCTCTTTGCCAACATCCAGACCCTCCATTCCACCCTGCATGTCGGCTTGCCCGTCAGCATTCGCTGGTGACCA
>CAJANL010000249.1 GCA_903941105.1 uncultured Rhodospirillaceae bacterium
AGACGGGTTGGAAGAACCCGGACTTCAAGTAGATCGAAGACAGGCGGCGGTGCCATTCAGGCACCGCCGCCCACTGCCCCCCGAAATTCGCATGCGGGCATCCAAAATACGCAGAGCTTCTGCCTACTAAATCATGTGGTATTCCCAGGTTCGCATTGCGATGCGGACGTCGAAATACCACTCCAGGCCCAGGACGAGGCTCTCAATGCATCCGAAGCACAACGGAAACCCCTTGGTTTACCGCGCCTTGACGGTGGCCGCGATGATCCTCATCGGTTGGGCGTTTTTCTCGCCCATCTGGTGGGTGGCGCTGAAGGCGCCCAACTATCCGCCGCAGACCTTCCCCGATGGTGTGCGCATCCACTTCCACGTCAACGGCGTCTTCAACGGCTGCCAGGAGCGGCCCAAGACCGACAGCATTCACGAGGACGAGGCGCTCGACTGCGTCCACGAGATGAACGTGATCAATCACTTCATCGGCATGGAGCCCATCGAGAAGGGGGCCGCGCTGGAGATCAAGGCCGCGCCGTATCTCTTCTCGCTGGTCGGCGTGATGCTGCTCCTGTTCATGGTGTATGCGGGGCCGTTCTGGTGGGTGCTCCCCCTCTCCGGCATGGTCATACCCCTGGCCTTCGTGGCCGACTACGCCGCCTGGCTGTGGTGGTTCGGCCACAACCTGCACCCCTGGGCGGCGTTCTCGGTCAAGCCGTTCATGCCCACCGTGTTCGGCCAGGGCAAGGTGGCGCAGTTCTTCACCTATTCCTATCCGCATTACGGTTACGGCCTGCTGGTGGCGGCAGCTTTGTTGCTGATCGTGGCGACCCTGTTGCGGCGCAAGCAGTTGAAGGCGTAACCATCGTTCTTTGTCGTCATGCTCGGGCTGGTTCTGGCCCGGGCCGTCTCGGGCATGACGAAGGGAAGAGGATGTCGAGCATGGGAGTGATCCGTACCGTTCTGGCCGTCGGGCTGGTCCTGGCGGTGCCGCTGGTGGCCATCGCCCGTGGCGACGCAGGTGGCGGTGATGCGGGCGCGACGCGCGACGCCGCCGAGATTCAGGCGATGATCGACGCCGCCCCCATGGGCGGCGAGATCGCACCGGCCCCCGGCCTCTATAAGGGGCGGCTGGTGATCGAGAAGCCGGTCGTCCTCGACGGCCGCGGCCAGGTCACCATCGATGCCAGCGGCGAGGGCTCGGTGATCTGGCTCAAGACCAGCAATGCCACCGTCAAGAACCTGCGGCTGATCAACACCGGGCACGACCACAATGCCGAGGACGCCGGCATCCAGGTGCGCGGCAACAACAACGTGCTGAAGGACAATGTCATCGAGGACTGCCTGTTCGGCATCGACATGGAACAGTCCAACGGCAACGTCGTCCGGCGCAACCGCATCACCTCGAAGAAGCTCGATCTGGGCTTGCGGGGCGACTCGCTGAAGTTGTGGTACTCGAACAACAACATCGTTGAGGAAAACGAGGTCCACGATTCTCGCGATTTCGTGCTGTGGTATGCGAAGAACAATCAGGTTCGCCGCAATATTTCCACCGGAGGCCGCTATGGCCTGCACTTCATGTTCGCCGCCGACAATGTAATCGAGAATAATAAATTCTACGATAATTCGGTTGGTCTTTCGTTGATGTACAACGAGGGCGATATCATCCGCAACAACTACATCGCCAAGTCTACCGGGGCTACCGGCACCTGCATCTCGCTGAAGGAAGCGAGCCGTATCGTCATCGAGAACAACGATATCCTATATTGCGCGTTGGGGATCGGCCTCGACGTATCGCCGTTCCAGCCGGACACCGAAAACCGCATCGCGGCCAACCGCATCTCCTACAACGACATCGCCATCGCCTTCCTCAACGACTGGCGCGACAACGTCTTCAAGGACAACGTGATGCAGGGCAACATCACCGAAGTGGTGGTGTTCGGCGGCGGCAGCGCCAAGCGCAATGTCTGGGACGGTAACCGGTGGGAAGACTACGAAGGCTTCGACCGTGACCGCGACGGCATCGGCGACACGCCGCACCGGGTCTATGGCTATGCCGGCCGGGTGTGGATGGATGTTCCCAACACCCGCTTCTTCAAAGGGACGCCCCTGCTGGAGGTGCTCGACTTCCTCGACCGCCTGGCTCCGTTCAGCGAGCCGGTGCTATTGCTGGAGGACAAGCATCCGCGTATGGGCGCAACGAGCATCGAGCGAAAGTCATGACCGTCACCAAACCTGTCAATACGCCGAAGCAGAAGACCCGCCGCACCGTCCTACGGTCCATCGCCATGGGGGGGGCGGTGGTGGGGGCATCGCTGTTCGGCTTCTTCCCGGTGCTCAAGAAGTGGATGCCGCGGCTGCGGCCGCCGGGGGCCATCGACGAGAAGGAATTCCTGGCGGCCTGCATCAAATGCGGCCAGTGCGTGCAGGTCTGCCCGGTCAAGGCCATCGAGTTGGGTGACCTCGACGAGGGTTTCGGTGTCGGCGCCCCCTATATCGATGTCCGCGCCCAGGCCTGCGACTTTTCCTGCGATGCGGTGCAGTGCATCCTGGCCTGCCCGACCGGCGCGTTGCAGCACGCCATCAACAAGAAGGAGGAGGTGCGCATGGGGTTGGCGCGCCTCGACCGTCCCAACCTCTGCCTGGCGCGACAGGGCGTCGGCTGGAAGGGGCCGGCCCGGCCGGCACCGTACAAGGGCGTGCATCGCTACATGGAGATCGACCGGTGGAAGCCGGTCCGCCTGGCCGAGTACAACTATGACCTTGAGATTTGCGATCTTTGCGTCCGCGAATGCCCGATTCCCAAGGCCATCACCCTGGAGCCCATGTCGGCCGATCCCGCCGACAAGCGGCGCACCCCGGTGGTGCACGAGGCCTGTGTCGGCTGCGGCATGTGCGAGATGATCTGTCCGACCGAACCGGCGGCCATCGTCATCGACATCGCCCGCAAGTGGGGAGGCGTGTGATGAGGCTCATCGACTCCCTGAAGCTGATGCTGGGCGCCGCACCGACGCGGCCCGCCGTGCGCTCCGCCGCCGCCCTGGAGATGGAGGAGAAGAAGCGCGAGGTCAAGGGGCCGGAACGTGCCCGCCAGATCAAGGCCGCCCACGCCGAAGGGCACTCCAATAAGTGGCGCAACATCCGCTGGGCGACGCTGATCGGCATCAATCTGCTGTTCGTGCTGTCCTATCGCTTCGACGTCCAGCTGATCGAGGGCGCCCTGACCGCGTCGCGCGTCATCGGGTTCCACATGGCCGATCTCAATTCGGCGCTGCAGGTGACGCTGGCCTTCAAGAAGATCCTGGTCAATCTGGTGATCGGCACCACCACGGTGCTGATCCTGTGGTGGCTGGTGGGCGGGCGCACGTTCTGTTCCTGGGTCTGCCCCTATCATCTGCTGGCCGAGCTGGCCGAGAAGCTGCATCTCGCCCTGGCCAAGCGCCGCCTGGTGGTGGATTACACCCTGCACCGCGGTACCCGCACCGTGCTGTACGTGGTCTTCGCCCTGCTGGCCTTCGTCAGCGGCTATACGGTGTTCGAGGCCATCTCGCCCACCGGCATCCTGTCGCGGGCCCTGATCTACGGGCCGGGGCTGGCGCTGGTGTGGGTGGGGGGGCTGCTGGTCTATGAGGTGATCTTCATCCGGCGCATGTGGTGCCGCTATATCTGCCCCATCGGCATGACTTACGGCTTCGTGGGGGCGGTTTCACCAGTCCGCGTACTGTACAATATGGAGAATTGTCTGAATGAAGGTGATTGTCGCAAGGTTTGTCTGGTTCCACATGTGCTAGAGTGCACCAAGAAGACCTATGCCGAGGACGTCAATGTGGCGATCGGCGCCGATTGCACACGCTGCGGCCTGTGCGTCGATGCCTGTCCGACGGGCTCGCTTAAGTTCGACATCAAGGGACTGCACAGGCTGTTGTAATGATCACTTTTTCGGGCGTTTCGAAGACCTTTCGCCGCCACCGGGTCCTCGACGACGTAAGCCTCACCATCGAGCGGGGGGAGCGGGTGGCGCTGGTCGGCTCCAACGGCGCCGGCAAGACCACCCTGATCCGCTGCCTGCTGGGCGAGTACACCCATGACGGCGAGGTCCGGGTCGACGGCATCGCTCCCCGCGCCGATCGCCGCACGGTGCTGTCGCGAGTGGGGTTCGTGCCGCAGATTCCGCCGCCCCTGAAGATGCCGGTGGGCGAGCTGGTGTCGTTCGCCGCCTCGGTGTGCGGTTCGGACGCCAAGCGCATGGTGGCGGTGGTCGAGGAACTGGGGCTGGACTGGGGGCGCGTCCGTCGGCTGCCCTTCGTCAAGCTGTCGGGCGGCATGAAGCAGAAGCTGCTGATCGGCATCGCGCTGGGGCGCGACAGCGACCTGCTGATCATGGACGAGCCAGCGGCCAATCTCGATCCGACGGCGCGCCACATCTTCTTTCACCAGTTGCACGAGCGCAAGGACCGCGCCGTGATGCTGATCACCAGCCACCGCCTTGACGAGGTGGCGGCCCTGGTCAACCGCGTCGTCGAGATGGATCAGGGCAAGGTGGCGCTGGACGACCGCGTCGCCGACGACGTGGAGATGACCAGCCGCCTGCGCTGTGGCATCATGCTGAGCCGCCTTGAGCCGGCCTTCGCCAAGTCCATCGGCGAGTGGCACTTCGTTTCGGCCGACGGCGGCCTGACCTGGAGCGGTGAGGTCAACGGCCCCGACCGCCTGCGCTTCCTCGGCGTGGTGTCGCGCTATGCCGGGCTGGTGGCGAGTTTCGAGATGAAGGAGGCCCGCGCATGTGCCGCCACGGATTGAACCGGCGTTCCTTCCTCGGCCTGGTGCCGGGATTGGCGATGGCCGCCTCGGGTTGCGGCGGCCCGGCCACCGGTCCCGGCGAGGTGCGCTGGGGCCGCGAGAACTGCGACTATTGCGGCATGATCATCGACGATCCTAAGTTTGCCGCCCAGGTGCGCGGCGGGCCTAACCGTAAGCTGCACAAGTTCGACGACCTGGGCGACGGGGTGTTGTGGCTGGCCAAACAGCCCTGGGCGGACGATCCCGCCACCGAGTTCTGGGTCGGCAATGTCGAGACCGGCAAGTGGATCGACGGCCGCACCGCCTTCTACATCTCGGGCCGGAAGTCGCCCATGGGGCACGGCTACGGCGCGGTGTCCGACAAGCGCGAGGGGGCGCTCGATTTCGCGCAGTTGAAGGCGGTGGTTCACTCCACCAGCCGCTGCGAGACCAGTCAGTCGGCGGAGGCGCCGCGATGAAGGCCTTGCTGATGACCGCCCGGCTCGACGTCACCGAGTCGCTGCGGGCCCGATGGTTCCTGTTCTACTCGCTGGTGTTCGGCGGCATCGTGGTGCTGCTGTTCGTCTTCGGACTGACCGAGTCGCGCATTCTCGGCTTTACCGGGCTGTCGCGGCTGCTGGTGACCTATATCCAGCTCTGCGTCGCCATCCTGCCCATTTTCATCCTGATCACCACGGTGCGATCGGTGGCGGGCGACCGCGACGCCGGGGTGTTCGAATACATGCTGTCGCTGCCGGTCCCCCTCAGCGCCTGGTTCTGGGGCAAGATGATCGGCCGCTTCGTGGTGGTGTTCCTGCCGGTGTTCCTGGCCATGGCGGCCGCCGCCATCTATGCCGAGATTCGCGGCATCGGGCTGGATTGGAGCCTGTTCCTGGTCTACACCGGGCTGCTGGTGTCGTTGGCGTGGTCGTTCCTTGGCATCGGCATGCTGATCTCGACGGTGGCGCGTTCGCCCGACGTGGCGCAGACCGGCGCCTTCCTGATCTGGCTGGTGCTGCTGCTGTTCCTCGACCTCATCCTGCTGGGGGTGATGATCCGCGAGCGGCTGCCGCTCGACCTGATCGTCGCCCTGGCGGTGGCCAATCCGTTGCAGTCGTTCCGCACCGCCGCCATCCTGCTGTTCGATCCGCAGATGGTGGTGCTGGGGCCGGCGGCCTATGTCATCCTCGACGGGTTGGGGCGCGTCGGCTATCTGGCGTTCGCCATGCTCTATCCGGTGGTGATCGGCACCGTCTGCGCCGGCATCGGCTATCACCTGTTCCGGCGGGGCGATCTGCCGTGAATCTGGGGACGTCCGTGCCGCCGACAGGGATTGCGCCCGGCCAGCCGGCGACGCGGTCGGATCAGCCGCCGGCCGGCTGGCGGCTGTGGTGGGTGGCGATCCGGCCGCGTACCCTGACCATCGCGGTGGCGCCGGTGCTGGCGGGGACGGCGCTGGCGGTGGCCGACACCGGGCGTCTCGACCTTGCTCCCATGGCGGCGGCCCTGTTCGGCGCCGTGGCCATCCAGGCCGGCACCAATCTCTACAACGACGTCGGCGATGCCCTGCGCGGCGGCGACCAGCCGCTGCGCCAGGGGCCGCCGCGGCTGACCGCGCTGGGCTGGGCCTCGCCGGCCCGGGTGCGGCGGGCCGCGCTGATCGCCTTCGGACTGGCGGCGCTGGCCGGGCTCTATCTCGCCGCCGTGGGCGGCTGGCCGATCCTGGCCCTGGGCGCGGCCTCGCTGGTGGCGGGTTGGGCCTATTCCGGCGGCCCCTGGCCCATCGCCTACACCCCCTTGGGCGAGGTCTTCGTCATCGCCTTCTTCGGGGTGGGTGCGGTGAGCGGCAGCTACTGGTTGCAGGCGCACGCCCTGTCGCCGGCAGCCATGATCTCCGGCGCCGCCCTCGGGCTGGTGGCGGCGGCGGTACTGCTGGCCAACAATTATCGCGACATGGAGGCCGACCGACTGGCCGGCCGCCGCACCCTGGCCATCCGCATGGGCTGCGAGCCGTCCAAGGCACTGTACGCCGTGCTGCTACTGCTGCCCTTTGCCCTGCTGGCCTCGCCCATCGGCCCCGGTTACGGCTGGATCGCTTTGCTGGCGCTGCCCTTGGCCCTGCGCCTGATCCGGCGCTTCGTCACCGAGGCGCGCGGTCCCGCCTTCAACCTCATCCTCGGCCACACCGCCCGGCTGGAGCTGGTCGTCGCCGCCCTGATCGCGGTGGGCGTCGGTCTGTGATCACCCAGGCGCTGCTGCCGCTGGCGTTGGCCTTCATCATGTTTGCCATGGGGCTGACCATGCCGCCGGCCGATTTCCGGATGGTGTTCACCCGTCCCAAGGCCATGGCGGTGGGGTTGGCCTGCAAGCTGCTGCTGCTGCCCGCCGCCGGTCTGGCGGTGGTCCTGGCCTGGCGGCCCGAGCCCGACTTCGCCGTCGGCATGGTGATCCTCGCCGCCTGCCCGGCGGGAGTGACTTCCAGCCTTCTCACCCACTGGGGCAAGGGCCGCGCCGCACTGGCCGCCGCCGTCACCGCGCTCACCAGCCTGGCCGCCGTCGTCACCCTGCCGGCGCTGGCCAATCTCGGGCTGGCGCTGTTCGCCGGCTATGAGCACGCTGTCGAGCTGCCGGTGGCCAAGATGTGCCTCGGCATCTTCCTGGTGGATACTCTGCCACTCGCCCTCGGGCTGGCATTGCAGATCAGGCGGCCGGCGCTGGCCGAGCGGGCGGGCAGGGTGGCACGGCCGCTGGCCAACCTGCTGTTTGGCGTCATCGTGGTGGGCGCCTTCGTCAGCCAGGCGGAGACCTTCGCCGCCCATTGGCAGGCGGCGGTGCCGCCGGCGGTGGCGCTGAATCTCGCCGCCATGGCCCTGGCCTGGGCGGCATCCTCCGCTGCTGGCCTGGAGCCGCGCGACCGCGTCGCGGTGGTGATGGAAAACGGCCTGCAGAACGGCGCCCTGGGCATCTTCGTGGCGGTGACGCTGCTGGGCAATCCGGCCATGATGGTGCCGAGCATCGTCTATGCCCTGGTGATGAACGTCACCGCCCTGGCCTTCATCGCGAAGGTTCGCAGAGCATAGAGCAGCGTGCCTCAAACATGAGGCGCGTCGCCGGCATCCGTGGACGTCGCCGGCAGGGTGAAACAGAATCGGCTACCATGGTCGAGATTCGATTCCACCCAGATGGAACCGCCGTGCTGCTCGACGATCTTCTTGCACATGGCGAGACCGATGCCGGTGCCTTCGTATTGGTCGCGGCCGTGCAGGCGCTTGAAAATCTGGAAGATGCGCTGGTGGTACTCCGGCTCGATTCCGATGCCGTTGTCGCTCACCGTCAGTTGCCACCAGCCGTCTTGCCCGGGCATGGCGCCGATCTTCACCAGCGGCTGTTCGCCGGGGTGGCGGTACTTGATGGCGTTGCCGATCAGGTTTTCGAACAGGCGGGTCAGTTCCTCGGCATTGCCGCTCACCGTGGGCAGGTCGCCCTCGATGGTGACGCTCGCCGATGCTTCGTCGATGGTGATGCACAGGTCCTTGATCGCGGCCCTGACCACCTCCGCCACGGCGACGGGGCTCACGGGCTGATGGTCGCGGCCGATGCGTGAGAATTCCAGCAGGTTGAGGATCAGTCTGTTCATCCGGAGGGCGCCGTCCTTGGCGAAACCGATGAAATCGCGGCCGTCGGGGCCGAGCTGGTCGCCGAAGCGGCGTTCCAGCAGGGTGACGTAGGAGGTCACCATGCGGAGCGGCTCGCGCAGGTCGTGCGAGGCGACATAGGCGAACTGCTCCAGCTCGGCGTTGGAGCGCGCCAGTTGATCGGTCTTGTCGCGCAGGGCATTCTCGGCGGCGAGGCGTTCGGTGATGTCCTCGACGATGGTCCAGGAATAGGTGTCGTCGCCGCTGGTCACCCGGACCCCGTTGAGCCGGACCGGCACGCACCAGCCGTCGCGGTGGATGAATTCCTTTTCGTAGGGGCCGTAGCGGCCCTGCGCCAGCAGGGATTGCCAGTGGCGGGCGTCCTCTGCCGCAAAGCGGTTGGGGGTGATCGCACCGTGGCTCAACTCGGTCAATTCCCGCGCCGGATAGCCCGACATGTCGATGAAGGCACGGTTGGCGGCGAGGAAGCGTCCCTCCATGTCGCTGCGGATCATGCCCAGCGGCGACAGGTCGAACAGGGCGGACAAGGCGGTGGCGGCCTTCTCCTCGCGGTGGATGCCGCGCAGCACCATCAAGGACAATCCGGTCATGAGGACGATGCTCGCCAACGCCAGGGCGGAATTGCGCGCCAGGCGCTGCCTCCATCCGGCCAGGGCGTCTTCCTCGGTGGTGGCGACCCACGCGACGATGGCAGGGGTGTCGCTCTTGCGGTAGGCGACGATGCGGTTGAAGGCGTCATAGGTCGAGACGGCGCGATAAATCCCCACCGGCTGGGTCGGCATCAGCTTGAGCAGCGGCGCATTGGCGGGAATCTTGCGCCCGACATCCTGCGGCACCATGGGTTGGCGCACCAGGATGGTGCCGTCGTGCTTGTAGACCCCGAAGGCGACGTGCTCGCTGAAGCCCAATTCGCCGTAGAACGCCTTGAAATATTCGGAGTCGATGGTGGCGACGGCGACACCGGCAAAGCGCCCGTCCGGGCCAGGAATACGCCGGGCGATGGCGAAGGAAACCTTGCCGGTGCCCGGTTCGTGGAACGACTGTGCCACAAATGGCTCGGCGGCACCGTCGGCCACGGCTCGGAAAAAGTCACGGTCGGCGAAATTCACCCCCGAGTCGGCGGGGAAGCCGTGGGTGGTGAACAGCACCACGCCCCCCGCATCAAGCAGGAACAACGCCCCGGTCTGGGGCGAGGCAGCGGTGGCGGCGGCCAGGACTTCCCAGTCCTCCCGCGAGGCGGCGACTCCCTGCGCGCCCTTGACGGCGACGCGGTCGAGCAGGCGCTGCAGCAGCAGGTCGCCGGCTTCGAGGGTGCGTTTGGCATGCTCTTCCAGCAGCCGAACGTAGTTCGCGGTGTTGCGCTCGGCGCCGTGCAGGCTGGTTCGGTAGTCGTCCCAGGTGGAAAATCCGCCGAACAGCAATAGCGTCAGGCTGTAGAACCCCACCATTGCCCAATGGAACCTCTTGCGGCCGTGCCTGGGCGGCTGCGAGCGGTTCTCCACCGGCAGATCCACTCCAATGCTGGCGCCACGGCCACTATCCACGAAGGGTCCTTATCACGCGGGACAGACTGTACAATATCACGCGCCATCCACTTCCGCGAAGACCTCTCGCGCGAGGCGAATGCCCTCTTCCGCTGCCGGCGCGCCGCAATATACCGCCGCCTGCAACAGGACTTCGACGATCTCCTCGCGGCTGACGCCGTTGTTGAGGGCGCCCTTCAGGTGCAGCCGGAGGGCGTGCGGCCGGTTGAGCGCCGTCAGCATCGCCAGGGTGATCATGGATCGGGTGCGGCGATCGAGGCCGGGGCGTGACCACACCTCGCCCCAGCCATAGCGGGTGACAAGGTCCTGGAACGGCGTGGTGACGTCATCCAGGGTGGCAGCCACCCGGTCGGCATGGGCATCGCCGAGGATTTCCCGCCGGGTCTGCAGTCCTCTTTCATAGGCTTCGGTCATGGCTTCTCCTGGAGTCAGCGGTGCCGGCTGAGATCGGTCGGCCACAGGCTGCCGGGATCGATGCGGTCGCGGCCCGGCTCGGGCTCGGTGAGGGGGAGGCAGGCCACCAGTCCGCCAAGGCAACGCCGCGCCAGGTCCTGGTAGGTGCGGGTGCCCCGGCTCTTGCGGGCGATCTCGTCCTCGCCGAGCGGGCGCAGCACCTTGGCCGGGACGCCGGCGGCCAGCATACCGGCGGGGATCACCGCCTTGGCCGGCACGAAGGCCATGGCGGCGACAATGGCGTTCTCGCCGATCTCGGCACCGTCGTACACCGCGGCGTTCATGCCGATCATGGCATTGCGGCCGATGCGGCAGCCATGCACCACGGCACCGTGGCCGATATGGCCGTCGTCCTCGACGATGGTGGCGAATCCCGGCGTACCGTGCAGCACCGCGGCGTCCTGGATATTGCAGCCGCTGCCCACCACGATGGAGGAGAAGTCGCCGCGCAGGCTGGCGCAGGGGCCGATATAGCAGCCGGGGCCGATGCGGACGTCGCCGATCAGCACGGCGGTGGGGTGAACGAAGGCGGTGGCATGGACGATGGGTATCAGCCCTTCGAAGGCGTAGCAGTGACCGGTCATGAACCCTTGCCTTTGGCGTGTCTATCCGTGCCGATGGTTATCCCCAATTTGGGGTTGGGGTAGAAGGAAATTCGGCCGTAGGCGGTATGCTGTTTGAATTCGGTTTATGTTTGAGAGGAACCCGGTTAATGCAAATGGTGTATTCGGGGGCCGATTTTGGAGCGCTTGATTGGGGATGGGTAGCCTATGCGGGTGAATGAACCGGTGACCGGGCGGGAAATCGTGCTGCCCGAAGGGACCTTGATCGTCTCCAAGACCGACCTTGGCGGACGGATCACCTTCGTCAATCAGGCCTTTGTCGAGATCAGCGGCTTCAATGAACGTGAACTGATGGGCGCGCCGCACAATCTGGTGCGCCACCCCGACATGCCGGCGGCGGGCTTCGCCGACCTGTGGCAGACCATCAAGGCCGGTCGCCCGTGGGAGGGTATCGTCAAGAACCGCGCCAAGAATGGCGACCACTATTGGGTAAGGGCCAACGCCACGCCGCTGATGGAGAAGGGCGAGATCGTCGGCTACATCTCGGTGCGCACCAAGCCGAGCCGCGAACAGGTGGCGGCAGCCGATGGGCTCTACGCCGCCATTCGCGAGGGCCGTGCCGGCAATATTCGCCTGTCCGAGGGCGAGGTTGTCGCCACCGGCATTGCCGGCCGCGTGGTGAAGCTCGGCCGCAGCCTCAACGGCAGGATCATCGCCCTGGCGGTGGTGTCGGCCGTAACGGCCGGGGTGAGCGGCGCCTTCGGCCTGGGGAGCGGTGGCGGCGTGGTCGCCATGGTCCTCGGCATGCTGGTGACGCTGCTGCTGGCCCGCAGCGTGTCGCGCAGTGTCGGTGCCCCGCTACTGCGCATGGAAAGCCACTTCGCCGCCATCGCCCGCGGCGACCTGATGCACGATATTCCCGCCGAGCCGGTGACCGAGTTCAACCGGGCCACCGCCATGCTGCGGTCCATGAAGGCCCGGCTGGTCTATGGTGCCGAGGAGTCCGCCGAAAACGGCCGCCGCGCCGAGGAATTCCTTAAGCGCGAGATGCTGACCCTGACCGAGGTGTTGGAAGGCGAGGTCCAGGAGACGGTCTGCGACATCTCCACCCAGGCCATCCGCCTCAGCGAGGGGGCCGCCCATCTGGCGCAGGTGTCCGCCCGCCTGCACGATACCGCGCGGTCAGTCACCGACTCGATCCAGACCACCGCCGCCAATGTCCAGACCGTCGCCAGCGCCACAGAGGAACTGGAGGCCTCCAGCCGCGAAATCCTGTCGCAACTGGCCAACAGCTCGACCCTGGCCGAGGTGGCGCGGCAGCGGGTCGACGAGGCCAGCCAGCGGGTCGATGGCCTCAGCGAGGCCTCGATGCGTATCGGCAGCGTTGTCGGCATGATCCAGAACATCGCCGGCCAAACCCGCATGCTGGCCTTGAATGCCACCATCGAGGCGGCGCGGGCCGGTGAGGCGGGCAAGGGCTTTGCCGTGGTGGCCGAGGAGGTCAAGGGACTGGCGCGCCAGACCGAGGACGGCATCGAAAACGTCAACACCCAGGCCGCCGACATCGGCCGCACCACCCGCGAGACCGTCGACACGGTGCAAGCCGTTGCCGCCAGTATCCGTGAGATCGACGCCATTTCCGGCGAGGTGGCACGTGCCGCCGACGAACAGCGCTCCGCCACCGCCGAGATCATGTCCAGTGCCATTCAGGCCGCCGACCACACTCGCATGGTGGCCGATCAGGTCGCCTCCATGATCAGCGGCGTCGAAGCCACCGGTGCCACGGCGCACCGGGTCACCAACCTGTCCGCCCTGGTCAACCACGACATCGAGGCGCTGCAACGGCGTCTCTACGTCATCCTGCGCACCTCGTACGGCGGCGACCGCCGCGGTGGCGGTCGCGTGCCGGTGGCGATCCGCTTCTCGGCCCATTTCGGCAAGCAGGGAGAGCTGGTGTATGAGGGCTTCACCGGCGATCTGTCGTTGAACGGTGCCTTGCTGGTGATGGGGGCGACGAATATCCCTCAGTTGGACAATGGGACGGTCGATCTCGACGGCATCGGCAGGCTCGACGCCCGCTTCCTCTCGGACAGCGTGGTCGGGCTGCATGTGCGTTTCGATAACATCGGGGCCAGCGAGCGCAAGGCGTTGCGTGCCAGCATCGAGCGTGCCGAGGCCGCCGACCGGCCCTATGTGGAAATGGTGAAGAAGGTGGCCGGACAGGTTGGATCCGCCCTGGAGAACGCCCTGCGCGACCGCCAGATCGACGAGGAGTCGTTGTTCGACGTGGATTACCAGCCCATCGCGGGGAGCAATCCGCTGCAGGTCATGGCGCGCCACACCGAACTGGCGGAGCGGCTGTTCCGGCCGCTGACCGAGCCGGTGCTGGATATGGACCCCCGCGTGGTGCTGTGCTGCGCCACCGATCGCAGCGGTTATATCGCGGCCCACAACATGCGCTATTCACAACCTCAGCGCCCGGATGACCCGGTGTGGAATGCCGCCCACTGCCGCAATCGCCGTGTCTTCGACGATCGCACCGGCATCCTGGCCTCGCGCAATACCAAACCGTTCCTGTCGCAGACCTATGCCCGCGACATGGGCGGCGGGAATTTCGTGCTGCTGAAGGAGGTGGATGCGCCGGTCGAGGTGGGCGGCCGTCACTGGGGTGCTGTGCGCCTGGCCCTGAAGCTGGTCTAGCCCTGAAGCTGGTGAGACGGCCTTCCTGGAACACGAGCGCATCCGCCCATGTTCGAGGCCGTCTCCACCATTGGCCGGATCGCCTCCGAAGGCTCCACCGTTGCGACCGTGATAGTGGCGGTGGTGCCGATGCCGAGATGCGACTCGAGGTGGATGGTGCCGTTCAGCAGGGTGACGATGCGCCGGCTGATGGCCAGCCCCAACCCGACGCCCCGCGACGGATCGGCCCGCTGGGGGTCGACGCGATGGAAGGGCTCGAAGATGGTGGACAACTGGTCCGCCGGGATGCCCCTGCCGGTATCGGCGATGGTGATGATGCCGGTGTCGCCCTGCTTCGTCACCGACACGCGGATGCGCCCGCCGCCGGCAGTGTATTTCACCGCATTGGCCAGCACGTTGATCACCACTTGGCGCAGGGCTCGCCCGTCGGTGATGGCGGGGACGGCGGCCGCCCCATCGAAGCGCAGGTCGATGTCCTTGGCGTTGCACTGCGGCATCACCATGTCGCAGCAGCCGCCGACCAGTTGCGCGACGCAGATCTCGGCGGTGGTGAGTTTATAACTGCCCATTTCGATGCGGGTGATATCGAGCAGCTCGTCGATGATCGACAGCAGGTGGTGGCCGCTCATCATCACGCTGTCCACGTAGTCGCGATAGACGATGCTGAGCGGTCCTGCCAGTTCCAGCGACAGCATTTCCGCGTAGCCGATGATGGCGGTGAGCGGCGTCCGCAGTTCGTGGCTCATATGTGACAGGAAAACGGTCTTGGAACGGTTGGCTTCCTGGGCAGCGGTCACCGCGACCACCAGATTGGCCTCGGCCAACTTGCGGGACGAAATGTCCTCCTTGACCGACACGTAGTTGATGATGGTGTTGTCGGGGCCGCGGATGGGGGACACCGAGACATGTTCCCAGAACAGCTCGCCGCTCTTCTTGCGGTTCTGCAGATCGCCTTCCCAGGTGCCACCGGCCGAAATGGTGCGCCACAGGCTGTGGTACAGCTCGCTTGAGGTCAGCCCGGACTTCAGGATGCGCGGGTTCTGGCCGAGAGCCTCTTCGGCGCTGTAGCCGGTGATTTCGATGAATTTCCGGTTGACGTACTGGATGGTGCCTTGCGGGTTGGTGATGATCACCGACGCCGGGCTCTGCTCCACCGCCAGCGACAACGTCTTCAGTTGGTCCTCGACGCGGCGTTTGGCGGTGACGTCGTCATGGGTGGTGACGAAGCCGCCGTCGGGCAGGGGCACGCCAATGACCTCCACCACCGTGCCGTCCGGCCGCACCCGCTCGAAGCGATGATATGTCAGGCTGCGGGCCTGCTCGATCCGCCTTGCGGCCAACGCTTCCGGATCGCCCGGCCCGTACTCGCCGCGTTCGGCATTGAAGCGGACGAGGTCGTCGAAGGAGGTCCCCGGCGCACCTAACTCCGGCGGCAGGTCGACGATCTGGATGAAGCGCTGGTTGCAGAGCACCAGGCGCAGATCGGCGTCGTAAAGGCTGATTCCCTGGCTGACATTGGCCAGGATGGTTTCCAGTGAACGTGACTTCGCCACCACATCCTGGCGCGAGCGGTCGAGTTCGGCGGTCCGCAGCCGCACCCGCTCCTCCAACTCCTGGTGCGCGATTTCCAGGGCGTCTCGGGCCTGCTCTCAGTGGCCGGCGATACGCTGGGCGATGACGAAGCCGATCATCGACAGGCAGGCCAGGATAGCGCCCACCACCAGTGAACTGCGGGCGAGTTCCGGCTTGATCCTGTCGATGAAGCCGGCACGGTTGCGTGCCATGGTCATGCCCCAGCCCGACTGCAGGCGCACCAGCACCACCAGAAGCTCCTCGCCGTTGGCCCCTGTCACGACCTGCGTTTCGGCCCGGCCGGGGCGCGGCTCCCCACCGACGAAACGGACCAGGGTGCCCGACACCAGCTTGGCGGCGGCGCGTCCCGCATCGGAGACGTGCGAGGCCATCACCATGCCGTTACGGTCGGCCAGCATGGCCACGTCGGATGCCGCCGGGGTCGATCCGACGAACAGGGCTGCCAGCCGGTCAAGGTGCATGACGCCGCCGATGTGGAAGGCGATTTCGCCCTTGGCATCCAGGACGGGCACGTCGATGGCGATGGCCGGGACCCCGTCGGCGCCCACGAAGGCATTCGACACCACCGGCGCCCGGCTGCGTGTCGCCTCGATGAAATAAGGGCGGTCACTCAGGTCAAAGCGTTTCAGCCGCTGCTGAACAGAGTAGGGATGGCTGAGATAATGGCGGCCGTCGGGCATCAGGATGAACATCACCGAGAAGCGGCCACCGTCGACAAACCCGTCGAACACCCGCCGCTTGCTCATGTCGAGCCCGTCGGAAATGCCATTGATTTTGGGGTCGATGGCGTGGACGGCCGCCAATGCGTCGAACTGCTCCAAGCCGGCCACCTTGCGCACGTCGTGGACGGCCTCCGCCACGATCTGGTCGAGCGTTGCCGCCATGGCCTCGGCCTGCAGCGTCCGTTCCGCCTGCCATTCCTCGATGGCTCGGCCTTCGAGAAAGCCGTACAGGTAGGCGACCACCGCCAGCACGGCAACGCACCACGTTCCGCCGATTACGGCGGCAATGCGGGTGCGCAGGCCGAAGCGGCGTGGCTTGTTCATCGCCCCCCTTCCTTGGAAAAGAGCGTTGATGATCAAGTTAACACCTCGTCAATATAGCTACAAGTCATTCGGCCCCATGTCAGCATCGTCCAAAATTTCATGAGACGAGTGGCACGAGGAGGAGAGGACCGGAGCGTGACGGCGTTGTGGTGTTCGTCCCGCTTGTGTCCGCATCGGGGAAGCCGGTAGCCTAGGCCGCCTCGCCGCAATACTGCCGGAGATAGTCCGTGACCGACCTCGCTCCCATTCCCTATTCCGACGACTATCTCCGCTCGATCCTTCATGGCGTCAGGACCATCGCCGTGGTTGGCGCCAGTTCCAACTGGAACCGGCCCAGCTACTTCGTGATGAAGTACCTGCAGGAGAAGGGGTACCGGGTGATTCCGGTCAATCCGGGGCTGGACGGGCAGGACCTGCTGGGGGAGCGGGTTTACAAGGATATCGCCGGTATCCCGTTCCCCGTCGATATGGTCGATATCTTCCGTAACTCCCAGGCCGCCGGTCCCATCACCGACGAGGCTGTCGCGGCCGGCGCCAAGGTGGTGTGGATGCAACTGGGGGTCCAGAATGACGAGGCCGCCGAGCGGGCGCGCGCCGCCGGGCTCAAGGTGGTGATGAACCGCTGCCCCAAGATCGAGTTCGGCCGGCTGGGCGGCGAATTGTCGTGGTCGGGGGTCAATTCCGGCATCATCTCCAACCGGGCCCACCAGGCGCCGCGGCCCAAGAAGGCGCGGCCGGTCGCCGAGACCGACGAGGCAGTGCTGGATTACGGACTGGCCACCCGCGCCGTCCATGCCGGCAATGCGCCCGACCCCACCACCGGTGCCCGCACCACCCCCATCTACCAGACCACCTCCTATGTGTTCGACGACGTCGACCACGCCGCCTCGCTCTTCAACCTGCACACCTTCGGCTACATCTACTCGCGCCTGACCAATCCGACGGTGAGCGTGCTGGAGGAGCGGCTGGCGGCGCTGGAGGGCGGGCGGGCCGCCGTGTGCGCCGCCTCGGGTCACGCGGCGCAGTTCCTCGCCTTCTTCACCCTGCTGGAGCCGGGCGACCACTTCGTCGCCTCGCGCAACCTCTATGGCGGCTCGCTGACCCAGTTCGGCCTGTCGTTCAAGAAGTTGGGCTGGTCATGTAGCTTCGTCGACCCCCGCGACCCCGACAATTTCCGTCAGGCCATCGGCGAGAACACCAAGGCGCTGTTCATCGAGAGCCTGGCCAACCCGGGCGGCATCGTGGTCGATATGGAGGCGGTGGCCAAGGTGGCGCACGAGGCCGGCATCCCGCTCATCGTCGACAACACCCTGGCGACACCCTTCCTGTGCCGGCCGTTCGAGTGGGGCGCCGACATCGTCATCCACTCGACCACCAAGTTCCTGTCCGGCCATGGCAATTCGGTGGGCGGCGCGGTGATCGAGTCGGGGCGCTTCAACTGGGCGCAGAACGACAAGTTCCCTTCCATGACCAAACCGGAGCCGGCCTATCACGGCCTGACCTTCTACGAGACCTTCGGCGACTTTGGGTTCACCACCAAGGCCCGCGCCGTGGCGTTGCGGGATTTCGGCCCCGCCATGGCGCCGCTGAATGCCTTCCTCACCATCACCGGCATCGAGACCCTGCACCTGCGCATGGAGCGCCACTGCGCCAATGCCCGCAAGGTGGCCGAGTTCCTGAAAGGCCACCCCGCCGTGGCCTGGGTGTCCTATGCCGGGTTGCCCGACAATCCGTTCAACGCCTTGCAGCAGAAATACATGCCGGCCGGGGCGGGGGCGGTGTTCACCTTCGGCGTCAAGGGCGGGCTGGCGGCGGGCTGCAAGGTGGTCGAGGGGGTGCGGCTGTTCTCCCACCTGGCCAATATCGGCGATACCCGCTCGCTGATCCTGCATCCGGCCTCCACCACCCATCGCCAGCTCTCGGAGGAGCAGCAGATAGCCGCCGGCGCCGGTCCCGATGTCATCCGCTTGTCGGTGGGCATCGAGGAGGTGGCCGACCTCATCCGCGACCTGGATCGGGCGCTGAGGATCAGCCAGAATTAGGGGATTAAACCGCCGGGTCGCCCAGCAGTTCCATGGCGATGACGCGATGGGCGGGGAAGGTGGCGGTGGCGGTGGTGCCGACGGCGGGTTCGCTGTCCAGCGTCAGGATGCCACCATGGGCGTTCACCAGCGCCTTGGTCAGCGGCAGGCCAAGACCGGTGCCCTCGTACTTGCGTGACAGGCGGGTGTCGGCCTGGACGAATGGCTCCATCACCCGCAGCAGGTCCTCGGGGGTCATGCCGATGCCGGTGTCGGAGATGGTGATGCTGAACCCCTCCGGGCGGCAGTGGGCCATGATGGTGACGCGGCCGAACTCGTCGGTGAACTTGACCGCGTTGGACAGCAGGTTCAGCACGATCTGGCGGATGCGTCGCTCGTCGGCGCGCAGAAGCGGCAGGCTGTCGGGAACATCCTCGGTCAACACGATATGGGCGCTTTCGGCACGCTTGGTCATCATGCGCACCGAGGAGCGGATGATGCCCGCCACGTCCACTGGCGATTCCACCAGATCGGTCATGCCGGCCTCGGCCTTGGACATGTCGAGGATGTCGTTGATCAATTCCAGCAGGTGCATGCCGCTCTCGTGGATGTCGTCCACGTAGTGGCGGTAGTTGACCGGCTCCAGCGGCCCGAAGATCTCGTGCTTCATCAGCTCCGAGAAGCCGATGATGGCATTCAAGGGGGTGCGCAGCTCGTGGCTGATATTGGCCAGGAAGGTGGCCTTGCTGCGATTGCCGCGCTCGGCCGCCTCCTTGGCCTCGCGCAGGGCGTCTTCGTATTTCTTGCGTTCGGTGATGTCGGTGAAGGTGAGGATCAGGCCGCCGCCCGGCATGGCGGTGGAGCGGATTTCGAGTACCAGCCCGGACGGCCGCGCGTGCTCGAACACCAGGGCGGGATGCAGCCGCACCGAGGCCAGGCGGCGTTCGACCGCGGTGTCATCCTCGCCGGCGGTGGCGAGCAGCGCCATGAAGGCGGCGAAGTCGGTGCTGCCGGCCTTGGTGGCGTCCTCGGGCAGGTCCAGCATCTGCCGCGAGACATCGTTCAGAGCCATCAACTGCTCGGCGCCGTCGAACACCGCCACGCCCTGGGCCATG
The DNA here is from genome assembly GCA_903941105.1 of uncultured Rhodospirillaceae bacterium. Lineage (GTDB taxonomy): Bacteria > Pseudomonadota > Alphaproteobacteria > Rhodospirillales > Magnetospirillaceae > CAJANL01. The sequence continues at coordinate 19,462 of CAJANL010000249.1, forward strand.
TTGTCGATGATGGCCTGCAACTGGAACGCCTGGGCGCGGAAGCGGCGCTCGCCTTCCACCAGCGCGTCCTCGACCCGCTTGCGGTCGGTGATGTCGCGCACCACTCCGATGAAGGTGGTGAGATCCTTCTGGTACATCTGTGTGACCGACAGTTCCACCGGAAAGGTGGTGCCGTCGCGGCGACGCCCGATCACCTGCCGGCCGAGACCGATGATGCGGCGCTCGCCGGTTTCGAGAAAGCGGGTGATATAGCCGTCGTGCTCGCTGCGGAAGGGCTCCGGCATCAGCATCGAGACGTTGCGGCCGATCACTTCGTTGATCGGCCAGCCGAAGATCCGCTCGGCCGCCGGGTTGAACGACAGGACGGTGCCGGCATCGTCGATGGTGATGATGCCGTCCACCACCGCATCCATGATGCCCTTCAGCCAGGCGACGCCTTCCTGCAGCGCCGATTCGGCCTGCTTGCGGTTGGTGATGTCGCGCAGGATGCGCAAGTGGCCGTGATCCGTGGTGCGGTAGACGTTGACCGAGACCCAGCGGCCGTCGGCATATTGCTGCTCGCGCGCAGTCTCCGGCGCGTCGGCATGCTGCGCCAGCGCCAGCTCGCGCCATTGCTTGACGTCGACGGCGGCCTCCGGCACCCAGCCGTGCTGCAACGAGGCGTCGATGATTTCCTGGAAGGTGCGGCCGGGCTGGACGACATGGGCCAGGGGGGCGAGGAATTCGCTGTAGCGCCGGTTGCAGGTGACCAATCGGTCATCCTTGTCATAGAGCGCGATGCCGTCCTGCACGCTTCCCAATGCGTCGCCCAACCGCCGCTGCAGGACGTCGGCGCGCTCACCCTCGCGCTCGGCACGGGCCTGTTGTTTGTGCAGGACGACCGCCAGCAGCGCCACCGACAGCACCATGGACAGGAACTGCGACAGCAGCATGTCCCAGGTGGCCAGCGCCGGGTGAGCCAGCATCCATGGCGCCAGAACCTGGTGCAGGCCCGCGGCGAGAAACGATGCGGCGGCGACCTTGTCGCCGTCGCGAATGGCGGTAGCACGGCGCAGTGCGATGGTTCCGCCGGCGATCATCAACGCCGCGCCGCCGATGCCGAACAGCGGCAGCGGCAGCAGGTCGAAGGACTGCCGGGGGATTTGGGCGATAATGGTCCAGACGACGGCCACCGTGACGCCGAGGGTCATGCCGACCGGGCCGAAGGCGCGGCCCGACCACACCACGGCACCGCCCAGGATCATGGCGGCGGCGGCGGCATGCAGCAGGTCGGACAGTTCGACGAACTCGGGCCCCAGCAGCAGCAGGCCCTTGCTGACGGTCTCGGTCACGAAGGCGACCGCCCACCAGCCATAGGCCTTGGGCGCCGCCGGCAGGGTCCAGCCATAGATGGTGGACACGGCGAGCACCGCCGAGCCCATGACAGCTCCAACCAATGCGGCCTGGAGGGCGAAGTCCATCCCTAGCGGCCCCCGACGGAAGCGTCAGCCGGTGACGCCCGATCCGTCACTGATCATACGAAACCAAGGAGGTGAAGGGAACGTCAAGTTGTTCCAGGCGCTTCCGCCCCGGCAGGAACGACAGCTCGATCATCGCCGCGGCGCCGGTGACGTTGCCGCCCATCTTGCGCACCAGTTCGATGCCGGCCGCCATGGTGCCGCCGGTGGCCAGCAGGTCGTCGAGGATGACCACCCTCTGGCCCTTCTCGATGGCGTCTTCCTGGATCTCGATGGTGTCGGTGCCGTATTCGAGGGCGTAGTCGTGGCGGACGGTCTTGCCGGGCAGCTTGCCCTTCTTGCGCAGCATGACGAAGCCGCAGCCCAGCTTCAACGCCAGCGGCGCCGCCACCAGGAAGCCGCGCGACTCGACGCCGGCCAGGATATCGGGATGGAAGGCGCGCACCTGACGGGCGAGGCGGCCCATGGCCACCGACCACGCATCGGCGTGGGCCAGCAGCGTCGAGATGTCGTAAAACAGGATGCCGGGCTTGGGGAAGTCAGGTATGCCGCGGATATGGTCCTTGATGTCCATCGGTCGGGTCCTGTCTGGCGGAAGAAATGAGCGGGCCGCATGGTAACGACTTGCCCTGCTCCGGTCAAAGGCCCAGCGCGTTTGCCACGGCTTCCAGTGGAATGGCCGCCATGTCCTCGCCGCCGAACTCCTGGGCGCGCAGCACGGTCAGGCGGGGCGTCGCCGGGGCGAATTTCTCCGGCGGTGTCGGGCCGAACAGCGAGACCAGTGGGATATCGGCGGCGGCCAGCATGTGCCCGGTGCCGCTGTCGTTGGCCACCGCCGCCGTCATGCGGCGCGCCAGGGCGATGGTCAGCATGGGGGTGACGGTGGTGGCGGCCTGCAGCGGCAGCAGGGCGGCCGGGACCGCCGCCCGGATCGGTTCGCCCCAGTCGGCCTCGGCCGGCCCGAGCAGGAAGACCGGGATGCGGCCTCCATCGCTGATCCTGGATGCCAGCGCCAGAAAATTCTCCAGCGGCCAGCACTTGTTGCGTCCACCGGCCCCGGGGGCGATCCCGACATAGGTGGCGCCGGGCGGCAACAGCCGGTCCGCCTCGGTCTCGGCCGACTCAAGGCGGGGCAGGGGGGCGGTGGCCTCGGCGGGGCGCCCGCTCGCCACCTCGACCAGCGCCAGCAACTGCCCGACCATGGCCGCCGGCTTGCGCCAGCCGGCGGCGGGCTTGCGGTCGGACAGCAGGAAATTCGCCGCCGAGGACACCAGGGCGCGGTGGCGGATGCGCTTGAGGATCAGGGTGGTGAGCAGGCGTCGCTGGGTGTCGACGATCAGGTCGAAGCTGCGGCCGGGCAGCGGGCGGCGCAGAAGTTCGCCCGCCCGGCTGCCGATGCCGGCCTCGTCGATGACCTCGTCGATCAGCCCGGAGACCAGCGGTGCCAGGGTGTCGGCGAACACGGTGTGCCCCTTGCCGGCCATCCAGGTGATGCGGGCCTGGGGATAGGCGTGCCGCAACGCCCGCACGAACGGCAACTTCATCAACCCGTCACCGACCGCGTCGATGCCGACATAGACCAGGATGGATTGGAGCGCGGGCGTTTCGCCCGCTCGCGTCGTGTGCGGGCGGGACGCCCGCGCTCCAAGGCTCATCCCGTTACCACCGCCCGGTTCCCCTCGACCCTGACCCGCCCCTCGGCCAGCAGGCGCAGGGCCTGCGGATAGGCCTTATGCTCCTGTTCGAGGACGCGGGCGGCCAGGGTGTCGGGGGTATCGTCGGGCATGACCGGCACGGCGGCCTGGACCAGGATGGGGCCGTCGTCGAGCTCGGGGGTCACCAGATGCACCGTGCAGCCGTGCAGCTTGACGCCGGCCTCCAGGGCGCGCTCGTGGGTGTGCAGGCCCTTGAACGACGGCAGCAGGGCGGGGTGGATGTTGATCAGGTGGTCTTTCCAGCCGGTGACGAAGCCGGCCGAGAGCAGCCGCATGAAGCCGGCGAGGCAGACGATCTCCACCCCGGCGGCGCGCAAGGCCTCGTCCATGGCGGCGTCGAACGCCTCGCGCGAGGGGAACGGCTTGTGCGGGATGACCGTGGTCGGAACGCCGGCCGCAGCGGCGCGCTCCAGGGCGTAGGCGCCGGGGATGTTGGAGATCACCAGCACGATCTCGGCCGGGAAGCCGGGCTGGCCGCAGGCGTCGAGCAGCGCTTGCAGGTTGCTGCCGCGGCCCGAGACCAGGACGCCGACCTTTTTCCTCATGCCCAGGTCTCGAAGCCCGCCACCTGGCTTTGCGGCTCGTCGCCGGCCCGGGCGCGGATGCGGCCGATGCGGAACACCGTCTCGCCGTGGCTCTCCAGGATGCGGATGGCCTCGTCGGCGTCGGCGGCGGCGGCCACCAGCACCATGCCGATGCCGCAGTTGAAGGTGCGGGCCATTTCCTGCGGCACCACGCCGCCCTCGCGGGCCAGCCAGCCGAACACCGGCGGCAGGGTCCAGGTGGTGGCGTCGATTTCGGCCACCACGCCGTCGGGCAGCACGCGCGGCACGTTCTCGATCAGGCCGCCGCCGGTGATGTGGGCCAGCGCCTTCAGCGTGCCGGCCCGTACCGCCGCCAGGCAGCTCCTGACATAGATGCGGGTCGGCGCCAGCAGAGCCTCGCCCAGCGTGAGCGCGGGGGCGAAGGGCGCGGCGGCCGAATAGTCGAGGCCGCTCCTTTCCACCACGCGGCGCACCAGCGAATAGCCGTTGGAGTGCACTCCCGACGAGGCCAGGCCGAGCAGCACGTCGCCCGCCACCACGTCCTCGCGCGGTAGCAGGGTGCCGCGCTCGGCGGCGCCGACGGAGAAGCCGGCCAGATCGTAGTCGCCATGGGCGTACATGCCGGGCATCTCGGCGGTTTCGCCGCCCACCAGGGCGCAGCCGGCGTCGCGGCAGCCCTCGGCGATGCCGGCGACGATGGCCTTGCCAGCGGCGACGTCGAGCTTGCCGGTGGCGAAATAATCCAGGAAGAACAGCGGCTCGGCGCCCTGCACCACCAGATCGTTGACACACATGGCCACCAGATCGATGCCGACGGTGTCGTGCTTGCCGGCCAGGATGGCGACCTTGAGCTTGGTGCCGACACCATCGGTGGTCGCCACCAGGATGGGGTCCTTGAAGCCGGCCGCCCGGGGGTCGAACAGGGCTCCAAAGCCGCCCAGGCCGGCGGTGGCGCCGGAGCGGGCGGTGGATTTCGCCAATGGCTTGATGGCCTCGACCAGCGCTTCGCCAGCGTCGATGTCGACGCCTGCATCGCGATAGGTCAAGCCCTGCTTGTCGTCATGCGCGGAAATGGCGGACCTCGTGAGCTTCCGGGGGAGATGGTGGCCCGAAGATACTGCATCCCTCGCCGTTTGCAACGGTCGGGACGGTAGCGCGGGGGCTCGGTGGGCATTATGATCGGGTCCGCCGAGCTTTCGGGGTTGAAGATGACGCCGTTCCGCCTTGCCTTATTGTTGCTGTTCGCCGGGCTGCTGGCCACCCGGCCGGCGGCCGCCGCCGCCCATGACGCCTTCTCGATTCGGGGGGTCGAGGTCGATGTCACCGCCGCCAACGTCACCGCCGCCAAGGAGCTGGCGCTGGTCGAGGCGCAGCGCGTCGCCTTCCGCCGGCTGCTCGACCGCCTGACGGTAGCCACCGACACGGGCCGCCTGCCCAATGCCGATGCCACTCAGTACGTGCGCGATTTCGCCATCGAGCACGAGCGCAGCTCGACGGTGCGCTATATCGCCAGCTTGACGGTGCGCTTTAACGCGGCGGCGGTGCGCAAGCTGCTGCGCGAGGCCGGCGTGCACTATGCCGAGGCGCGGCCGCGTGCCGTGGTGGTGGTGCCGGTATTCAAGGGCAAGGACGGCCGCCTGGTGCTGTGGGACGATCCCAACCCGTGGCGCGCCGCATGGTACGCCCAGGGTACCGGCGGGCTGGTGCCGATGCTGGTGCCGCAGGGCGACGTCATCGACACCACCAGCATCAGCGCCGAGCAGGCCATGGCCTTCGACCCGGTCAGGATCGAGGCGGTGGTGCAGCGCTATCGTACCCCCGATGTACTGGTGGCCGCGGCGGCCATCTCGCCTTCGGGCAACGAGATCGATGTGTCGATCAAGAGCACGCCGGGGGTGCCCCGGCTCTATGACGCCAAGAGTTTCGAGCTTGCCGAGGGCGCCGCTCCCGATGCGGTGCTGCGTCAGGCCGCGGCCGAACTGACCGCGGCCATCGACTCGGCCTACAAGCAAGGGAACCTGCTGCAGTTCGACCGCGCTGCGACGATCTCGACCCTGGTGCCTTTGTCCGGCTTGGAGGAATGGCTGGCGGTGCGGCAGCGCCTGTCCCACGTCACCCAGGTGCGTCGCTTCGAGGTGGTGTCGCTGTCGCGACAGGAGGCGGCTCTGGTGCTGCACATCGTCGGCGATCAGGAGCAGGTGCGCACCGCGCTGGCCGGTGCCGGGCTGGCATTGGAGTGGGGTGACGGCTATTGGGTGATGCGACAGAGCATTCGGCGGTGAGCCGTGCGCCACGTCCCCAATGCCCTCACCCTCCTGAGGTTGTTGTCGGTTCCGGTGACGGTGTGGTTGATGTCCGAGGGCATCATGTTGGCCGCCTTCTGGCTGTTCGTCGCCGCCGGGGTGACCGATGCGGTGGATGGGGCGATAGCCCGGCTGTGCAATGCGCGCACCGCGCTGGGAGCCTGGCTCGATCCGCTGGCCGACAAGGTATTGCTGGTCAGCACTTACGTGGTGCTGGGCTGGCTGGGCCACATTCCACTGTGGCTGGTGGTGCTGGTGGTGCTTCGTGACCTGTTGATTCTGGCCTATGCTGTGGTCTATGTGCTGGCCGGCGAGTTCAACGGGTCGCCCATTCTGGTCAGCAAAATCAATACCGCGGCGCAGATCGTGCTGGCGGCCATGGTGCTGGCCCATCTCGCTTTCGGCTGGGGCGGGTCGCTGTTGATCGAGGCGTTCGTCTATGGGGTGGCCGGGACCACGGTGGCATCGGGAGCCGCCTATCTGATGGCGGCCAGCCGCAAGGTGCCGCCGGTGGACGGATGAAAATGTGATGCCCTCTCCTTTCGCGGGAGAGGGTGAGGGGGAGGGGGAGGCAGTTCATGACCTCGGTGCAACGTGTCCGGTTCTGGCTGATCGGAGCTGTGGCGTTCCTGCTGCTGCTGTGGTTGTTGCGCGGCGTGCTGCTGCCCTTCGTGGCCGGCATGGCGGTGGCCTATTTCTTCGATCCACTGGCCGACCGGCTGGAGCGCGCCGGGCTGTCGCGCACCCTGGCCACCGGCATCATAACGCTGGTGTTCTTCGGCTTCGGCGCGGTGCTGCTGGTGCTGCTGGCGCCGGTGATCCAGCAGCAGGTGATCTCGTTCGTCCAGCGCGTGCCGGGCTATGTCGACACCCTGGTGCTGCGGGCGGCGCCATTGATCGAGGAGGTGCAGCACCGCCTGTCGGCTGGTGATATCGAGCGGCTGCGCGCCTCGGTCGGCGGCTATGCCGGCACCGTCGCCGGCTGGGGCCTGGGCGTGGTGCAGGGCGTGCTGACCGGCGGCCTCGCCATCGTCAGCATCCTGTCGCTGCTGTTCATCACTCCGGTGGTGACCTTCTACCTGCTGCGCGACTGGGATCATCTCGTGGCCAAGGTGAAGGCCCTGCTGCCGCGCCACCATGCCCAGACGATCCGCGAGCAGATCGCCGAGGTCGACCGGACCATTGCCGGCTTCGTCCGCGGCCAGGCCACGGTGTGCCTGGTGCTGGCCGTCTTCTACGGGGTGGCGTTGACCGTGGTCGGGCTCGATCTCGGCCTGGTGATCGGCGCCTTGACCGGCATCGGCGCCTTCGTGCCCTATGTGGGGATGCTGATCGGCCTGGTGATCAGCATGGCGCTGGCCATCGCGCAAGGCACCGGCTGGGGTCTGGTGGGCGGGGTGGCGCTGGTCTTCCTGGTGGGCAACGTGCTGGAGGGCAATTTCCTCACCCCCAAGCTGGTAGGCGACCGCGTCGGACTGCACCCGGTGTGGATCATCTTTTCGCTGCTGGCCGGTGGTGCCCTATTCGGCTTCGTCGGCATCCTGCTGGCAGTGCCGCTGGCGGCGGTGATCGGGGTGGTGACGCGGTTCGCGCTGTCGCGCTACCTCACCAGCGAACTCTATTCCGGCAACCGATGACCGAGCCGCAGTTCCCTCTCGATCTCGGTCATCGGCCGGCTCTGTCGGCCGATGATTTTCTGGTCGCGGCCTGCAATGCCGAGGCCCATGCGTGGATCGAGCGCTGGCCCGGCTGGCCGGGGCCGGTGCTGGCGGTGTTCGGCCCGGCGGGATCGGGCAAGACCCATCTGGCCCACCTGTTCGCCGCCCGGGCCGGTGGATTGATGGTTGCCGCCGCGAACCTGACCGTCGACGACCCGCCGCGCCTGTTGGAGGCGGCCCCGGCGCTGGTGGTCGAGGATGCCGATCGCGGCGTCGACGAGGTGGCGCTGTTCCACCTCGTCAATCTGGTCAAGGAGAGCGGCGCCCACCTGCTGCTCACCGGCCGTGAGGCCCCCGCCCGTTGGCGGGTGGCGCTGCCCGACCTGCGCTCGCGGCTGAACGCGGCGGCGGTGGTGGGGATTGGCGCTCCCGATGACGCCGTGCTGGCCGCCCTGCTGGTCAAGCTGTTCGCCGACCGTCAGATCAAGGTGGGGGAAGAGTTGATTTCCTGGCTGCTCGGGCGCATGGAGCGCTCGTTCGCCGCCGCCGCTGCCGCGGTTGATGCACTCGACCGCGCCGCCCTGGCCGGCCGGCGCGCCATCACCGTGCCCTTGGCGAGGGCGGTGCTGGGGGGCGAGTAGGAACCCCCTACTCTTCTCCTTCCGGGTCACCCAAATCCTTCGGCCGGACGAAATCCACCAGTCGGCAGGTGCCGCCGGCCAGTTTGGCCCAGCGGTCGATGTCGGCCTCCAGCACCGCCAGGGCGCCGGTGGGGAATTTCTCCTTGAGCCGCGCCACCGCCTGCTCGTCGCCGTGGCCGTGGATCAACCCCTGAGTCAGGCGTTCGAGGCCCGGGTTGTGGCCGATCAGCATCACCGAGCCGAGATGGTCGTCGAGGTAGCGCAGGCGCTCCATCAGTTCGGACTTGCCTGCCTCGTAGAGGCCATCCTCGATGGCCATCGGCACACCGTCCAGGGCCGCTCTCATGGCGTCGTAGGTGGCGCGGGTGCGCTGTGCCGCCGAGACCAGCACCAGGGCCGGCCGAATGCCGGCGGCGGTCAAGTGGGCGGCCATGCGTCGGGCGGCTTTGCGGCCGCGTCCGGTCAGCGGACGTTCAAAGTCGTCCAACGTGGGATCGTCCCAACTCGACTTGGTGTGCCGCAAAAGATAGAGGTTTCGCAATGGAGCCCCCCGCTCGGCCATGACAGCGCATCGGTGAGCATATATAAACGAACGACGATACGCCACCACGTCTACCGAAGCGGAGAACCGTCGTGACGACAGCACCTACCGTTGAGCATCCGGTCATTGACATTGAATCCAAGGAACGCTTCATCAATCGGGAGCTGTCCTGGCTGGCATTCAACGGCCGGGTGATCGAGGAGGCGTTCAACCGTCGCCACCCCCTGCTGGAGCGGCTGCGCTTCCTGTCCATCTCGGCCGCCAACCTCGATGAGTTCTACATGGTGCGTGTCGCCGGTCTCAAAGGCCAGGTTGATGCCGGCGTCATGACCACCAGCCAGGACGGCCTCACCCCCGCCCAGCAGCTGACCGCCATCAATACCCAGGCGGCGGTGCTGCTGTCGGCGCAAAAGAGTTGCTGGCGCGAGTTGCGCGACGAATTGCGCGGCGCCGGCATCGCGGTGATCGATGCCGCCGAACTGGCGCAAACCGATATGAAGTGGCTGGAAACCCGCTTCATGGAGCATGTCTTCCCGGTGCTGACGCCGCTGGCCATCGATCCGGCGCACCCGTTCCCATTCCTGCCCAATGGCGGCCTGTCGCTGGTGCTGCACCTGTTCCGGCTGGATGACGGCGAGGTGTTGCGCGCCCTGGTGCCCATGCCGCACCAGATCGAACGCTTCATCCGGTTGCCCGGCGAGGCCATCCGCTTCCTGCCGCTGGAAGATCTGGTGACACTGTTTCTCGACCGCCTGTTCCCCGGTTTCCGTGTCGAGGGCATGGGGATGTTCCGGGTCATCCGCGACAGCGAGATGGACATCGACGAAGAGGCCGAGGATCTGGTGCGGGTGTTCGAATCGGCGCTGAAGCGGCGGCGGCGCGGTCATGTCATCCGCCTGACCTTCAATGCCGGCATTCCCGACGACCTCAAGAGCCTGGTCGTCGCCGAGATGCACGTGGCCGAGTCGGACGTGTTCGAGCTGGACGGCGTGATGGGGCTGGTCGACACCAAGCAGGTCATCACCGACGAGCGCCCCGATCTGTTGTTTCCCCCCTATAACGCCCGGTTCCCCGAACGCATCCGTGATTTCGGCGGCGATTGCTTCGCCGCCATCCGCAAGAAGGACATCGTCGTTCACCATCCCTTCGAGAGCTTCGACGTGGTGGTTCAGTTCATCCGCCAGGCGGCGCACGACCCGGCGGTGGTGGCGATCAAGCAGACTCTCTACCGCACCTCCAAGGACAGCCCCATCGTCAAGGCGCTGGTCGAGGCGGCGGAAGCCGGCAAGTCGGTGACCGCCATGGTCGAGCTGAAGGCCCGCTTCGACGAGGAGGCCAATATCCGCTGGGCCCGCGACCTGGAGGCGGCCGGTGCCCAGGTGGTGTTTGGCTTCCTTGAGTTGAAGACCCACGCCAAGATCTCGCTGGTGGTGCGGCGCGAGGGCGGCGGGCTGGTGTCCTACGTCCATTTCGGCACCGGCAACTACCACCCCATCACCGCCAAGGTCTACACCGACCTGTCCTATTTCACCTGCGACCCGACCCTGTGCCGCGACGCCTCGAAGGCCTTCAACTACATGACCGGCTACGCCCTGCCGGACAAGATGGAGAAGCTGGCCATCGCACCGCTCTATCTGCGCAAGAAGCTGATGTCGCTGATCGAGGATGAGACCGCCTTCGCCAAGGCGGGCAAGCCGGCGGCCATCTGGCTGAAGATGAACTCGCTGGTGGACGACAAGCTGATCGACGCCCTTTACCGCGCCTCGCAGGCCGGAGTCGAGATCGACCTCATCATCCGCGGTATCTGCTGTCTGCGGCCCGGCGTGAAGGGGCTGTCCGACAACATCCGGGTGAAGACCATCGTCGGGCGCTTCCTGGAGCATTCGCGGATCATGGTGTTCGGCGCCGGCCAGCGGCTGCCGTCGCGGCAGGCCAAGATCTTCATCTCCTCGGCCGACTGGATGCCGCGCAACATGGATTGGCGGGTCGAGACCCTGGTGCCCATCGAGAACACCACGGTGCACCGCCAGATCCTCGAACAGATCATGGCGGCCAACCTCAAGGACAAGGCGCAGAGCTGGGTGCTGGGGGCGGATGGTACCTATGTGCGCGAGCCCGATGAGGACGGCGCCTTCAACGCCCATACCTATTTCATGACCAACCCGTCGCTATCGGGCCGCGGCAGCGCCCTGGTGAAGACCCGGTCGCCCAAGCGGCTGCGTGACATGCGCGAGTAGGGACATGAAGATCAGGCTGCGTCAGGACCCTGTCGGCATCGTCGACATCGGCTCCAACTCCATACGCCTGTGTGTCTACGACAGCGCCCAACGGGTGCCGATTCCGCTGTTCAACGAGAAGGCGGTGTGCGGCCTGGGGCTGGGGCTGGGCAAGAGCGGGCGGCTCAATCCCGAGGGTGTCCAGGCGGCGCTGGCGGCGGTGGGGCGCTTCGTCGGGCTGTGCCGCGCCATGCACGTCGAGCGGCTCGACATCCTGGCCACCGCGGCGGTGCGCGACGCCACCGACGGCAGCTCGTTCGTGGCCGAGATCGAGCGGCGCTACGACGTCGAGGTCAAGGTGCTTTCCGGCGGGCAGGAGGCCAAGCTGGCGGCCATGGGAGTGCTGTGCGGCAGCCCCGATGCCGACGGTCTGGTGGCCGATATCGGCGGTGGCTCGCTGGAGCTGGTCACGGTGCAGGATGGCGATTTCGGCCAGCATGTAACCATGCCGCTCGGCCTGTTGCGGCTGGCGGAGGCGTCCGGCGACGATCGCGGCCGCGCCGGGCAACTGGTGGAAAAACATCTGGCCGGCATCGACTGGCTCAAGCAGGCCAAGGGCCGCAGCCTCTACGCCGTGGGCGGCGCCTGGCGCTCCATTGCCCGGATCTGCATCGCCCAGACCCAACACCCGCTGACCGTGCTGGACAATTTCTCGCTGCCCACCCGGGACGCGCTGCGCATCCTCGATCTGGTGTCGGCCCAGAGCAGGAAGTCGCTGGAAAAGGTGCCGGGGGTTTCCAAGAAGCGAGTCAGTTCGTTGCCTCTGGCGGCGCTGGTGCTGGAACGGGTCATCCGGAGCGTGTCGCCGAGCCGGCTGGTGTTCTCCATCTACGGCATGCGCGAGGGGCAGTTCTACAAGCGTCTGCCGGACAAGCTGAGGCGCGAGGATCCGCTGCTGTCGGTCTGCCGGCAGATGGCGTCGCTGAGTTCGCGCTTCCCCGAGCACGGCGACGAACTGATAACCTGGATGGCGCCGCTGTTTCCCGAGGCCGACGATCACCGGGCGCGATTGCGTCATGCCGCCTGTCTGGTGTCCGACATCTTCTGGAACGAGCATCCCGATTATCGGGCCGAGCAGGCGTTCCTTCGGGTTCTCCGGCTGCCCTTCATGGGGGTCGGTCACCGCGACCGCGCCGCCATCGCCTTCACCGTGTTCCAGCGCTACCAGGGCGACGAGGACAATCCCATGGCGCAGCGGACGGTGCAGTTGCTCGACGAGGACAGCCTGAAGCACTGCCGCATCGCCGGGCTGGCGCTGCGCCTGGCTCACACCCTGTCGGGCGGCGCTCCCAACCTGCTGCGCCGCACCCGGCTGGTGGTGGAAAAGGACGCGCTGGTGCTGGAACTCCCCGCCACCGAACCGGCCTTCGCCATCGAGATCGACCGCACCTTCGACCGCCTCGCCAAGGCGGTGGAGCGGGACGCGCTGGTGTTCAGGACGGTGGGATAGGCACGCGTGAAATAGGCACGGGCGCTATGCCTTCCCGCGGTGGCGCCGGGATCAGTCGGCCATCAGGCTGAGGGCCTCGACCAGCGAGACCGGCTGGGCCGGAATGCCGGCCATGCCGAGGGCCTGGGCCAGGCCGGCCTGGGCGTGGCTGTAGACACCGCGCTGAATGGCGACCAGGGGAATGCGGGCTTCCTCTTCGCCTTCTCGCCAGCGACGGCAGGCATCGGCATCGGCCGAGAGGACGGCGCGGCAGGGCAGGGGACGGGCGGCGTGCAGAATGCAGGCGCCGTCTTCGAGCAGCGGGCAGGGCACCCGGGCCGTCTGCCACTTATCGGCCGAAAGTTGCGACAGCCGGACCTCGGCGGCGGTCTGGCGGGCCTTCAGCCGACGACGGGCGTCATCGGGCATGGCCGCGAACGCCTCGGCCAGAAGGTCTTCCTCGGCGGCGGTGATACCCACCACCTGATGGCAGCACCAGCCACAGCCCTTGCCGCAGGCGGCACCGGCCACCGCCTCGGCCACATGGGGTTGGGCGGATGCCTCGGCCATCACCGTGTCGGCGACGGCGATGGCGGCACGCGCCGCGGCTGCGAGCCCCTTGCCGAGGCCGTGGGTGGCGGCGATGCAGGCACGCTGCTGGATGTCGCCGAAACGCAGCGGCTCGCTCATAGCTCGGCGTCAGCCGACGCGTCGACGAGAGCGGCCTCGACGGGCTCGACCGGCTCCAGCGGCACCAGTCGCAGGCGGCGGCCATCGGTGCAGAAGCCGAGGCCGAGACGGCCGTGCTTGAGCTTCAGGGCATCGGCGCCGAACAGGTCGTAGCGCCAGCCCTGCAGGGCGGCGACGTTGGCCTTGTCGTCGGCGGCGATGGCCTCGATATCGGCGGCATTGGCCACCAGCTTGTTGGCGACGCCGTGCTCGTCGCATTTCATCTTGAGCAGGACCTTGAGCAGGTCGACCACCGGGCCGAGGCCCTTGGGCATGTCCACCCGCTCGGGCGCCGCCGGGCATTCGGCGTCGGGTATCGCCTGGCCGCGCGCCACGGCGTCCAGGATGGACTGGCCCATGCGCCCCTCCACCAGCCCCTTGCCGATGCCACGGGTGCGCATCAGGTCGGCGGTGCCGGTGGGATGGTGCGCCGCGATCTCCAGCAGCATTTCATCGCGCAGCACCCGCTGGCGCGGCAGATCGCGCTCCTGAGCCTCGCGCTCGCGCCAGGCGGCCAGTTCGCGCAGGATGGCGAGGAAACGGGGGCTGGAGGAGCGCGGCTTGAGGCGGCGCCATGCCTCATCGGGATCGACGCGGTAGGTGCCGGGCTCGGCCAGCATGGCCATTTCGTCGGTCAGCCATTCGAGGCGGCCGTTCTTCTCCAGCTTGCGCACCAGTTTCTCGTAGGCGACGCGCAGATGGGTGACGTCGGCCAGGGCGTATTGGACCTGACGCTCGGACAGCGGGCGCAACGACCAGTCGGTGAAGCGCATGGATTTGTCGATACGGGCCTTCGCCAACTGGGTGGCGAGAGTCTCGTACCCCACCGAGTCGCCGAACCCGCATACCATGGCCGCCACCTGGGTGTCGAACAGCGGCACGGGCACCGCGCCGGCCTGATGCAGGAAGATTTCCACGTCCTGACGGGCGGCGTGGAACACCTTCAGCACGTTGGTGTCGGCCATCAGCTCGTAGAGTGGCGTGAGGTCCATTCCGGGCGCCAGCGGGTCGATGGCGCGCGCCTCATCAGGGCCGCCAATCTGCACCAGGCAGAGTTGCGGCCAAAACGTCTTCTCCCGCATGAATTCGGTGTCGACGGTGATGAACGTGGCGGACTTCAGCCGTTCACAGAAGGCGGCCAGCGAGGCGGTATCGGAGATCATCGGCATGATCGCTCTTGATACACGCAGGACCCCCGCCGAAGCAAGCAGTCGACGCGAACGCAAGCGGACAATCGATCACGGGCCGCAGCCAAAATCGGCGATGGCGCGCAGTGTCGCCAACTCGCGCCCCAGGCGTTCGCCATCCTGGTCGTGCCACAGCCGGCCGAACGGTCCCCTGGCACCACAGGTGGCGCAGTCGCGCGCCTGGCCGTCGAGTGCCCGCTGGTAGGACATCGCTGCCTGCTCCATGCACCGGCGGCGAAGCTCCGTCGAGACCAGATCGACGAAGGCCAGTTTGAGGCGCAACGCCACCTGGGCCAGCGGGCAAGCGGGATGGGCCATGGGCAGCGCCAGCAACAGCGCCAGCGTCTCGTCGCCACGGCTGGTGGTGATGAAGCGGTCGCCGGTGCCGTAGGCGGCGAGGGTGCCGTCGTGCAGCATGTCCTCGACGCAGCCGACCACCACCTCGGCCACCGGGGTCCACAGGTGGCCGGCGATGTCGTCGATGGCCATGCAGACGTCGTCGAGCGTCGCCGCCCCCCGTCGCGCCGTGCCCAGTGCCGCCAGCCAGATGAAATCGCGGGCCTCCATCCGGTGGGTCGGGACGGTGGCTTCGGTGTGGTGGACACGGCCCATGGTGCTTCCCCTCGTCGAGATATGCAATTGCGACGCATTCGCAATTACATCCTTTTAGGGGGATCCGATCGGCGTGTCAACCAATTCCCCCTCCCCCGCCCGCGGGCAGGGGAGGGCCGCAGGGCTCCAAATCCAGATTACCAAGTCGTTTATTTCGACCCGTCATGCCCGCGGAAGCGGGCATCCATACGGTGGTGATCTTCAGACGATGTCGTTATAGCGGTCCTGTCACTGCGGATTAAAACGCTGGATCATCTCAATCTTCCATGCCCTATTCCATTTTTTCATTTGTTTCTCGCGAAGAATGGCATCAGGAATTGTTTCGTGAAATTCATAATAGACTAAGAGATTGACGCAATATTTCTTCGTAAAACCATCGACAGCGTCCGTCTTGTGTTCCAAAATGCGACGAACAACGTCGCTGGTCACCCCGACATACAGGGTTCCATTCCGTCTACTTGCCAGAATGTATACACGTGGACGCCTCGTCACCGCGCTCA
>CAJANL010000250.1 GCA_903941105.1 uncultured Rhodospirillaceae bacterium
CGCCGGATAGACCCAGACGGTGGGATTTTCGACCGGCAGCGCCGCCCCGGTCTGCGGGCATTTGTAGTGGCTGGGCAGCACGTCGGCGAAGGCCGGGGTGATCTCGCCGGTGAGGGGATCGGCGACTTCGCCGCCGGTGGGGAACGCCATGCCCTCGGCGCACAGATAGCCGAACTTGGACCGGCTCACCGGCAGATCGAAGGCCGCGCCATCGCGCACGAACTTGATGTAGCCCTTGGTGGCCAGCACGCTGACGCGGTCGCGGATGGTGTCCTTGCCGCCCAACCCGCCCTGGTTCTCGAAAGTCTCGGCGAATTGCAGGGTGGTGTAGAGGCGGCCCTGGGCGGCCTCGTCCAGCAGGATCTGCAGGATGACGTCATGCTTGCGCACTCGCTCGGCGTCAAGGCGGTCGCCATGTGCCTTGCGCACCAGCCGTTCCGAGGCACGGTCGATCTCGACCCAGCGGCCGTGGACTTTGTCGATGACCCGGGGCTCGATGGCCGGGCCGTTGCGCAGCTCGAAATGCAGCAGGCGCTCGGGGCGCTCCTCGTCGGGCCGGAACATGATGATGCCGGAGGTGTAGAAGCTGCGCAGTGCCCCGGCGCCGGACAGCGCCATGAAGGGGTCCTCGGCGAGCAGCTTCTTGGTGATCTTGCGGGTGTGGTGGCAGAGGATCAGGCCGGCGTCGGGGGCGACCGCGTCGCGCAGGGCCTCCACCCGCTCCTGGAGGAAGAAGAGCATGGCGGCGTTGTCGTTCTCGCCGCTGCCATCTGGGCCGCCATCGAACAGGTTGCGGATCGGGTCGATGCAAATGAGGTCGGGTGGGGCATCGTCGAACCGGCTACGCACGGCGGCGATAGTCTGCGCCAAGCCGTTGCCGTCGAGCAGCATCCGCACCTTGGGCGTGGCGACCAGATTGTCGCGCGCCGCCGCCAGAATGGCCGGATCGAGGCGGATCGAGCGCAGGCGTTCGCGCAGGTAGTGGTACTGGATCTCGGCCTGGAGATAGAAGATGCGCAGCGGCCGGGCCGGGGTGAAACCGAGGAAGGGCACTCCCGCCGCCATGTGGGCCAGCAGGCTGATGAGGAAGTCGCTCTTGCCCACCTTGGGCGCACCACCCAGCACCAGCATGCCGCCCGGCGTCACCAGGCGGGGGGCGATGATGTCGTCGGGCATGGGGCTGTCGTCGTCGAGCAACTGCCCCAGGGAGAAGGCCGGCAGGCAGGACATGGGCGGCGATGCTAGGCGGTCGAGGCCGGGGCCGTGCTTCTCCTCGTGCAGCCGCCACAGGCGCTGGGCCTCGGCCGCTAGGCGTTCCAGCTCCCAGGACGGCCGCAATTGGGCGGCGTTGTACTGGCAGATGGCTTCCCAGGCCTCGTCGCGGCTGATGCGCCCCTCATGGGCCATGCGGACGTAATGGCCGATGGCGGCGCTGGCGCCCTGGAAGCGCGTCCAGTCGTCGGCACCGCCCTCATGCACCGGGGTGAGCAGAATGGCGTCGATGCCTGGCCGTGCCGCGGCCACCGGTCGGGGAGTCATGCCGATGCCGGGCAACAGCGGCATGGCATCGACCAGATCGGCGAAGTCGCGGAGATCGACCTCGAGGCCGGAAGCATGGGTGCGGATCTTGACCAGCCGCCGCCTGCCGCCCTTGTGGTAGACCGACCCGACCACCCGGATCGGCTGGTGGGCGGAGCGGAAATGGGTGTCGCCACCGACCTTGTCAGCGATGTCGCCGCGCAGTCGGCACAGCAGGTCGATGTCCTCGCCCTCGGCCGGCTCGGTCAGGCGCCAATAGAGATGCAGCTTGCGCTGGCCTTCCTGGGTGATGCCGCCGGACGCCACCTCCAGAGTGGCCGGGCCAATGTGGTGGATGAGGTGTTCCCGCTTGGCGGCGATGTCGCCGTGATCGATATCGACCAGCACCACCTGGGTCTGGACCACGTCATCGGCTTTGGCCGTGCCGGGCTTCGCGACGGTGCCGGGGACCACGAAGATGGCCATGTCGCCATGGGCCGCCCACATGGCCTGACGAACCAGGTTGGTGGCCAGATCTTCGTCAGCTTCGAGGAAGGGCGTATGCGACGGCTGGGCCTCGTCCGTGCCCTTTTCCGGCAGCGCCCGGACCGGCACCCATCCGTCGCAATAGCCAAACACCACCTCGGCGTAGGTCGTGATCATGGTGGGATCTGGCTCGGCGCCGCCCACAATGGAAACCGGGGTCTGCGCGGTCATGC
>CAJANL010000251.1 GCA_903941105.1 uncultured Rhodospirillaceae bacterium
AGGAACGGGAGGCGGCGTGTTGTCCGCCGTCGATTCCACAACCAGTTGAGCCAGCGATGGGCCTGTCGCAGCCGCGACCTCAATCGGTACGGGCGTTGGCTCGACCACCTGTCCGACGGCCGCGTCCTCAGGGGCCGGGGCATCGTCGCCAACCGGCTCGGCGGCGGGCGCTTCGACCCTGACCACTTTGATTTCGCCCGCCTCTACGACCAAAGCCTCAACGACCGGGGTTTCGACGACCGGGGTTTCGACGACCAGAACTTCGTCGACCGGAACTTCGTCGACCGGGGCTTCGACCGCAGGAGCGGCGATGGAATGGGCCTCGATGGCGGGGGCTTCGATGACCGCTTCGGCTACCGGCTCTGCAACCACCGGCGTGGCGGTTTCCATCACCAGATCCGGCATCGCGACCTCGGGCGTCCGGGGCGCCGTACCGCGCTCGCCCTCATTGGGCGCGAGCGGAGCGCCGACCGCATCCCCCAACGGTGCCGATGCCGGGGCCTGGACGGGCGCCGGGCGAGACAAACGCTCGACGTCCTCGCGCGACCGCCAGATGCTGGCACCGCCGAACCCCTCGGGGCTGAGGCGAAGCGCCGGCTCGGAGTCGGTGGTCGTCAGCGGCATAAGTCCGGACTGCTCCTTGCCGCCCCAATGCGACGATTCAATCAAGGTCACCCAAACTTCGCCCGCCGCAGGCTTCGGCGGGGGAGCCGGCAATTCCGACCCAACGATGGAGACAATGACCGGCGCCAGCTCTTCCATGAGCTCGTCCCTCTTACGGTTACGACGCGCCGTGTTGCTTTGAGTGGCGACGTTGCCTTTATCTTCTCTGTTGCGCTCGTCAGTGGCCATTGCATCCTCCAAACATTGAGCCCAGATCGATCGGCACTCCCTGCCTACATAACAATCAGGAACTCTTGTCCGTTCCGGCTGGCCTTGATCAGCACCGAAGACTGCCCGGTCGGGGGTATACGCTTGATGGCTGCGTCAAAATCGGCCGCAGTGGGCACCTTCTGGTTGTTTACTTCCAAAATCACGTCATTCACCTTCAACCCGACAAGCGCGGCCCGCGAGCCCGGCAGCACCTCGCCGATGGCTGCCCCCCTCACGACGATGCCGGCCGGCGTCCCGGGAGCCGGAGCCACCGACTGGAACACTTCGATCTCAAGGCCGCGCCAATTGAACTCAGTCGGTACCACCGGCTGCATGGCGACCGCGCCTCCCCGAGGCCCGATCATCGACGCGGTCGGCGGCCCCATGGGAACCGGGTGAGGCGCCACGGGCGCCACCATTCCGCCCACTGCGGCGGCGGGAATGCCGATGGGAGAGGTGGTCGGGCCGATCGGCATTTCCATACCCCGGACCTCGCCATCCCGCAGCACGCCGAGGCGAACCGAACGGCCGGCCGACATGCCGGCGAAGATAGCCGCCACGTCCTGCGGCGTCCGCACCGGACGCCCGTCCACCTTCAGCAGCACATCCCCCGCCCGCAAGCCCCCGGCCGCGGCCGCCGAGTTGGCGGCCACCGTCGCGACGGTGACGCCATGCTGGCCGAAACGGCCCAGGCCCGGGCCCTGGCCCTGGGGCATGCCCCGGAGGGTGGCACCTTGCACGGTCAAGCTGCGGCCTGCCGCCGGAGCGGGTGCGCCCATGACGTTCATGGCCAGGCTTCCCGGCGGCTGGGCGAACTGATAGGCGGCCGGCATCCCGGCCGATGGCAACATCTTGTGACACATGGCGCAATCCATGGTCTGCCGTCCGTCGGTATGCGGCGACGGCGTGCCCATGGCGATGGCCGGCGGCGGCACTCCGGGAGCGGCGATCGGCATCATGGGGGCACCGCCCATCTGGGCGCGCGGTGCCGCGACGGAACCCGCTCCGCCACGAATCACGTCGTGGCAGGTGGTGCATTCCATGTTCTGCCGTCCGTCGGTATGCGGCGCCGGCACGCCGGCGGCGATCGCCGGCCCGGCCGCTCCGACCGCGCCTTGCTGCTGCAGCGCGACCAGCCCGAATTGCGGCCCCTCGGCGGTGGCGGTGGGCAGCCAGCCGATCTCTTCAAGGATGAACAGGCGGGCCTGGTTGCTGGGCACGGCGAAGCCGATGCCGGCGAAAGCGCCATTGGGCGTGTAGATGGCAGTATTGATGCCGATCACCGTACCGCTACGATCCACCAGCGGACCGCCCGAGTTCCCCTGATTGATGGCCGCGTCGGTCTGCAGCAGGTTGGTGTGGGTCACCCCCTCGATGACCATGGACTTGCGCTTGGCCGAAATGATGCCGCGGCTGACGGTCATGTCCAACCCGAACGGAGTGCCGATGGCGATGACCTCGTCGGCGACGCGGACCGCCCCGCTATCGCCCAGGACCGCGGGTGAGAGCGGCACCTTGGGCGCGATCTTGACCAGGGCGAGGTCGAGCGCCTCGTCCATCTTGACCACATCGGCGGCATTGCGCGTCGACCCCATGTCGTCCTGGACGGTGACGAAGATGGTGTTGGCGCCGCGCACCACATGATAGTTGGTCAGCACATAGCCGTCATTGCGCACCACCACGCCCGACCCGATATTCTCGACCGAGCGGCTGGTGGGGTTGGCGAAGCGGGCCTGTCCGTCCGGGGGGAACCCGGCGGCGGCCACCGGGTCATTGGCGACGGCGGCGCCCGACGACGCCGTGACGCTGACGACGCTGTTGCGCAGGACCGAGACGACATTCGAGAAGTTGTCACGCGCGGCGCTGGCCGGGCCGGCCTCGACCAGGGGCGGCAACGTCGCCATGCCGCCGGCCCCATAGGGGGGGGCCGCGATGATGCCACCGCCAAAAGCGGGAACGGCGACGGGCGTTGCGCGCTGCACCGGCGTGGGGGCGTTGACCGCGGTGGCGGGATGCCCAAGCTGCGCCCACAACTGACCCAGTCGCAACCCGTTGCCCGATGCCCCACGATACATGAAGGCGCCGAAAAGGACGATCGCCGCCACCACGCCGATTACGTAGAAGTAGCGCTTCAAGTCCTTCGAGCACACCGGTCCGGCGACGCCGATCCGGGAATCGTTGTCGATGTCGTTCTCAGTCATCAATTATCGCCTTCGAGGTCTCCGGCACTCTTCCGACTGCCGTTAGGCTCGCGAACCGACTGCACTCCGGACGCCAGGGCGACAACGCCAAACAGCAGCAGTGCGATGGGAAGAACGCCGCGCAGGAACTCCGTCACGGACCACCACCAGGCCGTCAACCCCCACAGGGCCAAAGCTAGCGAAAGCAGCCCAAAGATGACACTCGGCATGAACTCTTCTCCGCATCATGAACGCGACGCCCCACGCTTGGCGGGTCGCCTCCGACCTCACTACCCCACCGCCTCGACTTCCGTCGGGCGGGCGCCGCGAGACTCCGATTTGAGAACCTTAAGACCGTACAAGGTAATAAGGATATTGCCTAAGCCGGTAAAGACAAAAGGCGCTGGCGGCCCGACTTTATCAAACAGAAAGCCGCCCACTTGGATGAAGAAAATAATTCCCAGGCCGCCGATGACGTTGAACGCCCCCATCACCGACCCCAGCATATCTCGCGGCGAGCGATCGATCGTCATGATCTGCGGGGCGATGAAGCATCCCCCCTGACCAGCCGAGACAAGCACTGCCGGCAGGATAATGAACCAGTCGAAGGGATTAACGACGAACCCGAAGATCAGAAAGCCGATCGCCGAAAGGGTCATGCCCAGGACCACGGCCTCGACCCGCCCATAACGCTCGATGAACAGACGCCACAGCGGCACCGAGACGAGAACGCCGCCGCCCATCATGCCGATGAGGATGCCGGCCCGCGCCGCCGCCTCTTCCTGGCTGACGCCGACCACATCGGCGAAATAGATGAACCACAACATGACGAAGAGGCCGACGAAGACCATGTCGCTGCGGGCAAACAGGGAACTGGTGAAGGCGAGACGGAGCCGTGGCTCGGCCTTGACCATGGTCCAGATCCGCCGCCAGGGAATGCCGGGTTCGACGGCGCGCGGCGCCACGTCCACCAGACAGGTGCGCGCGACCCACGCTCCAAGCACCGCCACGCCGGCCGTCAGCAACATTGTCGCGGTGATGCCCGCCTGCTTGGGAATCTGCATCAGGATGGCGTAGACCAGCGTTATGCCGAACGCCATCATGAACGCGGTATTGGACAGCAGCCCCACCCGGTTGTCGTCGTCGCTGAAGTCGCCGGCCAGCGCCGAAAGCTGTGGCCAGGCCGCCCCGGCTCCCAGCGACATGGTGATGCGCGACAGGTAGTAGATGACCAGGGCGCCGCCGAGCAGGCCGCCGATCCATGGGCTGAACGCCGCCGCCAGCGCACCCGCCGCGCCGACCAGGAACCCGAAGACGACGATTCGCACGCGCCCCAGGCGATCAGACAGGAAGCCCAGGTAGCCGACCACGAACAGGTCGAGAATCTCGGTCACCACTTGGACGCTGGCGTTGATCGCCCCCGCCTGCTCGAACGAGACATTCAGCACGTTACGCAGGAACACGGGCTGCACCGCGACGGCCAGCGTCATGAACACCATGCACACCGCCGACAACAGATACAGCGCGTTACGCTGATATGCGGAGATGCTCGCCCCCACCATAGTCCACTACTTTCGTCCCAGGCATGTCCACCAGCCGGATCATAGCCATCTGGCTAATTCGATGCAAACTTTTGTCGGTGGGACCGCATTGCATTTCGGCATGGCTGACCGGGCCCAGATAAAATTCCTTGTAGGCCGCGGCAGAACAGGCAGTATCCCGAGGTCAATACACCATGGGGATAGCAACCGATGTTCACGGGCAAGCCTGTCGGCGCCCCCCCCATGGACATGGCGCGGATGCGGCGCATCGCCACCCTGATGCTGGCCATGATGACCGTACTGTTCGCGGCGGCGGCCCTGTACGAGTGGCGTTGGCCCTGGTTGGGTCCCGTCCGAGCCTTCGCCGAAGCCGCCATGATCGGCGGCATCGCCGACTGGTTCGCGGTGGTCGCCCTGTTTCGCCATCCGCTGGGCATTCCGATCCCGCACACCGCCGTGATCCCGCGCAGTCACAAGCGCATCGCCACCGCCATGGGCCGGTTCGTGGCCGGCAACTTCCTGGCGTCGGAAGCCATGGCCTCGCGGCTTGAGGAACTGGATCTGGCCGGTCGACTGGGCGCCTGGATGTCGCACTCGGAAAACATCGACAAAGTGGTGGCCCGCGCCGGTGCCTTTCTGCCGCCGATCCTCGAGTCCATCGGCGAGGAACGCCTGCGCGCCGTGGCCGGTACCAGCGCGCGGCGCATGCTCGAAGCCACGGTGACGGCGCCGCGCATGGCCAGCGTGCTGTCCTTCGCCGTGACGCGGGGCTATCACCATGCGCTGCTCGATCAGGCTCTCGACGCCGTGCGAGGATTTCTCGCCCGCAATCGGACGTTCGTGCGAGCCAGGGTGGCGGCCAAGTGCGGCGAGTGGATGCCGCTTTGGGTCGAGAAAAAGCTGGCGGACGCCATCGTTGGGGGAATGGAAGAGTCGCTAGTCGAGTTGAACTCGCCCCTGCATCCTTGGCGATCCCAATTCGAGACGGCCATCCATTCCACCATAGATCGCCTGGCGACGGCCCCCGACTTCGCCGAACGGGTCGAGACGATGAAGCGGCAGATCCTCGACGACGTCGCGGTGGAAAGCCATCTCGACCCCATCTGGTCTGAAATCCGCGACCGGCTTGCCACCGATGGCACCCGGATACTGCGGCAGGCCCTGGTCGCCCTGGCGGAGCGTCTGGAGACCGACGATGAGTTGCGGGAGAGCGTCAATCGCTGGCTGCGCCTGGCCGCCGAACGTGTTCTGGTGCCCCGCCGGGAATTCCTCGGCAGCCTGATTTCCGACCTGGTGATGCGCTGGCAGACCGAGGCCATGGTGGACCGGATCGAAGCTCACGTGGGCAAGGATCTGCAATACATTCGGATGAACGGCACCATTGTCGGCGGCCTGGTCGGACTCGGCCTCTATGTCGTATCGAAGGCCACCCTGCCCTAACAGCGGCGGGTCCTTGCGACGACTCCGCCGCCGGTGATACCCCCCAATAGACCACCGATCCGCATCGGGAGGCGTCTAGAATGATGCTCGACCAATGAATCACGGGACGAGCCATGCTGTACCCCCGGGCTAGCATCTGCATCATTGATTTGACCGACGCGGAACTCAACGCCTTGGCGGAAGGGATCGAGCAGGAACGCCACCGGCGTGAAATTCAGCGCCGGGCGGAAATTCTGGTCGCCGAGGAGAAAAGTCGGGACAAGGGGATGGACGAGCCGCCCCCGTCGCCGGTTCTGTCGCAGCGGCAGGTGGAGAGCAAGCTTCGCCGCGAGGCCGGCCTGGGACGAGCAGCCACGCCGCCCATGTAGGGCAACGCCACCCGGCCCATTGACCGAGGCTCAACCGCCGCTCGGGCTCACCGCCGGTGCCGACCACTCGATGGTTGCGATGGCGCCACAGGAAGGGCATGCGGGCTGCCAAACCTCGCCCCCGACTTCGGCAGAGCAACCGCCACATCGCCACGAAGGCGGCGGACCGGCCGCATCCGCCTTGCGCCGCCACATATCCACGGCCGCCACATCCCCCGTATCGCGCTCCTCGACCTTGGCCATCAGCCGACAGGCCAGCGCATCCGGACGGGCCTTGATCGCCGCCATTAAATGACGCCGGGCGAGGCCCCAATTCGCCGCCGCCGCCGCCCACTCGCCGACCGCGAGATGGCTTTCCACGTGGTCGGGATTGCTATGAACCAGCGCCGTCACTTGTTCGAGCCGGGCGGCCGGCGCCGCGTCGGCTTGCAGTTCGAGGAAGCGCGATAGCAACGGCCGCTCCGGGGCTGCCCGCCAGGCGGCGCGGATCACCTCGATCGCCTCGGCGGTTTGACCGGTGGCGGCCAGCAACTTGGCCGCGTGCAGCGATGCGGGCAGGAAGCCGGGGCATGCCTTGGTTGCCGCACAGGCCAGAGCCTGCGCATTGGCGGCATCGTCCGCTTCCACGGCAAGGGCCTGGGCTTCGAGAACCACCGCCCGCAGCCGCGCGCCCTTGACCGCCGGAACCGCCTCGCCGGTCGCCAGTGCCAAAGCGGCATCCCATTCGGCGCGCTTGAGGTGCTCGGCGAAGGCATCCGCATCGAACGGCACCGTCGGAGTGGAAGCCGGTGCCGGCTCGGCCACGACCGGACTCGGCGGAGCGGCGGCGGGCGTTGCCGTCACAGCCCGCGATACCGTCCGTGGCGATGGGGCCGGGCGCCCGGGGCGGCGCAACCATGCCCATCGCGAGGCGGGTGGCGCAGGCTGACGTTCTTCACGCGCGGCAACCACCGAATGGGACTGTGACGCCGGGGGCGGCGGCCGGGGCCGCTCACCTTGCGGCACCAGCAGCGCCGCGAACCGCTCCGGCAGCTCCGGCGTCGCCAGGAGACGCGCCGCATCATCCACCAGCCGCCGAGCCTCTCCGTTGTTGCCGGCGGCGGCGAACTTCAGTGAGGCCATCAGCGTCGCCATTCCCTGGTCGTGGCTCTTGGCCCGCCGCGACGCCCGAAGCCGCGCCGGCAGGCCAACGGCCATCCCGACCAGCCCCTCGAGCCCCGACAGCAGGGCGAACAACAGCAGCAGAGCGACCAGCAGAACCGGAACATTGGTTTCGATGCGCCAGCCAAGCCACTCCAACGTCACCACGCCGGTGTTGTCCGAAAACCACAGGGTCACCGCGATGACCGGCGAGGACAGAATCAGAAGGTGGATCAAACGCAGCAGCATCGCCTATTCATCCGCCGTTGCGGCCTGGGCCAAGGCCGCGGCCGCCATTTCAGAAATCACCGCATCGACGGCGGCGCGGGCGCTGGCCGCTTCGATCCACGGCGCCAGGACATCCAACGCCGCCCCGGTCACCGTGCGCATCTGCGCCAGCGAGCCCCGGAGATCCCCCGCCGCCATCAGCCGCTCGGCGTGCGCCAAGGCCGCCGCGACGCCCCGCTCCATCCCGGCGACCTGCCGGATCGAAATCACGGTATTGATGGCTTGCCACGCGCGGCCCAATAGCCAGTTACCACTTTCATCGGCCGCGGCGCGAAGAGCCATCGACGAATCTTGCCGCAACCGCTCCAACAATGCGGCCCTGGTCGGGACACCGGCGCCGGCGAAGTGCTCCAGGACGGGCAAGGCCGTGGCGACCCGTGCCCCCCCCAGCTGGGTGGCGGCGCGCAGTTGAGCCTCGAAGGGGCCGCCGCGATCCGCCGCTTCGCGCAGGTGGCCAATCGCCAGCAGGAACAATGCGGGATTTTCCCGCCGGCCGGACAGCCGGCGAACCGCCACCTCGGTCTTCTCAATGGCACTCGACAGCCGCCCCGCCGCTGCGGCGTCCGAGCCCAGCCGGCGCATGGCGTCCAGATCCTCGCGCAATTTGGCGACGTTGTCGGCAAGCTTGGTCATTTGGGGTCCCCCGGCCGCCTCGGACGACACTCCCCGTTCCGCCGCGATTTGCCGGATCTGACCTTCCATTTGCATCAATCGGTTCTCGACGAGATCCAGGCGCAACGCCATGGGATGCAGAGTGATTTCGATGGCCTCGAGCCGATCCTCAGGCGACGGTTGCGCCGCCCCCTTGCTCGGCGCCGGGCGGGCCGGCCCGATAGCGCCCCGGACCCCGTCCACCAACCGCGAGAGCGGCCCGGCCACCTCGGGCTGCAGCGCCACGAAGGCCAGCACTCCGGCCAAGACCGCAAGCAACACCAGCTTGCGCATGCCAGCGGAGCTTCCCGTCCGGGCGCCCCGAACCGGCCGCTCCGGGCGGGACCGTCGGCGCGAACCGCCCAATTCGACGTCGTCCAGGGGTTCCATACGCCGGTGAATCCTTCACGTTCTTAACGGTGCCGTGGCCTTTATCGCAAAGGCCGATGAGCCGCGACGGCTACGTGGCCGACCGATTCTTTCCATCGCGCAGCCACTTAGCAAGCTCTTCCTGCGACATGGCCGACAAATCGGCGGCCTTCGCTTCGGCCTTTTCGGCCAGGGCGGCCGCCAGCGCGGCGGCCTTGGCGGATGCCGACGCGGCGGCCGCCACCGCGACCGCATCCGCCTCGGCGATTTCCCTGGCACGCGCCTGCGCGGCCAGAACATCCGCCCGGCGACGCCACGGTCCGGGATAGCCTGCCGTAATCCGCCGCCGCCGGTCGGGGCCTCGATAGTCCGCAATGCGAATAAATTCACGCGGATGGGACTGCGAGGCGGCGACACGCCGCAGCAGCGGTCCGGCGGCCAGCGGCTTCATCAGCAGATCATTGACGCCACATTTACGGACGCGAGCGATGGTCTGCTCGGTCACCGTGGCGGTATAGCAGATGACGGGGATACTGGAGTTGGCAATGGTAGCGGAACGACGGAGATTGTAGGTCATCGCCAAGCCGTCCATACCCGGCAATTCGATCTCGGCGAGGACGAGATCGTAGCGGGAATCTTCCAACATAAGAAGTGCCAACGGGGCGTCGGCAGCGAACTCGATTTTACTCACCCCGATATAGCGCAACAATTCCCTGACCAGTCGCCGCATGAACGGATCACTGTCGACGACCAACATCCGGACGGCCTCAAGGGGAGACGGCGGCACGGATGCTCCTCTCTCTACGGCAACAATAAATCACGCTCTTCTCGCGGCAAACGGTTCCCACCGATAATACGGTGGGAACCGCTTAAATCAAATACGGTCAGCCACCGCGCCGATCAAGGGAAGCTTCCACGCCCGCTGGAACAGGACAGACAAAAGACCCAGGACCGAAAAGACCACCACACCCATGGAGGAAAAGCCGAACAGCCACTTCCCTATCCCCGGAATATGGAGGGCGAAAAGAGCCAGCACGCTCCACATCCAGATGACCAGGCCCTGCTTGGCGTGAAAATAGACGAACTCGTCGTCCTTCGCCGCCAGCAACGGAACGAAACACAGCACGCCGAGATAGCTCAGAGCCGCCATGACGGTGGTGCGCACGCCCAACGAGCTGCGCAAAACGGAATCAACCATAGTCCCCCCCATTCCTCAGGCGAGAGCCTCACGCAGCTCGACTTCCTCGTCGCTCTGCGCGGCCTCAACCGACCGGCTCTTCATGTAAAGATAGATGGCGGCCGCCGCGGCGCCGCCGAGAAGGATGGGACCAACCGGCCCGAGACCGAGGCCGAGCCCCAGGCTGAGCCCCTTGCCGGTCCAGATGGTGCCACCGGCGACGATACCCGTCGCGGCCTTGGTCGCCGTTGTGGCGGCCGCGGCCTTGGCACCGGCAGCCGGCGCCGCCACGACGCCCGTCTGGGCCGCGGTCATGACCTTGGCACCGCCGACCTGCGCCCCGGTGATCGCCTTCCCGGTTCCGGCCGCAGCCTTGCCGGCTCCGGCGGTCTTGGCGGCACCAGTGGCCTTGGCGGCACCCGCCTTGACGCCGGCGACTTCGCGCTCGATTTCGCCGACCGGCGCCGCGCCAACCCCGCCCGCAGGGGCGATCTGCGCCCCGGCTCCAGCGGCTTCAACAGTCTGTGTTGCCACCCTTCGTCTCCTTCATCCACAACTGGCATGCGAAACGCCGACTCACGATACATTTTGCCTAGATAGCATACCGAACCGCCAGTGGCAACGCGTTCAGGTACAATAGCCCTTAGATGATATTAATTATCAACTTCACTGTAACCCCCCGCAACTGGTATGTTTCCTACCATGCACCTAAGTATCAAGCATTGATAAAACATAAACTGTTTGAGGACACAGCCATCCTACACAATCCGCTGCTACCTTAATCAGCGCGATTAAGATTTATTTTGCGGCTTATTTTTTCGCACCGGCCGCTATAGCACGTTGAATTGACTGCGGATCGGAAAACCGGCCAATTCCTGTGAGGATTGAATGGGGGAGAGCCCGCAGGTGGCCCATCCCGACCTCTATCCTGGCTGCTTCACAGGACGCCGCGGCCAATGAGCGTCGCGCAACCGACATCGCCGACGAACGGCCCGCCCAATTTGCCGGCCTTTGCCCGCATTCGCCCTTGACATCGACCTCCATTGCACCCCTGCGGATGGCGTGATATCAAATGGTTGAACGGCGTCGCTATGACGTGCAGGCAAGAGGTGGCCGTGGCCATGGAGAATTCGGCCGTCATCCATCAGACGGAGGGCGAGGAGTCTAAGCCGCTCCATCTGAAGGTGGTCGTCGGACACCTGGAGCACCGACAGAACCCGGCGCCGCCGCGCCAGGTCGAACCGGCCGATGCCCCGTCGCCTGCCGGGGATGCCCCTCCCGGCGATGAAATCACCGCATCCGACGCGCTCGGCCAAACCATCCTGGGCGCGGTAAATTCCGCCATCGAGTCCATGCGCCACCGCATGGAGGCTGACGCCCGACAGGTGCGGGCCGACAGCGCCGCCCTCATTGAAAGCGCGCGGACCGAGACCGTGGAAACGGTCGGCCAGCTGACCATGGCCCTGGACCAGATCCGTTATTTGCGCGGCCAGGTCGAAACGCTGATGCGCCAGAATTCCGCCTTGCCCCAACTGGAAGAGACGATCCGCGACCTGGAGCTCCAGCTTGCCGAGGAAAAGTCCCGGGCGGCGGAAACGCAAGAGCGATTGAACGTCGTCGGCGAAGGTCGGGCGGCCGCCGAGGGCGCCGCTGCCAAGGCCCGAGCCGCGGCGGAAGCGGCCAAGCGGGAAGCCGCGACGCTGGTGGCTGCTCTGGCGGCACTGCGCGAGGGGCCGGACGGGCTCAGTCCGCCGATGGGACCGCATGTGGCGGAGATCGACAGGACGACCTCCATGAACGCCCTCATGCCGATTCAGATAACCGCCGTCGTCGATGCCCTCGAGGCCGAGGCGGGAAAGACCGGCATCGGCATCGTCTTCGACATCCGTATCGCTGCGGCCGCACCACTGGATTTGACCCAGGCGACCGATCCGGCGCAGCAGGTGATCGAGCGCGTCATAACGCTTGCCCGCACCATGCACCCGACGGCACTACTGACGGTAGCCTTCGGTAGCCCGGAAGACCACGAGTCTGCGATGGACCGCCATCCCGATGTCCACTTCGAGGTGCCGGCCGAAAGCGACGACCGTCGCCGCAAGGCGGCTCACGTCCTGGCCAGCGCCGCCCGCAACCTGTCACAATAGCTTTGCCCGCCGTCGCGCCGTCAGCGGCGACGGCCCCCGAAAAGCGCCCGCGCCACCCGGCGCAGACCCTCCATCAAAACTGGCGGCGGCCGGAGTGCGCTTGATGGGTGCGGGGAACTCGATATGAAGACCCACAACGCGGCGACGGCGAAGAGGACGGCAACCGAAATAAATATATGAACTACCAGTGAGACGGCTGCGATCGACAGGGCAATTAGAAGTACGGCCCGAACGCCATTCGGCTGGATATGCCGATGATACAGCGCCACCAACTTACGCTTTGCTTTAATCAGCATCAACATATCCATCGCGATTGCCGGCACACCCTGCCTCGCCCGATTATCCCTGTCAACGCTTCGGTTGCTTGCGGTGATTCAAGGCATTGGCGAATGCACATTTTGGCGGCTCGCCACCCGGCAAGATCTCTCGCGGATCAGGGCGAGAGGCCGCTCAACCGGCGCCATGTAATCGTCAAGTAACCCCCCCCTCGCAGTTTCCGCCAAGTCTGTTGTTGATATTAATTATTAATACCACCTGAAGAGATGCGCACTTTTTTGGATTGACCTTCGCCGAGACATTTTCCATTGTGGTTGTGAAACTACCAGTGCCTTGGGGGAGAGTGTTAAATGGCGATTCAGGCGGGAACCCAATTGGCAGCCAATGCCGGACAGGGGCTTGCGGTGGCACCGATCGGCGTGGTTACCGAGATCGAACGCGAAATCGCGGGCCAGGCCGTGGCGCAGGGTGGCGCCGTCAAGGCGGCAGCCGCCGGTACCGGCAAGGGCGCCGCGACCGCCGCCGCCACAACGGCCAAGGGCGGCACCGTGGCCACCGGAGTGAAGGCGGCGAGCGCCGTCGCGCCGGCCAAGGGCGCGGTCGTCACCGCCGCCGCCGGCGGCGCGGCGACGAGCATCAGTTCCGGAATGGTGGGCGGCCCGGTGGGCGCGGCCATTTCGGGGAATTCGTTCCTCGCCGGCAAGGGTCTGGCGCTGGGCCTGGGCCTAGGGCTCGGCGCCTGGGGTCCGGTCATCATCGGCGTGGCGGGCCTTGCCGGCGCCGTGTCACTCTTTGGCTATGTCAAGCGTCGCCGCACCACCGTGGCTGCCGACGCCGTCGCTTCGTGATTGGGGAGAAAGAATAATGGCTGAGAACATTCTGGGCGACGAAACGGCCCCGACCGCCACATGCCGGTCGTCACTGATGGCCGCCCTTAGCTACCTGGGCATCCTGTGCTTCGTGCCGCTGATCCTCAACAAGGATGACGAGTACGTCCACTTCCACGCCAAGCAGGGGCTGGTGCTGTGGATGTGGAGCGTTCTGGCCATGTTCGCGCTGCATATTCCCGGCATCGGCAAGTGGCTGTTCGGCGTCTCGTCCATGGCGGTGGTGGCGTTCTCGATCGCCGGCCTGGCTTCGGTGGCCTTCCGCCGCGCATGGCGCCTGCCGCTGATCCAGCCGATCGCCGAGAAGATCTGACCGGAAGGGCCGCTCCAGTCGGGGCGGCGTCTTTCCCGTCCAGCCGCCGCCGCCGGGGCCTCAGGCCTTCGCGGCGGCCGCTCCTTATTGTGCTGATCACGTGGTGTCGAATGCCGCACGAAAGTGGGGGTCAGTAGGCATGGCCTATTCGCAGGAAATCAGTCGGGACCGCCGGGGCGCGTTCATCTTCCTGGTGGATCAGTCACGATCCATGAACAAGCCGTTCGGCACCGACGATAGCGGTCGCGAGGTCTCGCGCGCCGAGATGGTGGCCAATGCCTTGAATGCCACGCTCGAGGAGCTGATCAACCGCTGCATGCGCGACGAAGGGGTGCGTGACTACTTCGACATCGGCATCATCGGCTATGGGCGGACCAACCGGCCCGAGTTCTGCTGGCGCAACGCCCTGGCCGGACGCAAAATGGTTCCCATCTCCGAGGTCTCCGACAACGCCGAGGTGACAGAGCACGAGATCACCGTGGTGGTGCGCGGCCAGCCCATGGTGGAACGCGTGGTGACATCCCGCTGGATCGAACCCGTGGCGGCGGAAAGCACCCCCATGAACGGCGCCCTGCGCCTGGCGCAGGCCACGCTGGAAGAGTGGATCTACAACAATCCGCTCTCTTTCCCGCCGGTGGTGATCAACATCACCGACGGCATGGCCAACGACGTCAATTCCGAAGAGGAACTGCTGTCGACGGCTCAGCGCCTGACACGACTGAAGACCGGCGACGGCAACGTCCTGCTGATCAATTGCCACATCGCCGGTGGCGACGCGGCGGCGGTGGTCTTCCCCTGGAACACCATGGAGCTGCCCAACGACCGCTATGCCCGGCTGCTGTTCGAGATGTCGAGCGAGTTGTCCGACCGTCACCGCGCCATCATTTGCGAAATCTTCGACCGCGATTTGGACAATACGCCGACCATTCGGGGGCTGGCCTTCAATGCCGATGCCGTGGCGCTGGTAAAGCTTCTCGATATCGGCACCCGCCAGGCCGTCGTCTTCTCCCCCGCCATGGCGGGGCTGGAAGCGGCGGACGGGCGAGGCTAGTGGCGACCAACGGCGGCGAGCCGGCGCGGCCCCGGGTCCGCTGGGCGGTACGCGGGCAAACCACCGTCAAGCCGAAGAACGATTC
>CAJANL010000252.1 GCA_903941105.1 uncultured Rhodospirillaceae bacterium
CAACGCCGAGGCGCTGGTCATCGCCGTGATGGCCAGCCGGAAGCATCCCGAGCAGGGCTTCCGCTCCTGCCTCGGTATCCTGAAACGGCTACGCGGCGTCGACCGTGATCGCGCCGAGGCGGCGTGCGCCCGTGCCGTCGAGATCGGCGCCCTGTCGTCGAAAAGCCTTGGCTCCATCCTCGACAACAATCTCGACCGCAAGCCGACGGGCCGACTGTCCGCCGCCGCCGATCTTCCGCTGTTTCACGCCAACATCCGCGGCAGCGGCTACTACCACTGAGGAGCGCACAAATGCTGACCCACCCCACACTGGAAACCCTCCACGCGCTCGGTCTGCACGGCATCGCCAAGGGCTTCAAGGCCATGGAGGCCGAGCCGGCCGCCGCCGCCATGACCCATGCCGACTGGCTGGCGCTGATCCTCGAGCACGAGGTGACCTATCGCGGCCAGAAGCGCTTTGAGGCCCGCGCCGGACGCGCCAAATTGCGTCAGGCCGCCGTAGTCGAGGATGTCGATTACCGGGCCGTGCGCGGCCTTGATCGCACCCTTTTCCTCAAACTGACCAGCTGCCAATGGATCCATGATCACCGCCATGTGATCCTGACCGGCCCGACCGGCATCGGCAAAAGCTGGCTGGCCTGCGCCCTCGGCCACAAGGCGTGCCGCGAGGATATCTCGGTCCTCTGCTATCGGGTGCCGCGCCTCTTCGCCGCACTCGATCTCGCCCGTGGCGATGGCCGCTACGCCAAGCTGCTGGCCAGCCTCGCAAGGCCGAAGCTGCTGATCCTCGACGACTTCGGGCCGCAGGTGATGACCGCCGATCACCGCCGTGATCTGATGGAAATCGTCGAGGACCGCTACGGCCGGGGATCCCTGCTGATCACCAGCCAGCTCAACGTCAAGCACTGGCACGAAGTCATCGGCGATCCCACCATGGCCGATGCCATCCTCGACCGCATCGTCCATGCCGCCTACCGCATCGACCTCGACGGCGAGACGTTGCGCAAGCCGAAAGACGGGGAGGAGCTGGCGTAACCGTCGGGAGATGCAAGCGGTCGCCCCCGCTTACCACAGGCCCCACCCACGCCCGCCCTCCGCCAGCTTCGTGACGAGCGCTGCGGGCGGGCGCGGGGCCCTCCCGTGGAAAGCCGGGACGACCGCACCCGATCAGCACAACCTTGACCTGAAACCCCTCACCATGAGATGACCATCATCGACCTGCTGGGAAGGCACCCCGCGCCTGGCCGAAATTAGATCGGTACAGGTGGCCGGAAGCGGATTGGAACGGGTGGCCGGATTGGAATCGGAATGCCCGGCCGGATAAATCGGAATCCGCAACTTATCGGCTTTGAGCGACGGATGTCCCGATAGCCGCCCTCAAACTGAGGCGTCTTGATGCGTGAGGTTGAGGCGCTCTTTGCACTTCAAATGGATGGTTTCGCGGTCAATCCACCCCCAACGCCTTGAACACGGCATCAACCGGATCGCTGTAAAAGCTGGTCTGGAACTTCGCGAACAGTTCAGCGGGAATCGTCGGGATATCCGCTGCCGAGGACATCGGAATCAGGATGCGCTTCGCTCCCGAATCGAACGCGACCTGAAGGCACTCGGCTAGGTTTTCGACCGGCACCACGCTGCCGCCCAAGCTCATGTCGCCCAGCACCACCATCTGGGACTGCAATGGCTTCTGGATGATGGCCGAACAGAACGCCACGAAGCTTGCCAGGGTCATCGCCTTGGCAGCACCGGTGTTGTGAAGTTCCACGATGTGCAGATGGAAATCGTGGTCACCTGCCTTGGAGGTGCCGCTGACGCGGGTGATGTTGGCTTTGAAATAGTCGAAGGCGACCTTCACCGCTTCCTTCGCGCCCGAGTTCGACCCCAGCCCTGAGG
>CAJANL010000253.1 GCA_903941105.1 uncultured Rhodospirillaceae bacterium
ACCAGTACCGCGCCACCGATTTCCGGGTGCCCGGCCCGGGCAAGCTGACCATGAAGTTCGAGGGCGCCGACGGCCAGGTGATCGAACACGAGGTGTTCCAGTACCCCGGCGCCGGCGTCGCCATGGGCATGTACAACCTCGACGAGTCGATCCGGGGCTTCGCGCGCTCCTGCATGAACTACGGCAAGCAGAAGAAGTGGCCGGTCTATCTGTCCACCAAGAACACCATCCTCAAGGCCTATGACGGCCGCTTCAAGGACCTGTTCCAGGAGGTGTTCGAGGCCGAGTTCAAGGCCGACTTCGACGCCCTGGGCATCACCTACGAGCATCGCCTGATCGATGACATGGTTGCCTCGGCGCTCAAGTGGTCGGGCGAATTCGTCTGGGCCTGCAAGAACTACGACGGCGACGTGCAGTCCGACACGGTGGCGCAGGGCTTCGGCTCGCTGGGGCTGATGACCAGCGTGCTGATGAGCCCCGACGGCAAGACCGTCGAGGCCGAGGCCGCCCACGGCACGGTGACCCGCCACTACCGCGAGCACCAGAAGGGCAAGGAGACCTCCACCAACCCCATCGCCTCAATCTACGCCTGGACCCGCGGCCTGTTCTATCGCGCCCAGTTCGACGGCACCCCCGAGGTGGCCACCTTCGCCGAGGCGCTCGAAGCCGTCTGCGTCGAGACCGTCGAATCCGGTCACATGACCAAGGACCTCGCCATCCTGATCGGTCCGCACCAGCCCTGGCTGACCACCAGCCAGTTCCTCGACAAGCTGGACGAGAACCTGAAGAAGAAGATGGGCCTCGGCTGAGCCGAACGCCTTTTTTGAGCCAATGGCCCCGCCGGAGGAGACTCCGGCGGGGCTTTTTTCTTGCCCAACCGCTTGTAATAAAATTGTAAATGGTCGGCTGCTCAATAATTAGGCGGCCTGCCCGGAAATCGCTCACCGCACTGCACCGGGCGGATGCCGCACTGCAGCAAAATCCTATGCCCAAAGCCATATTCGTCGATTGGCATGCTCCTTGCGCTGACCATGGTGCACATGGAGGAAAAACCCATGCACAAGACGCTCAACATTTCGCAGAAACTCGGGCTGATTGCGGCCCTCATCATCATCCCCATCGGCCTGCTGCTGGGCCAGCTGGTTTCGGAAAAGAACGTCAGCATCGAATTCGCCGCCAAGGAAGAGGTGGGCAACGGCGTCCTGCGGCGTCTGGCCGAGGGTGAACACGCCCTGTCGCAGGCCCGGTTGGGCAACGGCCCCGCAGCCAGTGCGGTAACGGCGCTGAGGGCGGCGCTGGCACTGGATGGCGCCACCGTCGATTCGCTTAAAATGGCCGAACAGGCCGCGGCGCTGTCGCGCGTGCTGTCAGGGTATTCCGACGGCAAGGCGAGTGGGCGAGAGGTGGCCGACGCCGCCCGCGCCCTGGCGTCGCAGGTTGGCGACACCTCGAACCTGATCCTCGACCCCGACCTCGACTCCTTCTATGTCATGGACGCGGTACTGCTGCGCCTGCCGGAAATCGGCGTTCGTCTGGTCGAGGCGGCCGAGGGCCTGGCGGAAGCCGCCAACCGGGGCGAGGTCGACACCAATGCCCGCATCGCCTATTTCATCGCCGAGGGCGCCATCCGCAGCAACCTGCAGGCGGTCCAGGCCGGCATGGCGGTGGCGTTCCGCGAGACGGCCGCTGGCACCTTGAAGGCTCGCCTCGACCCCCGCCTCGCCGCCCTGGGCAAGGCGCTCGACGGGCTGCTTGAGACCTACCGCACCGAGGTGGTCCAGGCGGCCTACCCCAGGCTCGACCGCGGCCGCGTCCTCGCCGCCGCCGCCGCCGTCGAGACCGTGCTGCACGACGCCCGCGGCGACGCCACCGTCGAATTGGGCGGATTGCTGGTCAGCCGCATCACCGGTTTCGAGAACAACAAGCTGCGCAGCCTGATCATCGCCGCCGCCGCCGTCCTGCTGTGCATCGGCACCATCTGGCTGTTCACCGTCCACGCGGTGACGCGCCCCTTGGGGCAGATGACCTCGGCCATGACCCGTCTCGCCGACGGCGACCTCGACACCCCGCTCCCCACCGCCGCCAGCACCGACGAGATCGGCCTGATGGCCCATGCCATGGCCGTGTTTCGGGCTCAGTTGGTGGAAGCCAGGCGCCTGCAGGACGAGCATCAGGCGGCACGGGCCGCCGCCGAGGGCCAGCGCGCCGTCATGCTGGCGCAGTTGGCGTCGGAGCTGCACTCGCATGTGCAGGACACCGCCACCGACGTGGCGCAGGCCTCGTCCCACCTGCGCGAACAGGCGGAACAGCTGGCGCGGAACGCCCAGGCGGTCAGCAGTGGGGCCAGCGGCGCCGCCCGAGCCTCCGACCACGCCGCCGGCAATATCGAGACGGTGGCGGCGGCGACCCAGCAGTTGCAGGCTTCCATCGCCGACATCGGCCGTCAGGTCGCCGAGTCCGCCTCCGTCGCCTCCAACGCGTCGGCGCGGGCCGACAGCACCAATCAGTTGGTGCAGGGCCTGGCCGAGGCCGCCGACCGCATCGGCGCGGTGATCCAGCTGATCAACGACATCGCCTCGCAGACCAACCTGCTGGCCCTCAACGCCACCATCGAGGCGGCGCGGGCCGGCGACGCCGGCAAGGGCTTCGCCGTGGTGGCCGGCGAAGTGAAGAATCTGGCCAACCAGACGGCGCGAGCCACCGAGGAGATCTCGCAGCAGGTGGCCATGGTGCAGAACGCAACCAAGGACGCGGTGGCGGCCATCGGCGACATCCGGGGTACCATCGAGCAGATCAACGGCATTTCCGCCGCCATCGCCAGCTCGGTGGGCCAACAGGATGGTGCCGCCCGCGAGATCGTGCGCAGCGTGCACGAGGCGGCCGGCGGCGCCC
Organism: uncultured Rhodospirillaceae bacterium; assembly: GCA_903941105.1. Classification (GTDB taxonomy): domain Bacteria; phylum Pseudomonadota; class Alphaproteobacteria; order Rhodospirillales; family Magnetospirillaceae; genus CAJANL01. The sequence continues at coordinate 2,893 of CAJANL010000253.1, forward strand.
GCGAGGTCTCGGCCCATATCCGTGAGGTCGACGATGCCGCCGCCGGTTCGCGTTCGGCCGCCGACGAGTTGGCCGCCATGGCCGAACAACTCTCGGCCCGCTCCGGCGGCCTGAGCGGCCGGGTGGTGGGGTTCATCGCCAATCTGAAGTAGCGGAAGGACCCCTTCCCCGTGCAGGGAAGGGGTCCCCTAGGTCCCGAAGCTCTGCACCAGGCTGCCCACCACCAGGTACCAGCCGTCGACCATCACGAAGAAGATCAGTTTGAACGGCATGGCGATCATGGCCGGCGGGATCATCATCATGCCCATGCTCATCAGCACCGAGGCGATCACCATGTCGATGATCAGGAACGGCAGGAAGATCAGGAAGCCGATCTCGAAGGCGCGGCGCAACTCGCTGATCATGAAGGCGGGAATCAGCGCCTTCAGCGGCACGTCCTCGGCCCGCGCCACTTCCTTGGCCCGCGACAGGTCCATGAACAGGCGGAGATCCTGTTCGCGTACCTGCCGGGTCATGAAGGCATGTACCGGCTTGGCGGCCTTCTCGAACGCCTCCATCTCGTCGATGCGGCCGTCCATCAGCGGCTGCACCCCCTGTTCCCAGGACTGTTCCAGGGTCGGCGCCATCACGAAGGCGGTCATGAACATGGCCAGGCTGATCATCACCATGTTGGGTGGGCTCTGCATGGTGCCCAGCGCCTGGCGCAGAAAGCCCAGCACCACCACGATGCGGGTGAACGAAGTCACCATCACCAGGATGGAGGGTGCCACCGACAGCACCGTCATCAACGCGATGATCTGCACCAGACGGCTGCTGGTGGCAGTGCTGTTGGGGCCAAAATCGATGTTCACCGATTGGGCCAGGGCGGGGAGCGCCAGCAGGGACAGGCCCAGCGACAGAGCCAAGACGCGACGCTTCATTTGGGAATCTCCGATGCGAAGCTGGCCTGGACGATATCCCGCTCCACCACCACCGGGCCGTTGCCGCCCAGCAGCAACAGATGTTCGCGGTCGTCGCGACGGACCAGCACCAGCCGATGCTTGGCATCCAGCGGCATGACTTCGACGAGGGCCAGCCGGCGGCGGCCGGAGGTGCGCGCCACCACCAGCCCGCCGACGCCATAGCGCCGCGCCGCCCACAGGGCGGCCAATACCAAGCCCAGCACCAGAACCAGCGAGAGGACGAAGCGGACGTAGACGGCTGCGTCCACGACTCAGGCGTCCGTCGGCGAGATGGTGTCCAGAGGGACGGCGAACGGCTGATGTCGCTCCTGGATGGCCGCGGCGAGGCGGTCGAGATCGGCGATCAGGGCTTCCATGCCGGGGCGGAAGGCCACTCCCTCGTCCCGCTCCATTGCGGCCAGCGCCTCGCAGACGACGCGGACCTTGCTCTCCAGGGCCGAGAGGTCGACCATGGTGCCGGTGGCGAGCAGGCGATAGGCGGTGGTCACCAGCGAGGCCGCCTTCTCCATCTCCTCGCGCACCAGGGTGGCGGGCAGCACGGTGGCATTCATGGCGCCACCGTCGCATCCGGCATCAACCGGCTGTTGGCGCGGTAGACATAGGCGAGGATCTCGGCGACGGCGACAAAGGCTTCCACCGGGATGACGGTGTCGAGTTCCACCGCCGCCAGCACCTCGGCGAGGTCGGAATCGGTGCGCACCGGCACGCCGCTGGCGAAGGCCATCTGGAGGATCTGCTCGGCCACCGAGCCGCGCCCGGTCGCCACCACACGGGGAGATTTGCTCTCGGCGGCATCATGGTGCAGCGCCACGGCGACCTGACGCTGCGGCCGGCCGGCCGGCGCCGCGGCCGTTTCGGCCCCGGCAACGCGCTCGTCCCACAAGTCCTTGCCGCCCATGCACCCGTCACCCAAGTTGCGGCCCACCGTGTGGACGCGTAGAGTGTTACTTTCCTCTTGCGGGGTTAATATTCGGTTTAGGCACGCCTGCGTTACCGTCGTCACTGCGCCGATTCACTGAATCTTAACCCCGCCGGAGCACAGTAGTGGTCACCTGAAGCGAACGCTCGAAATGCGTTCACGGGGGGGCATGCGAGGGCCGGCATCGTGTACGACAATCTGAATATCCTGAAGATGGCCAGGGCGAAGATGGATTGGCTGTCGCAGCGCCAGGAGGTGCTGGCCGGCAACGTGGCCAACGCCGATACGCCGCGCTACCTGCCCAGGGACATCAAGCCGCTGAACTTCAAGGAAGTTCTGTCTGGATCCTCTGCCCCGGCCGTCCACGCCGCCGCCACCAACGCGCAGCACATCGTTCCCGAGATGGGGCCGGATCCGTTCAAGGCACAGTCCGTGCGTCGCACCTACGAATCGTCGCCCGACGGCAATGCCGTCGTTCTCGAAGAGCAGATGGCCAAGATCGGCGAGTCAAAGGGCTCCTACGAACTCGCCGCCTCGCTGTACCAGAAGCATCTTCGCATGATCCGCACCGCCGTGGGCAACCGGTAACCGAGGAACACCATGGACGAGCTGTCCAAGAGCACCAATATCGCGATCTCGGGCATGAAGGCCCAGGCCCAGCGCCTGCGTGTCATCTCGGAAAACCTCGCCAACGCCGATTCGCTGGCGCAGGGTCCCGAAGGCACGCCGTACAAGCGCAAGATCGTCACCTTCAAGAACGAACTCGACCGCGCCACCGGCATCAATTCGGTCAAGGTCGACAAGGTGCGGCCCGATACCGCCGAATTCCAGCGGCGCTACGACCCCAAGCACCCGTCGGCCGACCGTGACGGCTATGTGCTGGCGCCCAACGTCAATCCTCTCATCGAGATGATGGACATGCGCGAGGCACAGCGCAGCTACGAAGCCAATCTCAACGTCATCAACGTTTCACGCGCCATGTTGTCGCGCACCGTCGACATGCTGCGTTAGGGTCCAGAGCCATGACCAAGATTGCCAACGCCCTTGCCGCCTATGCCACCGCCGCCAATCCCTTCGCCGGCGCCGAAGCCGCCGACAAACCCGAGGCGGCCGGCGGGCCTGATTTCGCCAGCATGCTGAAGGACGCCGCCAAGGTGGCGGTCGGGTCCATCAAGGAAGCCGACCGCGCTTCGGCCTCGGCCATCGCCGGCAAGGCCGACATCCGTGAAGTGGTGGCCGCGGTCAGCAACGCCGAACTGACGCTGGAAACCGTCGTCGCCGTACGCGACAAGGTGATCAACGCCTACAACGAAATCATGCGCATGCCCATCTGACGGGCGGCGGAGCAGATGACCGAGGCCGAACTCATCGACATCGCCCGGGAATCGATCCTGGTGATGATCAAGGTGGCGGCCCCGACCTTGCTTACCGGCCTGGCGGTCGGCCTGATCATCTCCATCTTCCAGGCCCTGACTCAGATCCAGGAGATGACGCTCACCTTCGTGCCGAAGGTGCTGCTGGTGTTCGCTTCGATGATCATCTTCCTGCCGTTCATGCTCAACACGCTGATCGACTACTGGAAGATGATCATGGACCGCATCATCGCCGGCGGCGGCGGTTGACGCGGCGGCATGGGGAAGGCGGCCGATGCTGACCGAACTCCTCACCCTGGACGTCTACCGCTTCTTCCTGGTGTTCGCCCGCCTGGGCGCCGCGCTGATGGTGCTGCCCGGCTTCGCCGGCCGTCTGGTATCGTCCCGCATTCGCCTGCTGCTCGGCCTCTCCCTCTCGTTCCTGATGCTGCCGCTGATCGGCCCCACCCTGCCGCCGCTGCCCAAGAACATCAGCCTGCTGCTGCTGCTGCTGCTGGGAGAGACCACCATCGGCGTATTCATCGGCATGGTGGCGCAGTTGCTGCTGTCGGCGATCAACATCGCCGGCACCTTCATCGGCTTTCAGACCGGACTGACCAACGCCTTTTCCTTCGATCCCATCGCCGAGCAGCAGAGCCAGTTGCTCACCGGCTTCCTGTCCAACGTGGCGCTGGTTCTGATCTTCGCCGCCGATCTGCACCACATGATGATTCGCGCCCTGATCGATTCATATGCGGTATTCCAGCCCGGTCAGGCATTGCCCTGGGGCGATTTCGCCGAGACCATGGCCCACACGCTGACCGATGCCTTCCGGCTGGGGATCCAGCTGTCGGCGCCGCTGGTGGCCTTCGGCCTGGTGTTCTACACTGGTCTCGGCGTGCTCTCGCGCCTGGTGCCGCAAATGCAGGTCTTCTTCGTCTCGCTTCCGATCCAGGTGCTGGTGGGGCTGTGGCTGCTGATGGTGTCGTTGCCGACGATCATGCTGATCTTCCTGCGCTGGTTCGGTGACGGCCTGAGCGCCTACACCGTCCCCCACTGACGACGGCACCGCGCCATGGCAGACGACGCCGAAGACAAAACAGAAGAGCCGACAGACCGAAAACTGTCCAATGCCCGCGACGAGGGCCAGGTCATGTCCTCGCAGGAGGTCAAGACCTGGGCCTCGCTGATCGGCGGCCTGATCCTGGTGGGCATGATGGCGCCGGGCATGGCACGCGACATCAAGGCCTTGATGATGCCCTTCATCGAGCATCCGCACACCATCTCCATGGATGGCGGCTCGCTGCGCGCCGTCGCCATCGAGGTGGCCATCCGGGTCATGCTGGCCCTGGCGATGCCGGTGGCGGTCATTCTCGCCCTCGGCCTGGGCGCGACCTTCCTGCAGCAGGGGTTCCTGTTCGTCCCCAAGCGGATAAAGCCCGACTTCGACAAGATCAATCCGCTGAAGGGCCTCAAGCGGATGTTCTCGCTGCGCCAACTGGTGGAGTTCGCCAAGTCGCTGGTCAAGCTGGCGGTGGTGGGCGGTGTGGTCGGGTGGATGATCTGGGGGCGAATGACCGAATTCGCCAACCTCCCCAGCCTCGATCTGATGGCATTGATGGACTATCTGCATCACCGGGTGGTGGCACTGGTGGTCGCCATCATGCTCATGGTGACCGCCGTGTCCGCCCTCGACTGGTTCTATCAGCGCTGGGACTTCAGCGAAAAGATGCGAATGACCAAGCAGGAGGTCAAGGACGAGCACAAGCAGACCGAAGGCGATCCCATGATCAAGAGCCGGCTGCGGTCCTTGCGCATGCAGCGCGCCCGTCAACGCATGATGGCCGCGGTGCCCAGCGCCAGCGTGGTGGTGACCAACCCCACCCACTTCGCCTGCGCCCTGAAATACGACATGGAGAACATGAACGCGCCCATCCTGGTGGCCAAGGGCGCCGATTTCGTCGCCCAGCGCATCCGTGAGATCGCCGAGGAGAACGATGTGCCGCTGGTGGAGAACCCGCCGCTGGCCCGCGCGCTGTACGCCTCGGTCGAACTCGATCAGGAAGTGCCCGCCGAGCATTACAAGGCGGTGGCCGAGATCATCGGCTACGTGATGCGCCTGAAAGGCAAACTTGGGAAATAACTGGTTCATGAGCCCGCTGCCCTGGGCCCTGGGGGCGGCGGTCATCGTCCTGGCGGGGCTGTCGCTGACGACCGGCGGGGCGCTGGCCTTGCCCGCCATTGCCGCCGCGACGGCGGCCGCGGTGGCCGGCGGCGCCATGGCCTGGCGATGGTCGCAGAGCGCCCGCGGCGCGGTCCGGGCGGGAGCGCTGGCGGGAGCCCTGGACTCGGAGACGCGAGCCTACCTTCTGGTCGGCCCCGACGGCGCCGAGCTGTTCCGTAACCCGGCGGCGCGGCGCCTGCTCGGCCCGGCCAATGACCCGCTGGCGCCCATCAAGGAGCGGGTGGTGGGCGATGACCGCCTGCTGGTCGAGATCGAACGCCTCGACGCCGCCGCCGCGGTGGGGGCGCCGCGCCGCACCGAGGTGGCGCTGAGTCTGCCGGGGGGCGGTCGCGAATGGCTGTCGCTGGAAGTCCGGCCGGCCGGCGAAGCGGCGGCGGTGGTGTGGCTGGCCGAGGACGTCACCCCCCGGCGCGCCATCGAGGAGACGCTGCGGCGCGAGAACGAGCTGCTGTCGGACTTCGTCGACCTGTTGCCGGTGGGCTGCTATTCCGCCGACGCCGACGGCACCGTGCGCTACGTCAATCAGCGCCTTGCCGACTGGCTGGGCAAGAGCGGCGACGAGATCGTCGGCCGCAATCTCAAGGAGGTGTTCGGCAGCGTCCCCAATCCCGAGGAGGAACGAACCGAATTGCGGCTGGCCGGTCGCAACGGCGAGGTGTTCCAGGCGCTGGTGGCCCATTCGGTGTTCGACGAGGGTGGCGAGATCTTCACCCGCTCGGTGGTGGTGCGCGATCTGGTGCCCGAACAGCAGTGGGAACGCGCCGTGCGCGCCGCCGAGCGCCGCTTCCGCTGGCTGTTCGACGACGCCCCCGTCGGCATCGCCCTGGTGGACCCCGACGGCAGCATCGGAGCCTGCAACCTGGCGCTCCAGGCCATGATGGGCATCGATCATGACGACATGCTGAACCGGTCCGTCGCCGACTACATCGCCGACGAACACCGGGCGACGGCCACCGAGCAACTGGCCAAGGTGCTGCATGGCTCGCAGCCCGGCACCCACATGGAGGTGCGGCTGAAGGGCCGCCGCGACCTGATCGCCCAGTTGTTCGTCAGCCCGACCCACGAGGACGGCGAAATCTCGGGTCTGGTCATCCACTTCATCGACGCCACCGAGCAGCGCAGCCTGGAACTGCAATTCGCCCAGTCGCAGAAGATGCAGGCCATGGGACAGTTGGCCGGCGGCGTGGCGCACGACTTCAACAACCTGCTGACGGCCATGATCGGCTTCTGCGACCTGCTGCTACAGCGCCACGGCGCCGGCGACCCCAGCTTCGCCGACATCATGCAGATCAAGCAGAACGCCAACCGCGCCGCCTCGCTGGTGCGTCAGTTGCTGGCCTTCTCCCGCCGTCAGGCGTTGCAGCCGCGCCTGCTGAACGTCACCGATGCGCTGGTCGAGCTGTCCAACCTGCTGCGCCGGCTGTTGGGCGAGACCATCGAACTGCGCATGGTGCATGGCCGCCAGCTGGGGCTGGTGCGGGTCGATCCCGGTCAGTTCGATCAGGTGATCATCAACCTCGCCGTCAACGCCCGCGATGCCATGCCGGGCGGCGGCCAGCTGGCCGTCCGCACCAACGCGGTGACGGTGGACAAGCCGGTCCAGCGCGGCCCCGAGCTGATGCCGGCCGGCGACTATGTGCTGATCGAGGTGGCCGACACCGGCACCGGCATCAACAAGGAGAACCTCGGCCGCATCTTCGAGCCGTTCTTCTCCACCAAGGAGGTGGGCGCCGGCACCGGGCTGGGGCTGTCCACCGTCTACGGCATCGTCCGCCAGACCGACGGTTTCGTCTTCGTCGAGAGCGAGCCCGGCCAGGGCGCCACCTTCACCATCTACCTGCCGCGCTTCGAGCCCGGTCCGGCCGAGGAGCCCAAGCGCCCGTCCAGGGAGCCCGATGCCGGCGCCGACCTCACCGGAACCGGCAACATCCTGCTGGTGGAGGACGAGGACGCGGTGCGCCTGTTCGGCTGCCGGGCGCTGCGCAACAAAGGCTATCGCGTGACCGAGGCCCGCTCGGGCGAGCAGGCGCTCGACGTCCTGCGCGGCGACGACGGCATCGATGTGCTGATCTCCGACGTGGTGATGCCCGGCATGGACGGGGTGACCCTGGCCCGCCTGGTCCGCATGGAGCGCCCATCCATCCGCATCATCCTGATCTCGGGGTATTCGGAGGACGTCGCCCGCAACGGCATCGACCCCGACGAGGGCATCCATTTCCTGCCCAAGCCGTTCTCGCTGAAGCAGCTGGCCGGTGCGGTCAAGCAGGTGATGACCGACTGAGGATGTGAAAAAAGTGGGAACATTCGCGAACGTTCTCCTTGTATTCCAGAACGGATTAGGTACTCTATTGCCAGGTTGCATCACCAACCGGAACGGGATAGATGAGGGGGACGGCCATGTCGCAGGCTGCGTTGCGTCTCGTGGACAAGGACACCATGGATAAGCAAAAGGCATTGGAAGCCGCGGTCAGCCAGATCGAGCGGGCTTTCGGCAAGGGCTCGATCATGAAGCTCGGCCAGAAGGAACACGTGGAGGTCGACGTGATCTCCACCGGCTCCCTGGGCCTCGACGTGGCGCTGGGCATCGGCGGCGTGCCGCGCGGCCGCATCATCGAGGTCTACGGCCCGGAAAGCTCGGGCAAGACCACGCTGGCGCTGCACATCATCGCCGAGGCCCAGAAGAAGGGCGGCGCCTGCGCCTTCATCGACGCCGAGCACGCGCTCGACCCCGGCTACGCCCGCAAACTGGGCGTCAACCTCGGCGAACTGCTGATCAGCCAGCCCGACGCCGGCGAACAGGCGCTCGAGATCTGCGACACCCTGGTGCGCTCCGGCGCCGTCGACGTGGTGGTGGTGGACTCGGTGGCGGCCCTGGTGCCCCGCGCCGAGCTTGAGGGCGAGATGGGTGACACCCATGTCGGCCTGCACGCCCGGTTGATGAGCCAGGCGCTGCGCAAGCTCACCGGCTCGGTCTCCAAGTCCAAGACCATCGTCATCTTCATCAATCAGATCCGCATGAAGATCGGCGTGATGTTCGGCAACCCGGAGACCACCACCGGCGGCAACGCCTTGAAATTCTACGCCTCGGTCCGCATGGAGATCCGCCGCGTCGGCGCCATCAAGGACCGCGACGAGGTGGTGGGCAACCAGACCCGCGTCAAGGTGGTCAAGAACAAGCTGGCGCCGCCGTTCAAGGTGGTGGATTTCGACATCATGTACGGCGAGGGCGTGTCCAAGATGGGCGAGCTCATCGACCTTGGCCTGAAGGCCGGGGTGGTGGAGAAATCGGGCGCCTGGTTCTCGTACAATTCCACCCGCATCGGCCAGGGCCGCGAGAACGCCAAGACCTACCTGCGGGAACACCCCGAGATGGCGGCCGAGATCGAGGGCACCATCCGCGGCAACGCCTCCCAGATTTCCGAGGCCCTGTCCAGCGGCCCCGGCGATCTCGACGGCACCGCCACCGAGGAGTAGCAGGGTGCGGAAAAACTCAACTTTCCTTTCGTCATTCCCGCGAAGGCGGGAATCCATGCGTCCGGCAGCACAGCATATGGGGGCAAATTGCAGTCCTTGCCCCAACATGGACCCCGCCTTCGCGGAGGTGACGAGATG
>CAJANL010000254.1 GCA_903941105.1 uncultured Rhodospirillaceae bacterium
CGCAATCCGGGGGAGGGAGGGAGGGCCTCAGCATGGGCCATCTCCAGCTTTTCGCCAAAGGCCTGATCCTGGGCTTTGATGCCGTCATAGCTGAAGGCTTCGCTCTCCGGCCAAAATCCTGGTCGATGCAGATCCCAAATCGCTTGACCCACTCCTTCAAACCCGGGCATCTGCAGCGCCTGATCGATCACCTGCGCCGCTTGCTCTAGGGCACTGGCCTCGGCGAGGCTGGGTGTTCCCTCAAGCCCGGTCCAGGCCAGGGTCAGCCAGGCGGTCGACAGAGGTGGCGGCAGAACTGCCTGGGCAGGGCAGGGGCCCCCCTCATCCTCGTCATCAAGCAGATCACAGAGGGGATCATCATCGGCCAGGGGCTCGATCTCATCCTCATCTTGGTTCCAATCAAACCCCCGAGGCTCCAGCTCACTGGCCATCAACGCATCGAGACGCTTGGGCTTCAGGCGATCATCACTGGTGTAATCGCCAAATTCATCGCCGGTTGTCCGGCCATGGAGCAGACGCTCGGCGGTTTGGATCACGGAGAGCGCAGCCCGCAGATCAGGGCGGATCACCCGGCTCTGCTGCAGCTGCGCTACGGCGAGATCCTCACCATGCACCAACTGAGAATCGAGCTTCAGCGTGGCGATCGCCTCGCGCCGCAGCGCGTCGGGGAGCCATAGGTCATGGGAGTCGGCGTCCAGGAATTGGACAAGGCGGCCAAGGCTGATATGGGCGGCAACAATCGGGTTAAGCATGGAAATCCGCGGCAATCCTACTGAACGAAACTCTATCACTAGAATTACACAGGCTAGGGACGATTTCAAATCATGTTAAGAGGCTATGCATAATAATTACACCTATTGTCGAATATCATTTAATATGAGACCCTTCCGGCATGGTCGAAAATGCCCTGGAACCCCTTTATGGCCGAATACCAGCGCTGCCCGATGCTCTCGCCGAGCGCCTGGCTCGCTATGCGGCCGAGGCCAAGGGCGCTTTTGCCCCCGCTACCGAAAAAGCGCTGATCTCCGATACCAAGATCTGGGCGGCCTGGTGCGAGGGCAGGGGGTGTTGCGTATTCCCTGCGGCGCCGGACGATCTCGCCGCCTTCGTCGACGATCTCGCCGGCATCGATCCGGCAACCAAGGAGCCTGTCGGCCCGCCGAAGCGGCGCACTAAGACCATCGAGCGTTATCTGTCGTCGATCGCCCATATGCATCGGGCCGCCGGCCTCACTTCGCCGGCCTCGGCGACGGTGGTGGGGTTGGCGCTCAAGCGCATGCGCCGGGCCCTGACGGTGCGGCCGCGCCAGACCGACCCGCTCGGCGAAGTCCAGATCGCCACCGTCATCGCCGCTATCGCCGAAGCGGGGGAGGGGGTAACCGGTCTGCGTGACACCGCTCTGCTGCTGGTGATGCGGGATTCCCTGTGCCGGGCCTCGGAAGTGGCCGAGATGATGTGGGACAATCTCAAACGTGGCGAAAATGGCGCCGGCACCATGCTGGTAGCGCGGTCCAAGACCGATCAGGACGGGCAGGGGAGGGTGGTGTGGTTGTCGCCCGATTCCATGGCCGCCCTCGAGGCTTGGCGCCAAGCTCATGACATTGAACTGGCGCGGCTGAGCGAGGCCGAGGAGAGACGTTACTCCAAGTTGGTGGAGGTCTATGGCCGTCAGGTCGCCACCTGGGAGGCTCAGTTGGCCCATGAGGCTGCAGTGGAGGCGCGTCGGCGCGGCAATCTCGAAGCCAAGCTTGCGTCCCTGCCTCCGCGGCCTCGCGGGCGGCCCATGAAGGAGCCGCCGGTTGAGCCGCGGCGGATTGACTGGACGATGACGGGGTATGTGTTCCGGCCACTTTTCAAGGGCGGCTGGGGCGAGCGGCTCGTCACCGCTGACATCATCGCCATCGTTCGACGCCGCACTTGGGCCGCCGGGTTTTACGAAGGCCGCTATACGGCGCATTCGACCCGGGTAGGCGGGGTGCAGGACCATCTCGCCGACGGCACCGATCTCGCCGCCCTGATGCAGCTCGGCGGTTGGAAAAGTCCGGCTATGCCGGCCCGCTATGGTGAGCGGTTGCTGGCCGAGCGCGGGGCGGCGGCCGAGAAGTGGCGGCGGCGGCAATCGCAATGACAATCGAATGGACCGATGAGGTCATA
>CAJANL010000255.1 GCA_903941105.1 uncultured Rhodospirillaceae bacterium
CCAAGGTGCGCTCGGCCAAGTTCCGCCCGCTGTACAAGCAGTTCTTCTGGCTGTTCCTGGTCAACTGCTTCGTGCTGGGCTATGTCGGCGGCAAGCCGGCGGAAGGCGTGCTGGTCACCATCGGTCAGGTCTGCACGGCGTACTATTTCGCCCACTTCCTGATCATCATGCCGTTGCTTGGCAAGATCGAGAAGCCCAAGGCTCTGCCGGCCAGCATCTCGGCGCCCGTGCTGAAGGAGAAGGCGTAATGCGTAAGCTCAAGCTTTCGGTACTGACCGCCGCCCTGCTGGCGGGTCTGTCCAGTGCCGCCCTGGCCTCGGGCGGCGGCGAGCCCCTGATGAAGCCCGGCTTCTCGTGGGACGGCGTGTTCGGCCATTACGACAAGGCCCAGCTGAAGCGCGGCTTCGAGGTCTTCAACCAGATCTGCTCGAACTGCCACGGCCTGCGTCTGGTGGCCTACCGCAACCTGTCGGCGGTCGGCCTGACGCCCGAAGAGATCAAGGACGTCGCCGCGGCCCGCGAAATCGCCGACGCCCCCAATGACGAGGGTATCGTGTCGATGCGGGCGGGCCGTCCGTCGGACAAGTACATCTCGCCGTTCCCGAACGACAAGGCGGCGGCCGCGGCCAACGGTGGGGCGCTGCCGCCCGACCTGTCGCTGATGGCCAAGGCCCGTCCGGGTGGTCCCAACTACATCTACTCGCTGCTGCTGGGCTTCAAGGACGAAGCGCCGGCCGGGCACCCGATCCCCGAGGGCAAGTATTTCAACACCTACTTCCCCGGCAACGCCATCAGCATGCCGCCGCAGCTGATGGAGGATCTGGTCACCTATGCCGACGGCACCAAGGCCACGCCCGAACAGCTGGCCAAGGACATCACCGCCTTCCTGAACTGGTCGGCCGAGCCCGAACTGGACGAGCGCAAGTCCCTGGGTCTGAAGGTGATGATCTTCCTGGCGGTGTTCACCGCCATGCTGTACGCGCTGAAGGTCCAGATCTGGAAGAACCTGCACTAAGCCCGGTCTTCCGCGCACCCCATCACGGCCGCCATCCTTGCGATGGCGGCCGTTTTGTTTTACCAACGCCGGACCATCTTCCATCCGTGGGGACAGCGATCATGACCAAACCCGTTCTCGGCATCATCGGCGGCTCCGGCGTCTACGACATCGACGGACTGACCGGCACCGAATGGCGCCGCGTCGACAGCCCGTTCGGCCCCCCATCCGACGAACTGCTGTTCGGCGAACTGGACGGACAGAAGCTGGTGTTCCTGCCCCGCCACGGCCGCGGCCATCGCATTCCGCCCTCGGAACTGAATTTCCGCGCCAACATCGACGCCATGAAGCGGGCCGGCGTCACCGAGATCGTCTCGGTCTCGGCGGTGGGCAGCCTCAAGGAGGAACTGCCGCCCGGCACCTTCGTCATCGTCGACCAGTTCATCGACCGCACCTTCGCGCGGGTGAAGAGCTTCTTCTCCACCGGCCTGGTGGCGCATGTCTCCATGGCGCACCCGGTGTGCAACCGCCTGGGCGACATCGCCGAGCAGGCGGCGGCGGCGGCCGGCATCGTCGCGGTGCGCGGCGGCACCTATCTGGTGATGGAAGGGCCGCAGTTCTCCACCAAGGCCGAGAGCGAGCTCTACCGCCAGTGGGGCTGCGACGTGATCGGCATGACCAACATGCCCGAGGCCAAATTGGCCCGCGAGGCCGAGATGTGCTACGCCAGCGTCGCCATGGTCACCGACTACGACTGCTGGCACCCCG
>CAJANL010000256.1 GCA_903941105.1 uncultured Rhodospirillaceae bacterium
CGACCCATGAGCGGCTTCAAGAGCAACAACAAGGTCGTCAACTGGATTGAGGATCGCCTGCCGATCTTCTCGTTGATGCAACACTCCGCCGTCGAGTATCCGACGCCGAAGAACCTGAACTACTGGTGGAATTTCGGCTCGCTGGCCGGATTCGTCCTAGTGATCATGATCCTCACCGGCATCTTCCTGGTGATGAACTACACCGCCCACACCTCGCTGGCCTTCGACTCGGTCGAGCGCATCATGCGCGACGTTAATTACGGGTGGCTGCTGCGCTATCTGCACATGAACGGCGCCTCGATGTTCTTCATCGTGGTCTACATCCATATCTTCCGGAATCTCTACTTCGGCTCCTACAAGAGCCCGCGCGAGATTCTGTGGTGGATCGGCATCGCCATCTACCTGGCGATGATGGCCACCGGCTTCCTTGGTTACGTGCTGCCCTGGGGCCAGATGTCCTTCTGGGGCGCCACGGTGATCACCAACCTGTTCTCGGCCTTCCCCATCATCGGCGACCCCATCGTCACCTGGCTGTGGGGCGGCTTCTCGGTGGACAATCCGACGCTGAACCGCTTCTTCTCGCTGCACTATCTGCTGCCGTTCGTGATCCTCGGCCTGGTGGTGCTGCACGTCTGGGCGCTGCACACGGTGAAGTCCAACAACCCCTTGGGCATCGACATCAAGGGGCCGCAGGACACCATCCCGTTCCATCCCTACTACACCATCAAGGACCTGTTCGGCATCGGCGTGTTCATGCTGGTCTATATGGGCTTCGTGTTCTTCGCCCCCAACTTCTTCGGCGAGGCGGACAACTACATCCCCGCCAACCCGATGGTCACCCCGCCGCACATCGTGCCGGAATGGTACTACCTGCCGTTCTACGCCATCCTGCGCTCGGTGCCCGACAAGCTGGGCGGCGTGGTTCTGATGTTCGGCGCCATCCTGATCCTGTTCGTGCTGCCCTGGCTCGACACCTCCAAGGTGCGCTCGGCCAAGTTCCGCCCGCTGTACAAGCAGTTCTTCTGGCTGTTCCTGATCGACTGCCTGCTGCTGGGTTATATCGGCCAGAAGCCGGCGGAAGGCGCCTACCTCATCATCGGCCGGGTGGCCACCGCCTGGTACTTCTTCCACTTCCTGGTGCTGATGCCGCTGCTCGGCTTCATCGAGAAGCCTCGTGCGCTGCCGGCCAGCATCTCGGCGCCGGTGATCAAGGGCGGCGGCAACGTTGCCGCCAGCGCCACCGCCCAGCCGATGGAGAAAGCGTGATGCGTAAGCTTATCCTCACCGCGCTCGTCGCCGCCGGCCTGATCGGCGCCGCGGGCGCCGCGCAGGCTTCGGAAGGCGGTGCGCCGCTGATCAAGATGCCGCATTCGTGGGACGGCGTGTTCGGCCGCTACAACAAGGCGCAGCTGAAGCGTGGCTTCCAGGTGTTCCACGATGTGTGCTCCAACTGTCACACGCTGCGTCTGGTGGCTTACCGCAACCTCTCGGAGGTCGGGCTCACCCCGGACGAGATCAAGGTGGTGGCGGCCGAGCGCGAGATCCCCGATGCCCCCAATGACGAAGGCGTGGTGGTCAATCGCCCCGGTCGGGCCTCGGACAAGTATATCGGCCCGTTCCCCAACGAGAAGGCGGCCGCGGCGGCCAATGGCGGCGCACTGCCGCCCGATCTGTCGCTGATCAACAAGGCTCGCGTCAGCGGTCCGGATTACGTCTACTCGCTGATGATGGGCTATGAGGATGTCGCCCCCGAGGGCCATCCCATTCCCGAGGGCAAGTTCTACAACAAGTTCTTCCCCGGCAACGCCATCAGCATGCCGCCGCAGGTGATGGACGACCTGGTGACCTATGCCGACGGCACCAAGGCCACCAAGGAACAACTGTCCGCCGACATCGTCGCCTTCCTCAACTGGGCGGCCGAGCCCGAGCTCGACCAGCGCAAGGGGATGGGACTCTACGTGATGCTGTTCCTCGGCGTGCTGACCGCCCTGTTCTACGCCCTCAAGCGTCAGATCTGGGCCGACGTCCACTGAACGAACCCTCCTCCCGCAAGGGAGGAGGCGCGGTCATTCCAACCCTCTCCCGCCGGGAGAGGGTTTTTCTTTGTTCATTCCGGATGAGCCATTTTCAGACTACCACTCCCGTCATAATAGCATGTACCTTGGGTTAAACGCTATATAGAGGGGGGTAACATGCCTGGAGCTCTCGCACATATCACGTTGGCTGGGGTGCTTTCGGACCGCATTGGGGGTGACGGCATCGCCGGTCTCGATCCCAAGGTGGCCCTCGACAAGCATTTCATCGAACTGGGCGCGGTGTCGCCCGACTACCCTTACCTCGGGTCGCAGACCCGTTGGGCCGACCGGATGCACTATAACCGCACCGCGACCATCATCAGGAACGGTGTCATCGAGTTGCGCAGCTGGCCCGAAGGCGAGGCGTGGAATCGGGCGCTGGCCTGGCTGCTGGGCTACGCCTCCCATGTCGGCGCCGACTTCTTCATCCATCCGGTGGTGGAACTACGTGTCGGGCTTTACGACACCCACAAGGTCCAGCACCGCGACTGCGAGATGCATCAGGACGTCTTCATCTGGGATCGCATCAAGGGCCACGGAGTCAACGACGCCGTCTACCTGGAGGGGCAGTTCGACCAATGCACCAATGCGGGGGGCTTGCATCACGATGTGAAGCGGCTGTGGGACGCCATGTTGCAGGCCACTCATGGCGATCTGTATTCCAGCGACCCGCCGAATTTCAACTCGTGGCACAACGAGTACACCATGCTGATCGGATTCGCCGCCAGCACTCCGGCCGATGCCCCCAAGAAGTCGCTGTGCCGCGACTTTTTCGCCGAACATGCGCTGATCTATCCGACCATAGGCGAGGTCCGGGATGACTATGTCGTTGGCCTCGAAACCCCCCTTGGGCCAAAGAGCTACGGGGTGATCTTCGACGCGGCGGCAGACTATATCGCCGGCTGGTGGCGGGGCATCGCCGCCGCCATGGCGGCCGGCGACAACGATGGCGCCCGCGATGCGCTGCGAGCGGCCCGCATCATCGACGGCAATCTCGACAACGGCATCGTCGAAGGCGCGCCGGACAGGTCACCCTACATCGCGTGGGAGGCCATTCGAGACACCAACCGGCTGCCGGTCTGAGGGGGGTAAACATGGGAATTTTCGCGAAGGCCGCGTTTGCCGCCATCATGACCTTGGTGATGGCGGCGAGCGGCCAGGCGGCTGCGATGAGCGCCGCCGAGGCACTCAAGGAACTTTCCGTCGCCCCGGCGAAGCCCGGCGTCCTGTCGTCGGTGGACCTGAACAAGACCATCGATCTGGTTGTCGTCGCCAAGAGCGCCGAGGGCTTGGCGGCCATGGCCGGCCAACCGCTGGCGCTGTTCTTCAATGGCCGCGAGATCAAGGGGCAGACCGCCACCCTCTACCCGAAGGGGGATGAGACGCTGGCCTCTTTCCACCTCAGTCGCACCGCCGAAAACAAGGCGGTGTGGGACGCCCTGCTGACGGGTCGCAAATCATGGATGGCCGGGACGCTCGACGACGTGGCCGCCAGCATCGGACCGCCGGGCGGCAGCGCCGTACCCAGCGGCCGCCTCGTCAAACTGGTCGTCTTCTCCGAGGGCTGGATCATCGGCGGCGTGAGCACGACCCTGCTGCTGCTGGGGCTGATCATCCTGCTGGGACGGCAGACCGCCCTGTTGCGCGACCCGCTGCCCGCCGAGGCGCGGGGAGCCACCGGCATCTCCGCCATCGACAGCCCCTTTAGCCTGGCCCGGATGCAACTGGCATTGTGGCTGGCGGTGACGCTGGGCGGCTACCTGTTCCTGCTGGCGGTCACCGGCGACATGGGATCGTTCTCCCCGGATGCCTTGGTGCTGATGGGTGCTGCCAGCCTGACCACCCTGGGAGCGGCGGTGGTCGACGGCAACAAGGCCGCCGGCAAGCAGGTGGATCGCGCCGCCGCACGTGCCGCCTACGATCAGAGTGGCAGGGGGGCGGACGACAAGGCCGCACTGCTGGGCGGCACCACCCGGGGCTGGTTCCTCGATATCCTCAGCGACAGCAACGGCGTCAACCTGCACCGCCTGCAGATGGTGGTGTGGACGGTGGTGTTGATCGGCGTCTACTTCTACGAGGTGGTGTCGCACCTCGCCATGCCGGGCTTCGGGGCCACGCTGCTGGGCTTGATGGGAGTCAGCAACGGCGTCTATCTCGGCCTCAAGATGCCGGAATAGAGCGCCTGAACGTGATACGTGGCCTCGACGGGAAAACCCGTCGGGAGTCTTGTCTACTCCGCCACCACGAACAGGCTTCGCGCCGCGGTGAGGTCGAGAAGGTGGGAGACGTGGGGCTGCAGGTTGCGGAGCGTGATGGACTTTCCGCTGAAGGTCTCGTGGACGCTCAGCAGCAGGCCCAACCCCACCGAGTCCATGCTCGGCACCCGGGATAGGTCGAAAACGATGGCGCTGGGGTTGATTTCAGCGATGGTGCGAATGGCATCGTCCAGCGTGCCGACGGTGGAATAGTCGATCTTGCCGTCCAGGGTCGCCACCACGGTCTCGCCTTCCGACTTCAGCGCGTAGTTCATTATTCCCCTCGGGACGATCCAGCTTCATGTTTGCTACAGTACCCCGCCGGCCGGCCGTCTTCAACCCAATGCGGCACCGCAATATCCGCTCGGATTATTTCCTTAGACAAGGTGTGGTTGAAGGGAGGCTAGCCGATAGGTTAGTCTCGCTGTCGCCAGAGGAGGGAGCGGAACTGCGATGATCGACCGCGACACCATCGACACCGCAGACTGCCATGGCAAGGGCTGCGACGATCTCAAGATCGCCGCGTGCAAGGCCGGGTCGGGGGCGGTCAAGGAACTGGTCTACTGCCAGATCGACCGCTGCTTCTATGTCACCGTCGACGGCCGCGAGCGCCTGCGCAGCGATTCCCCCACCACCGCCTACGGCTACTTCACCGGCCCGCTGCCGGAATAGGCCCTATCCGCCATAGCCGCCGCCGCCCGGGGTCTCGACCACGAAGGTGTCGCCGGGCTTGAGTTCGGCCTGGGCGGTGCCGGGCAGGTGCTCGACGCTGCCGTCGGCGCGCTCCACCCGGTTGTGACCGGGCATGCCATCGCCGCCGCCGTCCAGGCCGAAAGGAGCGATGCGGCGACGGTTGGACAGGATGCCGGCGGTCATCGCCTCAAGGAAGCGCAGGCGTCGCACCACGCCGTCGCCGCCGTGATGCCGGCCCGGCCCTCCCGAGCCGTGGCGGATGGCAAAGCCGTCCACCAGCACGGGGAAGCGCCACTCCAGCACCTCGGGATCGGTGAGGCGGGAGTTGGTCATGTGGGTGTGCACCGCGCTGGCGCCATGGAATTCCGGCCCGGCCCCGGCGCCGCCGCAGATGGTCTCGTAGTACTGATGGCGCTGGTTGCCGAAGGTCAGGTTGTTCATGGTGCCCTGGCTGGCCGCCATCACCCTCAGCGCCCCCATCAGGCAGTCGACGATGGCCTGGCTGGTCTCGACATTGCCGGCCACCACCGCCGCCGGCGGCGCGGGCGCCAGCATGGAACCCGCCGGGATGATGATTTCGAGTGGCTTCAGGCAGCCTTGGTTGAGCGGGATGGCGTCGTCGACGATGCAGCGGAAGACGTAGAGCACCGCGGCGTGGCAGATGGCCGAGGGGGCATTGACGTTGCCCGGCCGCTGCTCCGAGGTGCCGGTGAAGTCGATCACCGCCGAGCGGGCCTCGCGGTCCACCGTGATCGCCACCCGGATGAGGCTGCCGTCGTCCATTTCGACCGCGAAACCGCCGCCGGATATCCTGGCCAGCACCCGCCGGACACTCTCCTCGGCGTTGGCCTGGACGTGGCCCATATAGGCGCGAACCGTTTCGACACCGAAGTGACAGGCCATGCGGCTCAGCTCGGCGACGCCCTTTTCGTTGGCGGCCAACTGCGCTTGCAGGTCTGCGATATTCTGGTCGAGGTTGCGCGCCGGCCATCGCCCCGAGCTCAGCAGCGCCCGCATCTCGGCCTCGCGGAAGCGGCCATTCTCCACCAGGGCCATGTCGTCGATCAGCACGCCTTCCTCGGCGATGGTGGTCGAGTTGGGCGGCATGGAGCCGGGCGTCACGCCGCCGATATCGGCGTGGT
Organism: uncultured Rhodospirillaceae bacterium; assembly: GCA_903941105.1. Lineage (GTDB taxonomy): Bacteria > Pseudomonadota > Alphaproteobacteria > Rhodospirillales > Magnetospirillaceae > CAJANL01. The sequence continues at coordinate 6,166 of CAJANL010000256.1, forward strand.
GGCCCCGGCTGGCGACGTAGAACAGCGGCTGTCCCGAATCGAACACCGGGGTCACCACGGTGACGTCCGGCAGGTGGGTGCCGCCGTTATAGGGTGAGTTCAGCACGAACGAGTCGCCCGGCCGCATGGTGCCGCCCCGCGAGCGCATGATGGTGCGGACGCTCTCGCCCATGGAGCCAAGATGCACCGGGATGTGCGGCGCGTTGGCCACCAGCCCGCCCTCGGCGTCGAATACGGCGCAGGAGAAATCGAGGCGCTCCTTGATGTTGACGGAGTGGGCGGTGTTGGCCAGCACCGCCCCCATCTGTTCCGCCACCGACATGAACAGGTTGTTGAACACCTCCAGCAGCACCGGATCGACCGAGGTGCCGGCGGCGAAACGCTGCGGGCGCGGCACCACCCGGCGCAGCACCAGATGCAGCTTGGCGGTCATCTCGGCCCGCCAGCCGGGCTCGACCACGGTGGTGGCGGTGGATTCGGTGACCACGGCGGGGCCGTCGACGCCATCGCCGGGACGCAGATCATCGCGGTCGAACACCGGCGCCTGGCGCCACTCGCCGCCGCTGAACAGCGGCACGGTGTCGCGGGGGGCGAGGGGAGAGGTGCGCACCGCCGTGTGGTCGGGCTCGTCGACGCCTTGGCCGCCGCCCGAGACCTCCACCGTCACCGCCTCGACCACCAGCGGCCGGCCCTCCATCAGGAAGCCGTAGCGTGCGCGGTGGGCGGCGAGGAAGGCGGCCTCCATGCCCGGACGATCGGCGACCTCCACCTCCAAGGGCGTGTCGGAGCCCTGATACTTGACGAAGGCGCGCCACGTTGAGTGCATGTCCGGGCGCTCGACACCCTGACGCTCCAGCTCGTCGCGGGCCTCCAGTTCCAGGTCGGCGATGGCACGGTTCAAGCCCGGCATCAGCTCGTCGTCGAGCACCGCCTCGACGGCACGCTCCCGCAGTACCCGCAGGTCGGCCAGCCCCATGCCGTAGGCCGACAGCACCCCGGCCAGCGGATGCAGGAACACCGTGTCCATGCCCAGGGCGTCGGCCACCAGACAGGCATGCTGCCCCCCCGCGCCGCCGAAGCACACCAGGGTGTAGCGCGACACGTCGTAGCCGCGCTGGACGCTGACCTGTTTGATGGCGTTGGCCATGTTGAGCACGGCGATGGAGAGGAACCCCTCGGCCACCTCCTCCGCGCTGCGGCCGACCCGGGAGGCCAGTTCGGCGAAACGGGCGCGCACCGCCTCGCCGTCGAGCCCCTGATCGGCGGCGGGGCCGAACACCTGCGGGAAGAACGCCGGTTGCAGCTTGCCCACCATGACGTTGCAGTCGGTGACGGTGAGCGGCCCGCCGCGGCGATAGCAGGTCGGCCCCGGATTGGCCCCCGCCGACTGCGGCCCCACCCGAAAGCGGGCGCCGTCGAACTCGACGATGGAACCGCCGCCGGCCGCGACGGTGTGGATGCGCATCATGGGTGCCCTGAGGCGCACCCCCGCCACCATGGTGTCGAAACTGCGTTCGTAGCTGCCGTCGTAGTGGCAGACATCGGTGGAGGTGCCGCCCATGTCGAAGCCGATCAGCCGGGTGAAGCCGGCCATGGCGGCGGTGCGCACCGCTCCCACCACGCCTCCCGCCGGCCCCGACAGGATGGCGTCCTTGCCCTGGAAACGCCGCGCGTCGGTCAACCCGCCGTTGGACTGCATGAACATCAGCCGCGTCCCCGCCAGCTCGCCCGCCACCCGGTCGACATAGCGCCTGAGGATGGGCGACAGATAGGCGTCGACCACCGTGGTGTCACCGCGCCCCACCACCTTCATCAGCGGGCTGGCCTGATGCGACAGCGAGACCTGGGTGAAGCCGATCTCGCGCGCCAGTTCGCCCACCGCCAGCTCGTGCTCGGGGTAGCGGTAGCCGTGCAGGAACACCACCGCCGCCGAGCGGATGCCGGCGTCGAAGGCGGCCAGGAGCCCGGCGCGGGCGGCGGCGTGGTCGAGCAGTTCCAGCACCTCGCCGCGCGGACCGATGCGCTCCGGCACCTCGACCACCCGCTCGTACAGCATCTCGGGCAGGCGGATGGCGCGGGCGAACAGGTCGGGGCGATTCTGGGTGCCGATGCGCAGCAGGTCGGCGAAGCCTTGCGTCACCACCAGCACGGTGCGGTCGCCCTTGCGCTCCAGCAGCGCGTTGGTGGCCACGGTGGTGCCCATCTTGACGGCGGCGACCTGCTCGGCGGGGATGGCGTCACCCGCCGGCACCCCAAGCAGGGCGCGGATGCCGGCCAGGGCGGCATCGGGATACTGCTCGGGATTCTCGGACAACAGCTTGGCGGTGGCGAGGCTGCCGTCGGGACGGCGCGCCACCACATCGGTGAAGGTGCCGCCGCGATCGATCCAGAACTGCCAGCCGGTCATCCGCAGTCTCCTCGGGCCGCCATGATAGCGGCAACATGCGCCGGGAGCCATCCTTCGAAACGCTGCCTTCGGGCGCACAGGGGGAAGCAACCGTTGGGGGGCAAAGGAAACACCAGTGCAGCGCTCCGAAGGGTGGCTCTCCTACATCCAGCCCTTGCGCTTGAAGATCCAGTACGGCACCACCGCAGCCAGCAGGGCCAGGACCATGGCGAAGGGATAGCCCCACGCCCATTCCAGTTCCGGCATGCGCTGGAAGTTCATGCCGTACCAACTGGCCACCAGGGTCGGCGGCAGGAACAGCACCGCCACCACCGAGAACAGCTTGATGATCTGGTTCTGCTGGATATTGATCATGCCCAGCGTGGCATCGAGTAGAAACGAGATCTTGTTGTTGATGAAATCGGCGAAGTCGGACAGCGATTGCAGGTCATGGTTGATGGTGCGCAGGCGGACGTGGGCATCCAGGACACCGATGGTGCCTTCGCCCGGCTGCAGGAACGAGGCCATGCGCCGCAGCCCCAGGATGGTTTCCCGCGCCTTCGAGGTCAGGTCGCCGTTGCGTCCGATGGTGCGCAGCGTCACCTCCATCTCGCGGCTGGTGGTGCGCCGCCGTGGCCGGCTCGGCTGCGGTTGATGGAAGATGCGGTGCGAGACGCCGTCCAGCTCGTTGCCGATGCGCTCCAGCACATCGGCCATGCGGTCGACCACCGCCTCGACCAGCCCCAGCAGGATCTCGCCGTGGCTGGCGGGCTTCGGCTCGCGCCGCGCCAGGTTGGCGATGAAGATATCGATGGCCTGGGGAGTATGGTAGCGCACCGTCACCAGGCGATGCCCCACCACGATGAAGGTGACGGCGGTATTCGAGGGGTTGAAGCCGGAGGAATCGGTCAGGATCGGCGCCGTCATCACCAGGGTATCGCCGCGCCGCGCCAGGCGGCTGGAGACCTCGATCTCCTGCATTTCTTCGAGGGTAGGGATATCGATGCCGACCAGGGCCTCGACCGCCGCTTCCTCCTCAAGGGTTGGACGCAGCAGGTCGATCCACAACGGGTCGCCGGTCAGCACCTCGGGGCCGCCGGTCGCCAGGCGGTCACTCCCCCTGGCGTAGGCGGAAATCATCCGGCCTTGGCGGCGGTTGCGTCGGCCGGGGCCGCGGATTGCGCTTCGGCCGGCGGGTGGGCGCCGTTGCCCTTTTTGATCTCGGCCTTGGTCGGGTCGGTGGAGGGACCTTCGAGCAGATGCTGCGGCGCCGCACCGCTGGCCTTGCGCAGCAGGTGGCCCTCCATCTGGGCGCCGGCCTCGATCTCAAGGCTTTCGTGGGTGACATCGCCGTACACTCGGGCGGTCCTGGCGATCACCACCGATCCGGCATTGATCTTGCCCCGCAGCTCGCCGTGCACCTCGACCGTCTCGGCCGAAACCTCGCCGGCGATGCGGGCGCCCTCGCCCACCACCAGGCGCTGGCAGGTGATGTCGCCATCGACCTGACCATCGATCTGCATCTCGCCCTGGGTGATGATGTCACCGACGATGCGCACGTCGGCGCCGATGACCGAGAGGGGCAGGGCACCGGGCGGCCGCTTGGCCGTACCACCGACACCGAGGGCCTTACCGAATCCTTGGAGCATCACGTCCTACCGAAATGAACTTGAGGGGATCACGGGGCGCGTCGCCGACGCGGACCTCGTAGTGGAGATGGGCGCCGGTCGAGCGGCCGCTGCTGCCCAGCAGACCCACCGTGGTGCTGCGGGTGACCCGCTGGCCGACCTTGACCTTGATGCGCGACATGTGGGCGTAGCGGGTGACGACGCCGTTGCCGTGGTCGATGTCGACGGTCAGGCCATAGCGGTCCCATGGCCCGGCAAAGCTCACCACGCCCTCGCCGGTGGAATAGACCGGCGTGCCGTAGGGGGCGCCGAAGTCGATGCCTTCGTGGATGCCGGTGCGGTGGTTCAACGGGTCGTTGCGGGTGCCGAAGCCGGAATTGAGTTCATAGGACTGCCGCAACGGCTCCGCCAGCGGCAGGCGGCCCATGGCGGTCTTGACGCCGGACCAGCGATCCATGCGGCCGAGCAACTCGGTGAGGCTGCCGTCGGTCAGGCTGACCGGCAGCGGCACGAAGGGGCCGCCGCGGCCGCTATCGCGCGTCAGGCGCTGGATCAGCTTGTCGGGATCGAGGCCCAGGCGCGACAGGGCGCGCTCGGCCTCGGAGATGCGGCCGCCGGCGACTTCGCTGGTATTCTGCACCGCCTGACCGTAGGCGCCCTTGAGGCGGTCGAGCGAGGCTTCCAGGCGGCGTACCTGTTCCCGCACCGCCTTGGCGTCGTCGCTGCCGGGCTGCCCCTCGTCACTCCACTGCGGCTCGGTGCGCGACCGCGACTTGGCGGTCGGAACGGCGCGCGACATGCCCCTGTCCTTGGACAGTGTCGAATTGGATTCGGCCAGTACCAGCACGTTGGCGTGCACGGTATCGACCTCGCGGGCGATCTCGGACACCATCTTCTGCGAGGCGGCAAGGCGGTGCTGCGCCGCCCGGGTGGAGGCCATCATCTCCTCCAGTTGGCGCTCCTTGGCGGAGAGCTCGTCGGGCTGGCGACCGAGCAGCATGCTGGCCATTCCGGCCCAGATGCCGACCGCGGCGATGCCGGCGACCAGCACCATCTGATGCTTGCGGGTGATGGTGAAATGCTCGTGGGTGCCATTGGCGCGGCGGATGAACACCTGCCATTCCGGGATGGCCCAGGCGACGAAACGCTTGAGAGCCTTGGCCCGTTTCCCCCCCACCAAACCCGAATTATTGTCCGCCACGTTTATGTCTTCCCCCTGCCGTTCGCGGATGGTCGGATACCGTTCGGCCGGCCGAGTGTACCCGACGGCAGGGGTCTTAATCTATAGGTAATAACTTGGCGTCCGGTCAGCGCCCTTCGTGACGCCAGGCGGCGAGCAGTCCGCCGAGGCCGAGGAACAGCACCAGAAGCCAGGGCAGCAGCGGTATTTCGCGGAGTCCGGCGACCAGATGTTCGCCCCGCTCCTCAAGCCCGATCCAGCCGCGGCCGTGGGTGGTGCCGCCGGCAGTGACGCGGCGCAGGTCGGGCACGCCGCCCTCCACCAGCCATGTCACCGAGCCGCGCGTCGCCGCGGCGACGGGGTTCAGCCTGGCGGATGTGGCGGCCAGTTCCGCCATCTCGATGGGGGCCAGCCCGCCGGCGGCGGCAACCGCGGTGCGGCCACCGTCCTCGACGCGGTAGAGGCCGGGCTGGTCGGCTGCGATCCCCGCCACGGCGCGGCCGTCGCCCTGATCGGCCAGCGGCAACCGGGTGGCGCTGCCGTCGGGCAGGGTGACGCTCACCGAGTCCGGCGGCGGTTCCAGGCTGCGGCGCACCACCTCGATGCGGCCGCCCCGGGCCTCGGCGGTGAGGGATTCCTCCTCCAGTTCCGGCTCCTGCATCAGCCAGTGGGCGAGGCGGCGCAGCAGTTCGGCGTGTGGCCCGCCGCCCTCGAATCCGCGTGCCCACAGCCAGATGGTATCGGACAGCACGGTGGCGATGCGGCCCTCGCCGACGCGATCGAGCACCACCAAAGGACGCCCCCCGGCGCCGGCCAGCAGGGTGCTGCCGTGGACACGATCCACCTCGACCTGGCGCAGCCAGCGCCCCCAGTGCGGCCCGTCGCCCCCCGCCAGTCCGGCGGTCACCGGGTGGCGGCGGCCGAGCGGCGTCACTTCGGGCCGGAAGGCTTGCGTGACGACCCCGCCGGTGGGTGCCGCCGGCAGCACCTCGGCCAGGGCCGACGCGGCCAGCCCGCCCGGCTCGGCGAATTCGGGACCGACGGCGGCCAGCAGGGCGCCGCCGTTCCTGACATAGCGCGCCAGATTCTCGTAGTAGCTCTGGTTCAGCACGCCACGGCGGCGGTAGCGGTCGAAGATCACCAGATCGAAATCGGCCAGTTTGTCCTCGAACAGCTCGCGCACCGGAAAGGTGATCAGAGCCAGCTCGCGAATGGGGGTGCGGTCGTCCTTCTCGGGGGGGCGCAGAATGGTGAAGTGGACCAGATCCACCGCCGGGTCGGCCTTCAGCAGGTTGCGCCAGGTGCGTTCGCCGGCATGGGGTTCACCCGAGATCAGCAGCACCTTGAGCCGGTCGCGCACCCCCGAAATGCCCACCGCCGTCCGGTTGTTGGCCAGCGACAGTTCGCCCTCTCCCGGCTCGGCCGCCACCTCCACCACGGTCTGGCCGGCGTGGCGGATGGGGATCTCGATGGTGGCGTCGCGGTTGAGGGGGACGTTGAGCCGGGCATAGGGCTGCCCGTCCAGCCGCACCTCGACCGCGGCCTCGCCGGAACCGCCGGCATCCTCCACCTTCATCTCCAGCACCACCGAGCGCCCCACCAGTCCGAAGCCGGGGCTGCCACCGATCACCAGGCGGCGGTCGCGCTCGCCGGGCCTGCCGGTCAGCAGGCTGTGCACCGGCGCGCCGATGGCACGGCCGAGATCATCGGGCACGTCATGGACGCGGCCGTCGGTGATCAGCACCACGCCCGCCAGCCGTCGGCGCGGGATCTCGGTGAGGGCCCGCGCGGCGGCGCCGAACAGCCGGGTGCCGTGGTCGTCGCCGCCGGGCGCGCCGCCCACCCGCTCGACCCGCAGGTCGAGACCGGGCAGGCTGTTGAGCCGTTGTCTCAGCGTCTCCAGCGCCTGGGCGGTCTGGGCGCGGCGGTCGCCGATGGACTGCGACGGGGAGTCGTCCACCACCACCAGGGCGATATCGTTGAGCGGTGTGCGCTCCTCCGCCACCAGACGGGGATTGGCCAACGCCGTCACCAGCACCGCCAGCGGCAGCAGCCGCAGCCAGCCGCCCCGTGCCTCCCGCACGATGCCGAGCAGCGCCACCGCCAGTGCCAGCCCGCCGAGCGCCGCCAGCCATGGCCAGGGGATCAGGGGCGAGACGGCGAGGGTGGACAGGCTCATCGCCCCAGCCTTTCCATGATCGCCGGCAGGTGGACCTGATCGGCCTTGTAGTTGCCGGTCAGGGCGTACATCACCAGATTGACCCCGAAGCGCAGCGCCATCTCGCGCTGGCGTTCGCCGCCGGGCACCGCGGCGTAGAGCGGCCGGCCGCGTTCGTCCACAGCCCAGGCACCGGCCCAGTCGTTGCCACCCAGCACCAGCGGCGACACGCCGTCATTGGCCGCCGCGTGGCCGTCCTCCACCCATACGGTGCCGCCATCGAAGCGGCCGGGCATTTCCTTCAGCAGATAGAACGAGCGGGTCAGGACGTGTTCGGGCGTCACCGGCGTCAGGGCCGGCAGCGCCAATCCCTGCACCGCCGCCTGGAAGCGGTCGGCGCCACCGCTCCGCACCGCATCGCCGTCGCCGGTGTCGAACACGATCAGCCCGCCCTGGCGCATATAGGCATTGAGCTTCTCGGCCGCCGTCGCCGACAGTGGCCGCTGCGCCGGGGTCAACGGCCAGTACAGCACCGGAAAGAACAGCACCGGGTCGCGTTCGGGGTCGACCCCCATGGGCTCGGCCAGCGCGGCGGTGGAGCGGACGGCCAGCACGGCCGACAGCCCCTTCAACCCGGCGGCGCTCTTGCGGTCGAGCCCGGCGTCGCCGGTGCGGACATAGGCCAGCCGCGTCTTCAGCCCGGCCTCCATGGCGAACGGATCGGGGGCGAAGGAATCGGCCGCCCGGGCCGGCGCCGCCGCCAGCAGCAGTGCCACCGCCACTCCGGCGGCGCGGCGGCTCAGCAATCCGCGCAGCATCAGCGAGGCCAACAGGTCGACCATGGCTAGCACCAGCGCCAGGGTCAGCAGCGGCGGCCGCAGGTCGATCTCTTGGGCACGCCCCACCAGCGACGACATGGCGGCGCCGTTGGGGGCCCTCAGGGGTGCCGCAGGCTCCAGGTGGGGGGCGAGGTTGAAGGCGGTGCGCCTGCCGGTGTCGCCGTAGAAGCCGGGCGGATGGCGCGGCCCCGGGTGCGCCGCCGCCAGCCCCTCGGTGATGGCGGTGGCGGCGGGGGCGGGGGGATGCAGACGGCCGAAGCCGTCCAGCAGCTCCACCGGAGGCAGCGGCCCCATGGCCTTGCCCGGCACGCCCTCGGCCAGGGCGGTGAGGCGGCGCAGCATGTCGACGAACAGGCCCGACAGCGCCAGATTACCCCATTCGGCGTTGGCGGTGGTGTGGACCAGCACCGTCCAACCCTTGCCCTGGCGGCGGGCGGTGACCAGGGGGGTGCCGTCGGCGAGGCTGGCCCAACTGCGGCTGGCGAGGTCGAGCTCCGGCTCGGCCAACACCTGCGCCGTCACCTTGACCTCGGCCGGTACCGCCAGCCCGGTGAACGGGCCGGTCTCGGGGAACGCGGCCAGCGCCATGGGGGTGGTCCACGACATGGCGCCGCCCAGCGAGCGGCCGCCGCCGCGCAGCCGCACCGGCAGGAAGGGATCGTCGCCACCGGCCGCCGCCTGGGCCAGCAGCGGCCCGGCGAAGCGCACCAGCACGCCGCCGCGCTCGACCCAGGCGGCCAGCCGCTCGGCGGTGGTGCCCAGCACGGCGGGAACGTCGGCCAGCACCAGGACCGAGAGGTCGCGCGTCACCAGATCGAACAGTTGACCCTTGTGGAGTTCGGCATAGGGGGCCAGGGCGCGCTCGACGTAATACAAGCGGTCCAGCAGCGGCGAGCCCGCCTGTTCGCCGGCTCCGCCGGCCAGGCCGATCGGGCGGCGGCGCCAGCGTTCATCCAGCAGCACCGTCGAGGCGGCGCCGTTCTCGCCCTCGATGTCGAGGCGGACCAACTGGTTGCGCAAGTCGGTGGGCAGCCGGATGGACGCCGTTGCCGCGACCTCGCCGGGGGAAAGCGTCACCTCGCCGCGCCCCAGCACCCGCCCGGCACCGTCAAGGGCCCGCACCGCCAGCTTGTCCAACCCGCCGGCATCGGCGCGACGTACCACGGCGTCCAACTGTCCGGCCGGCGAATCCTCGGCGGGGGGGAGGAGCAGGCGGGCAGTGCGGCCGGTGACCACCTCCAGCCCGCCGCCCAGGGTTTGCAGCACCTGGCCGAACTCGGCGGCGCCGGGGCCGTCGAGGCCGTCGGCCAGCCATACCGCCGAGGTGACCCGGTCGTGCGGCAGCGACCGGGCCGCCTCGGCGGCGGCCTTGCGGTCGGTGGGCCAAGGCTTGGGCTCCAGCCCGGCCACCAGGGCGCGGGCCTCGGCCGCCGCCACCATGCGGCTGGCGGCGACCGGCCCGCCGTCGCCGGGCGGCGCGGTGGGCAGCACCATCACCGGCCGTCCGGCCCGGCCGGCGCGCGCCAGCACCTCGTCGAGCCAGGCACGGCGTTCCGGCCAGTCGCGCGCCGAGGCCCAACCGTCGTCGATCGCCACCACCAGCGGACCGGCATCGGCGCCGGAGGGCTTGACCGGATTGAGCAGCGGTTGCGCCGCTGCCAGCACCACCAGCGCCGCCAGCACCAGCCGCAGCATCAGCAGCCACGGCGGCGTGCGGGCGGCCTCGTGGCTGCGCGCCTCCAGGCCGAACAGCAGGCGGATGGCGGGAAAACGCACCAGCCGGGGGGCCGGCGGCGTCACCTTCAGCAGCCACCACAGCACCGGCAACAGCGCCAGGGCGGCCAGGGCGATGGGCGCGGCGAAGGCCATCATGGGGAAAAGACCGAAGCCGAAGGCGCGGACATCACCGCCCCCCTCCCAGTGCCGCGTGCAGTGCCAGCAGGGCGGCCTGGGGCGGCTGGTCGGTGTGGTGGAGGGCGAAGCTCCAGCCGGCGGCGCGGGCGATGGCGGCGAGGCCGTCGCGGTGGGCCTGGAGGCGGACGGCATAGGCCTCGCGCACGTCGTCGACCCGCCGCACCAACGTCTCGCCTTCGCCCTCCAAGCCGCTGAAACGCACCCGGCCCCGATAGGGCAGTGCCTCCTCGGCGGGGTCGAGCACCTGCAGCAGATGGCCCATGGCCCCGGCGGCGGCGAGACGGCGCACGGCGGCCTCCATTTCCTCCAGCGGTGCCAGGAAGTCGCCGATCAGCACCACGGTGGCATGGCGGGGCAAGGGCGGCGTCGGCAGGTCGGCCATGCTTTCACCCATGAGGACGGCGGCCAGCCGGGCCAGGGCGCCACCGCCGGTGGTCGGCGGCAATGCCCCCGACAGCGGCGCCACCCGCTCGCCGCCGCGCAGCAGCAGTGCCGCCAGCGCCAGGATCAGCAGCAGGGCGTGCTCGCGCTTCTCGGGCAGGTCGGGGGTGGAGCGCCACGCCATGGACGGGCTGGGATCGGCCCACAGCCACACCGTCTGCGCCGCCTCCCACTCGGTCTCGCGCACGAACACCGGCTGCGAGCGCGCCGACTGGCGCCAGTCGATCGCGGTGGCGGGGTCGCCCTGCTGATAGCGGCGGAACTGCCAGAAGGTCTCGCCGCTGCCGGTGCGCCGCCGCCCGTGCACCCCTTGCGCCACCGTCGCCGCCACCCGCTCCGCCGCCACCAGCAACGGCGGCAGCCTGGCGGCGAGGGCCTCGGCGTGGTGGTGCAGTGTCACAACACTCTCACCCCAGGGTTCCCACCAGCTTGGCGATGACGTCGCCCACCGCCACCCCGTCGGCGCGGGCGGCGAAGGTCAGGGCCATGCGGTGGCGCAGGATGGGGGGGGCCAGTGCCGCCACGTCGTCGAGCGAGGGCGACAGCCGGCCCTGCAGCAGGGCGCGGGCGCGGGCGGCCAGCATCAGGGCCTGGGCGGCGCGCGGGCCGGGACCCCAGGCGACGTGCCGCCGCACCTCGTCGAGGGTGGTGGATTCGCGGCGGCCTTGGCGGACCAGGGTGAGGATGGCCTCGACCACCGTCTCGCCCACCGGCACCCGGCGCACCAGCCGTTGCGCCGCCAGCAGGTCGGCGCCGTTCATCACCGGCACCGGGCGGGCCTCCTCGGCGCCGGTGGTGGCGATCAGCATGCGCCGCTCGGCGTCGAGGTCGGGATAGTCCACGTCGATCTGCATCAGGAAGCGGTCGAGCTGCGCCTCGGGAAGCGGATAGGTGCCCTCCTGCTCCAGCGGGTTCTGGGTCGCCACCACATGGAAGGGCGACGGCAAGTCGTGGTAATGGCCGGCGATGCTGACCTTGTGCTCCTGCATGGCCTGCAACAGGGCCGATTGGGTGCGGGGGCTGGCGCGGTTGATCTCGTCGGCCATCAGCAGCTGGCAGAACACCGGCCCCTGGACGAAGCGGAAGGCTCGCGCCCCCGAGGGCGTCTCCTCCAGCACCTCGGAGCCCAGGATATCGGCCGGCATCAGGTCGGGGGTGAACTGCACCCGCTTGTCCTCCAGCCCGAGGACGACGCCCAGCGTCTGCACCAGCCGGGTCTTGGCCAGCCCGGGTACCCCGATCAACAGGGCGTGACCACCCGAGAGCAGCGTGATAAGAGTTTCGTCGATGACCCGGTCCTGGCCGAAGATCACCCGGCCTATGCCGGCCCGTGCATCCGCCATGCGGGCATTGAGACTTTCGACCTCACGAACCAAGTCTTGTACATTGGGACTCTCGTCCGATCGGCTGGTAGCGTCGAGGCTGGATAAGGTCTTCACTTTAGGCACCTCCAACGGTGCATGGGCTGGTGTCATGGACGAACGGGCGTTGGGCGGCAGGGCCGCCGCGGAGGACTGGGTATTGGAGCTTCCTTCCCTCGACCACGAGGCGGTGGACGAAAGCCTGGATGGTTGCGGCGACCTCGGCATCCGCATCGACCGGACGGGGCGTTGGTTCTACCATGGCTCGTCGATTCCCCGCAAAGAGATGGTCTGCCTGTTTGCCTCCATGCTGACTCGCGCGGCCGACGGCAGCTATTGGCTGGTGACGCCCGAGGAGCGTGGGCGCATCGAGGTCGAGGACGTCCCTTTCCTGGCGGTTGAACTGTTCACCTCCGGCGCCGGGCGCGACATGGTGGTCAGCTTCCGCACCAACGTGGACGACATGGTCACCATCGACGCCCGCCGCCCCTTGCGTATCGTAACCGATCGGGTGACGGGTGATTCCATCCCCTATGTTCATGTGCGCGACGGATTGGAGGCGCGGCTGACACGGGCAGTGTACTATGAACTCGTAGCCCTGGGCTGGGAAGAAAAGGTGGGAGGCGAAGAGCTCTACGGTCTATGGAGCAGCGGAACGTTTTTTCCTCTGGGGAGGATGCCCCTCTCCGAATGAGCCGTGACGCCATCGCGCGCCGTCTGGCAGAAGGGTACGATCCCCTCGGCCGATCGGACGCGGCGCTGGACGCCATGGTGTCGGGCGGGGCCGTGCGCCCCGGGCGCGCGGCGGTCTCCGACCGGGCGTCGCGGCCGGCTGCGGTGCTGGTGCCGCTGGTGGAGCACGCTTCCGGCATGACGGTGCTGCTGACCCAGCGCACCGACCATCTCTATCACCATCCCGGACAGATCAGCTTCCCCGGCGGCCGCCTGGAGGAGTGTGACGAGGGCGACTTCGCCGTCTGCGCCCTGCGCGAGACCGAGGAGGAGGTGGGCCTGCCGCGCGACCTCGTCGCCGTGCTGGGCCGCCTCGACGACTACGTCACCGGCACCGGCTTCGTCGTCACCCCGGTGGTGGGAATTCTGGCGCCGCCGTTCGCCGTCACCCCCGACCCCTTCGAGGTCGCCGAGGTGTTCGAGGTGCCGCTGGCCTTCCTGCTCGACCCGGCCAACCACGCGCTGGTGGACCGCGTCGTCGAGGGCCGGGCGCGCCCGTTCTGGTCCATCGCCTGGGAAGGCCGAACCATCTGGGGCGCCACCGCCGGAATCCTGGTCAACCTGGCCGACCGGCTGCGCGATGCGTGAGCGCCCCGACAAGCCGGTGGGCCAGCTGCCGCCGCAGGACTGGATGGAGGCGCCCGCGACCCGGGCGGTGGTGGCGGCCCTCACCGCCGATGGCGCCGAGGTGCGCTTCGTCGGCGGCTGCGTGCGTGACGCGGTGTTGAAACGGCCCATCAAGGACATCGACATCGCCACCCACGACCCGCCGCAGCGGGTGCTGGCGTTGCTGGACGACGCCGGCATCCACGCCATCCCCACCGGCCTGGCCCACGGCACCGTCACCGCGGTGATCGGTCGCGAGCATTTCGAGATCACCACCCTGCGCGAGGACATCGAGACCTATGGCCGGCATGCCCGCGTCGCCTTCACCGACGACTGGACCGCCGACGCCGCCCGCCGCGACTTCACCATGAACACCCTGTTCGCCGATCCCTCGGGGGCGATCTACGACCCTTTCGACGGGCTGCGGGACCTGGGGGCGGGCCGGGTGCGCTTCGTCGGCGACCCCATCAAGCGCATCGGCGAGGACGTGCTGCGCCTGCTGCGCTATTTCCGTTTCCAGGCCAATTACGGCCGTCCGCCCATGGATCGCGTCGCCGTGGCCGCCTGCCGCAAGATGGCGCCGCGGCTGGAGTCGTTGTCGGGCGAGCGGATATCGGGCGAAATCATCCGCCTGCTGCAGGCGCCCGATCCCACCTCGGTCCTGCTGGTGATGCACGGCGAGCACGTGCTCGACCATGTGCTGCCCGAGGCGCGGGCCTTCGGCCGTCTGCGGGTGCTGGCCTGGCTGGAGAGCCGGGCCTTCGTGCGCGCCAGCGTGCGGCCCGATCCCATCCGGCGCCTGGGGGCGGTGCTGGTCACCGACGCCGCCGGCGCCAGCCGGATGGCGGAGCGCCTGAAACTCTCCTCCGCCCAGACCGGGCGCATCGTCGCCATCGCCGAACCGCGGGCCGCACTGGCCTTCGACATGGACCAGCGCGCCTTGCGTCGCGCGCTGCATCACCTTGGTGCCGACACGGTGCGCGACCTCATCCTGGTGGCCTGGGCGGATCGGCGCTCCGCCGCCGACCGGCCCGATCACCTTGAGAGCGAGGCCTGGCTCAGGCTGATCGATGCCACCGACGCCTGGCGAGCGATCGAGCTTCCGGTCAAGGGCCGCGACCTGATGGCCATGGGAGTCCCCCACGGCCGCCGCATCGGTGAACTCTTGGCCGAGTTGGAACACTGGTGGGAGGAGGCCGACTATCAACCGGAGCGAGACGAAGTTCTGGAGCGGGCGCGATTGTGGATCGATGGTGCGCAATAAATACTGGATTAAAAGCCCATAAAATTGTTTGGAAATAGGTATGTGGATCGGGAATTAACCCTAATACCACAGGGTTATAAGTGGATAATTGATAATGTTTCGGTCTAGACGCACAATTGGCGTATCGAAATTGATGATACGGAGACTTGCCATGGTCGTCGTTCGCGGAACATGCTCGGCATGTTCGTTCTACACTCAGGGACAATGCCAGTCGAACGGATCTTCTTTCCGGGGCCGTCAATTGTGGTCCGTCGCCTGTGTCCACTGCGGCAGCTACCGGCGCGACGGCGAGAGTCGCGTCAGCGAGGCCAGGACCGCCGCCGAAACGCCTCTCCGCCGTTGAGCCGCCGCGTCACCTTGCAGCGCTGCCTGCGGCAGTGGCTGCCCGCCATCCCCGAGTGGGAAGCCGGTACGATCATCGCCCATTGCCTGGATAGCGCCTCATTGCGTCAGGTGGCGCCGCAAGGTGCGGTCAGGCTGGCGGCGGTGGCCTTCGTCCGCCACGCCTGCACCGACTACGAGGCGCTGCTGGAGCAGGGCTATGGCGTCGAGGCGGCCAGGCACTTCGTCGCCGCCACCATCGACGAGGTGCTGGCCGGCTGGGGAGCACCGGCCCCCCTCTGCGGCAGCGGCGATCATGATGGAACGCAGCCGCAAGTCATGGAATGATGCGCCTTCCCATACGTTGGAGGCGGTATGCTGGTTTGGCGCGAAGAACTTTCTGTCGGGCATCCCGAGATTGACGGTGATCACAAGGTCCTGATCGGCATCATCAACGACTTCGAGAACACCGTCGATCGCTGGGACGGCGACAAGGTTGTCCACGAGGTGCTGATCAAGCTGCACGACTACGCGATGCAGCACTTCACCGCCGAAGAGGCTATTCAGGTCGCCAACCACTATCCCCTGCGCGAAGAGCATAAGCGCGAACACCGGGTGCTCCTGGCCCAGGTGGTCGACCGCGCCAATCGCTTCTTCATCAAGAAGACCGAGCCGGTGACCAAGGAAGCGCTGCAGGGCGTCGCCGAATTTCTCAAGCGTTGGCTGGTGGACCACATCATCAAGAGCGATCTGCGCATGCGGCGCTATGTGGCGAAGGGGGGAGCATGACCGTCATAAGATGGAGCGACGATCTCAAGGTCGGACTGCACTTCGTCGACGACGACCATCACGAGGCGGTCATCCTGATGAATGAAATGTCCGACGCCTCGGGCGAGAGGCGGACCGTTCTGTTGCGGCAGTTTCTCACTCACTGCGAGGAACACTTTGCCCGCGAGGAGGCGATGATGCGCGATACCGCCTTTTTCGCCCTGGCGCCGCACAAGGCCGAGCACGAACGCGTGCTGGACGAGATGCGCCAGACCCTGGCGGCGCTGGAGGCCGGCGAGGCGCGGGCGGACTACTTCGCCGAGGCGTTGCCGCAATGGTTCCTCGGCCACCGCAAGAGCATGGACCTCGTCACCGCCAATTTCGCCCGCCAGCGTGGCTATGGTGGCAAGGGGTAGCGGGGCGCCAGATCGGGGTCACCCTGCCGGGCCATCCCAGCGACCTGATGGATGGGGAACAGGCCAAAGGCAACCGATCCCCAATCAATAATGAGGGCTGTGGTGCAGGCGGCGAGCACACGACCGCGCGAGTCGATTGATAACTGAACTTATTATAGAATTACTGATTTTTCTTGCCCACCGCGAGGTTGCAAAATACCATCGATTGTTGAAGTCTGATTGCTCGCGTGGCTATCGTGTCGTGTCTCCGACCATTGCTGCTTTTGCTGCTGATTTGCGCCATGCCTTTGCCGGCATCGGGGCAAATCCTTCGGGACTCGGAGCCCTTGATCATCGTCGCCGGCGTCCGTGGCGTCGACCGGGCGGCCCAGCCTGTCCTCTATGGTAAATCCCAGGAAAACTGGGGGCCGCTGGAAGCCGATCTGGTCAGGGTCCTGCGGTCGAACCCGATGCGGCTGGGGCGCACCGTCATCCGTCCTTCGGATGCCGAGCTGGAGGCGGTCATCGACCAGCGGGCGGGAAAGGTCGGGGCGACCGCCGCCGAGATCAAGGCGAGCTTCCTCGACGAATTCGATGTCTACGCCTTGATGGTGTTTGGAACCTTCGAACATTCCATCGTCAGCCCCTATCCCGCCTTTCCGGGCACCGAGTACCGGATGAACTATGTGGCCGGCGCCACCGCGGTCCTGGTGGATGCCGAGACCGGCCGGATCATCCAGTCGGCCTCGGCGGTTCACGAGGGCGTGACCGCGGGCGCCAAGGCAATTCCATCACCCCAGGTTCAGGCCGAGCAGCTCCGCGGCATGTATGCCTCGGCCATGGAAAAGGCGGTGAAGACGCTGATGGGGCTGGAACGGCTCAACGATAAGCATGATGTGCATCCCATCGCCATCATGGGGGTCCGGTCCGAGGACCGCGACGGGACCGATCTCCTGTCCATCCGGGGGTTCCCCGCCCGCTATAGCTCGCCCTGCGATTTCCTGGCGCGCTGTACCGACAATCACTGCGCCAAGATCGAGGCGCTGGTCGCCAATGCCGCCGCCGCCCGCCTCAGCGCCCAGGGACGGGTCGTGGTGCCGCCGTTCTGGTCGGATTGGGTCCATGCCGGCCAGCATCAGATGGAACTGCGCCTCAGCTTCGCCTTCCTCAAGGACGCCATCAAGATTTCCCACAATCTCCAGGTGGAGGAGTTCCTTCGGAAGTCGCGGCACAAGCTGATCATTTCCGTCAAGAACCTGGACGACGTCCAGAGGCCGCGCCCGGATCGGCAGACGGTGGATCAGGCCTATGGGGCCTGGATGAACATCTACGCCTTCCAGACCGAGGGCTCATGCCAGCCCCAGGGGCCGCCCGCCATCTTCGCCAAATTCGACAATCAGGCATCGGGCGGCAGTACGCGAATCCAGACCAAGGTCACCATGGGACAGCCCTGGACGCCGGCCCCCCAGGAGCGGCAGGCGTTCTATCTCGGGGCGGTCCTCGACGCGCTCAGTCAGTGGAAATAGGGGGAAAGGGAATGCGCTTGCGCCTGTTGGGGCTGATCCCCCTTGCCCTGACGCTGGTACTGCTGCAGTCGCCGGCCCGGGCGGATCTGGTGCCCATGAGCGGCCAAGGCGCGGCCAGCATGGCGAATGGCAGCCCCGAAGCCTGCGACGCCGCGGCCCGCAAGGACGCTTTTCGCGACGCCGCCGAGAAGTTGCTGCGCCGTCTCGCCTCGGGGCCGGTCTCGACCGTTGATGCGGATGCCATCCTGGCCGATCCGGGCAGCCTGGTCCGCGGCGCGTCCGACGCGGCCAAGAGTCGCGACGGCGACATCTGCCGGGTCTCGGTGGACGTCAATATCGATGATCGCCGCCTGAAGCAGGCCATGGAGCGCCACTTCGCCGGACGCGCCGAGGCGACGGCACGCCAGCGCTCGCCGGTGGCCATCGCCCTGCGCTACGTGGTCAACAATGCCCTCGCCGCCGACGCCGAATACGCCTCCAACGAGTTCCAGCGCCGTCTGGCCGCCCAATCCGTCGAGGTGCAGGTCATCGGTGGCTCCATCCATACCTCGTTCGAGAAGAAGCAGTTCGTGCCCCGCTATTCCATCGACAGCGGGCCGGTGGCGGTGAACGAATCCGCCGCCCAGGCCATCGACCGTGTGCGTGATCGCTTGTGGCAGCAGATGCGCGAAGACGTCTCGGACATGGTGAAGGTCGGCGCCGTTCCGCTGCGCAATATCGACATCCTTGCCGCCGGCGAGATTCAGGTGATCGACAAGGGGCCGAACCCTTCCGGCAGCGGCCATATCGCCGGGGCCTTCGGCACCGTCAAGGTGCAGCGGATGCGCGGCGACGATGTGGGAAGTGCATCTTCGGACGAGGTCAATGTGGTGGGCGTGGATCGGTCCGATGCCATCCGAACCGCGACGCAGCGGGCGGTGGCGCAACTGGCCGACCGGGTGACGGGGAGACTGCGCGCCAGCTTCGCCATGGATGACCAGCAAGGCAAGTCCTTGACGCTCAACCTGATCGGCGGCGCCTATTCCCACGACGTGTTCCCCTTCGTGTCCGCCCTGGAGACGGCGGGGGCGAAGATTGTCGAGCCCGGCGTGGTTCGGGGGCAGGGCGACGCCCACAAGGTCAATGTCCTCTTTCCCGGGGGCAGCCGGGCCTTGCAGCACTTCATTCATAAATACATTCGCGATCAGGGTCTGCGGAACGCCGCGTTCAATATCGTGAAAGACGACGAAATTTCGTTCTGCATGAAATCGGGACGGGACTGTTCGTGATGTCGTGACGTCGAGACTTGCAACAGGGGGGGAACTTGAAAAACATAGGCAAGACATGCATCGCCATGGCCTTGGTCGCCATGGGGGTGTCGGGGTGTGCCGGCGTCGGCGAGGGATTGGTCGCCAGCCTCACCAACAGCGATGGCCTCTACAAGGACAAGGGACTGCTCCAGACCTATCTGGCGGTCAACTGCGTCCTGGATCTCGCCGCCGGCGGCCGAAGCCAGTGCACCAAGGATAATCCCGAATTCGAGGCGCAGTTCGGCGGCGGTTACCTGGGAGGCCAGACCCTGGTCCAGCGGGCCATCGATCAGCAGTTGCCGGTCAAGAGGAAATATACCGAATATGCGCAGGCCCGCTGCAAACCCCAGGCAATGGTGGCCGAGGGCAAGCCGATCGCCCTTGATGCCAGCGCGGACGTCACCGAGTGCCAGACCGGGTTCCTTACCCTGTGGAAGCAGCAGGATGAGATCTGCCAGAAGGCACCGAACGCCGATTGTGCCGCCGAGGCCTCCTATGGCGAGTTCCGCGCCACTCTGAAGCGGGCGGAAGACTCGTTCAAGGTGGCCAACTACCTCCAGGTACGGGCAATGACCGGGGTGATGATCCTGGCGCGCCAGATCAAGTCGGTGGACATGAAGCGGGAAATCGCGCCGATGCTGGCGGCCGGGGCCGGCGATCCGGCGAAGGTCATCGGCATGGTTGCCGAGGCCCCCTTGAAGGCGGTCCAGGTTCTCACCAATGTCGCGTCCGGCATTCGCTCCTATGGCGAGGTGATGAATGTCACGGCCGAGGCGACGATGACCCAGTCGCTGCAGGCCAGCATCGACGCCCCGGTGGGGGCCATCCAGGTTGCCTCGACCAAGCCGGCCGGCGCCGATGCCCTGTCCAGCTACACCAACGACGGCGGTGCTCCGCCTGGCTTCGGCCTGCCGCCGGAAGACAGCGTGGCGCCGCGGAACAAGGTGCTGGTGCTCGACTCCAAGAATGACATCATGGATGTTCAAAAGCGCCTGAAAGCCTCCGGACACCTCAAGGCCAACGCCGATGGGGCATGGGGTGCCGGCTCGAAGAAGGCCTTGCGCGCATTCAAGGCATCCGCCGGCCTCGGCGATGATGATGTCTGGGACGAAATGACCCGCGACAAGGTACTGGCGATCCCGCTGAAGGGGAAATAATCAGGCCCTCGCCGGGGGCGGGCGCATCCGCGCCCTCAATGGGCGCTGGATACCCGTTTCAGGACTCAGAACGTCCTGAAACGGGTATCACTGTCAATCGGCGTCGAAAATTGACCCCCCTTGAACCC
>CAJANL010000257.1 GCA_903941105.1 uncultured Rhodospirillaceae bacterium
GCATCGCTTTGACGCCGTCAAAAGTACGGGCGACGCCGTGAAGAGCCTTCCTGGCGAAATGATCCCCGCGCTCAAGGGAAACTGGCTCAGCCATGTGGGCTGTCTCAAGAGGGCCATCGACGAGAACTTTCCCTCCCATGTGCTGATCGTCGAGGACGATACCGCGTTCGGCGCGGCCACGGTGTTTTGGCTGAACGGGCTGCTGTCCCGGTTGGAACCCACGAGTTGGGATGTTCTGTATTTGGCCGACATTTCCCATATGAGCGGCCGATCCGCCCCTGATTGACACCAGAATAGCCTGATCTTGGCCCAACCGGAAGGCGTGATGGCGCGGTGATAGCCGCCACCGCAGCAAAATCGCCACCTCGACTGCCTTCGTGGCCTCCTGCGGCGCGATTCAAGCCCATTTTGCAACGTGGCGGGCGTATTTCGCCTGTCGATCCCACACTACGGAAGCCCCTGGCCGTCAGCATGGCGCTGGCTCTCGTGATCGAAGATCGTCGATCATGTCGAGGATGCGCCGGAACAGGTCTCGCGGCACCGCCACCTCGGCCATCTGGAAGACGGCGTAGCGGGCGTGGGCGATAACCTTCGCGCCGATCTTCACCACCCTGTCGCGGATGGTGGTCAGCGACCAGCTTTCCATTTCTTCCGGCAGGGCCAGAGTGCGGAGGAAGTTGGACAGGTTGTAGGCTAGAGCGTGAAGCTGAAGCCGCACCGCGTTGGCTTTCATCGTCCGGCAGGACAGGCGGGTCCATTTGACTGCATTCTTGCCCTCCTTGATGTACTGCTCGGCCGTGCCACGCTGATTGTAGAAGGCGGTCACACGGGCGGCGGGTCGGGTCAGGTTGGTGACAATGAAGCCGACGCGGGGATACAGTTCGCCGGGATGCCACTCCACCTTGGCGACCACGCGGCGCTTCCGGCTCCATGACTTGGCCTGATAGCTGAAGCTGGCGTAGAACCGCTGAACGTGCTTCGGCGGACGACCAACCGGGCGTTTCAGCAGGTGGGCGATGTGGCCCTGAAGGACAGCGTTCGCCTTGAGGCGGATGGTATACTTGTAGCCCTCGGCTTCCAGGTAGTCATACAGGTCGGGCAGGGCGAAGGCTGCATCGCCCCGGAAGAACCGACGCTTGCTCCTGTCGCGATACCGCGTCACGACCGGCTCCAGCACCGACCGCCAGTCGGCGGCGCTGTGGACGTTGCCGGAACGCAGGGTGGTGCGTTCGAGGTCGCCGAACTGGTTGAAGACGAACAACGGGTGATAGCAGGTGCAGCCGAAGTGGCCGTTGTAGGCCGTGCCTTCCTGTTCGCCATGGGTGGGGCTGACACTGCTGTCCATGTCCAGCACCACCACGTTGGTCGGGCGGCGGGCATGAACCGTGTCGATCCATTGCCCCGAGAGATCGGCCAGGGCGGCGAGGTTTGCCTTGCCGGTCAACACCTCAGTCTCGAACCGGCCCATCTGGCTGGTGGACGCGGCCTCCTTGGTCACCGCCCGGCCGCCGACGATCCAGCGCATCGCCGGATCATGGCCGAGACGGTCGGCGTCGTTGACATCTTCGTACCCGGCAAGACGACCGAACACCGACTGCCGGAACTGGGCGGTCAGGGTGTGGCGACCGTTCCTCCCGGTCCTGCTGTCGGCCAGTACCTGACCGGCCATCTCGGTCAGGCCGAGGGCATCATCGAGTTCACGGAAGGCGAGCAACCCGGCGTCGGACGTGACCTTGGAACCGTGGAACTCCAGCTTCAGGCGGCGGTCGAAAGCGACCCGCAGATCGGCCGATTCCGTTTCACCCGCCACCACGTCCATTTTCACTGACTCCAGATGCCGCCATCGACTTGATATATATAGCAAAATCGGCGGCGCCCGTCACGAAATGCCTCGGCCATCTGGGAAATCCGGGCTTAACCAAAAGCATCATTGAGGCCATGGGCGGGCGCATTGGCTTTTCCAGCGTGGCTGATAAAGGCTCGTGCTTCTGGTTGGACTTCCCGTTGTGTGACGACAAGGTAGAGCCCCCCCCCGCCGCCGATAGCGGGCCAAATCTCCATTACTGCTTCGAGGATCGTCTCGTTCTCTACATCGAGGATAATGTGTTCAATATGCGCCTGATGGAGGCCCTGTTCGAGCAACTCGCCCCCATGCGGTTGATCACCGCCACCAATGCGGAAGATGGACTGATCCTGGCACGTAGCAGTCAGCCCGATGTGATTCTACTCGACATCAATCTCCCTGGCATAAACGGATTTGAGGCCGTCGCCCGGCTCAAGCATGATGCCTTGATCCGCCATATCCCCGTGGTTGGCCTCAGCGCCGATGCCACCAGCGCAACCGCCGAGCGGGCGCTGAACAGCGGTTTTGTCGATTACCTCACCAAGCCTGTCAATCTATCTGAGCTTATCCGCACCCTGTCCCGTGCGATGGAGGGCAAGTTTGTCACTCACAAATGATGTACTTCACGCCTCCCGC
>CAJANL010000258.1 GCA_903941105.1 uncultured Rhodospirillaceae bacterium
CAGAGGGTGTCGGCCAGCACCGACGCCTCTTCCAGGTCGTGGGTCACCAGCAGCGTCGGCATGTTCAACTCGCGGCGCAACTCGGCGAGCTCGACGTACAGCCGCTGGCGGGTGGCCCGATCGACCGCCGAGAACGGCTCGTCCAGCAACAGCGCCTTGGGATCGCGGGCCAGCGCGCGGGCAACGGCGACCCGCTGTTGCTGACCGCCGGACAGTGCCGCCGGATAGCGGTTCTCCAGGCCGTCCAGGTGGACTTTGGCGAGCAGCGTCGTGGCCCGCTCATGCCGTTCCCCGCGGGAGAGGTGGCCCATCGCGGACATGACGTTGCCGAGCGCCGTCATATGCGGGAACAGCGCATAGCTCTGGAAGACCATGCCAACCGAGCGGTCCTGCGGCAGTCGCCGGACACCCGTCGAGGTGTCCAGCCATAGGGCGCCGTCACAGGCCACCCTGCCCTCCTGAGGATGATTCAGTCCGGCGACCGAGCGCAGCACGGTGGACTTGCCACTGCCGGACGGCCCCACCAGGGCCAGCACTTCGCCGGGGCGGCAGGTGAGGGTCACGTCGAGGCGAATGGGCGCCTCTTGACGAAGCCGCACCGTGAGTCCGGCCTCAGCGGACGATGCGGGCGCGATTGGAAAGGACATAACTCAGCCCGATGGTGAAAAGGGAGAACAGCAGCAGGAACGCCGACATGGCACCGGCGGCTTCATCGTCGAACGCCTGCACCCGGTCGTAGATGGCGATGGCGATGGTCTTGGTTTCACCGGGGATGCTGCCGCCCACCATCAGCACCACGCCGAACTCCCCCAGGGTGTGGGCGAAGCTCAGCACCATGGCGGTGAGGATGCCCGGCCAGGCCAGCGGCAATTCCACCCGACGAAGGGTCTCCCAGCGCGACATGCCGCAACAGGCGGCGGCCTCGCGCACTTCACGCGGGATAGCCTCGAAGGCGCGCTGCATGGGCTGGATGGCGAAGGGCAGGTTCACCAGCACCGACGCGACCACCAGCCCGGTGAAGGTGAACACCAGTCCGTGGCCGGTAACCGCCTCGAACCACTGCCCGACCAGGGACCGGCCGCCCATGGAAACCAGCAGGTAATAGCCCAACACGGTCGGCGGCAGGACCAGCGGCAGCGCCAGCAACGACTCCACCACCCCCTTGCCCCGGAAGGACCCCCACGCCAGCCACCGGCCGACGACGATGCCCACCGGCAGCAGGATGGCGATGGTCCAGGCCCCGAGGGCAAGCGACAGGCTGAGGGCCGCCCAGTCCATCGCCTAGATCTCTCCCGGCAGGACGAAGCCGAAACGCTTCAACACCGAGCGGGCGGCGGGCGACTGGAGATAGGCGTAGAAGCTTTTGGCGGCTTCGCCCGCCCTCCTGGTCAACACCGCCCGCTGTCGCAACGGCTCATGCCAATCGGCGGGGATCAGGGCGAATTGCCCCAGCGCCGAGACCTTGGGCGACAACGCCAGTGAATAGGCGATGATACCGCCCGCCGTCGAACCGGTCGTGGCGTATTGCGCCGCCTGCGAGACGTTCTCGCCCAGCACCAGTTTGCCCTCGAGCCTGTCCCACAACCCGGCCGTCTTGAGCGCCGCCCGAGCCGCCCGGCCGTAGGGGGCGTGATCGGGGTTGGCGATGGCGAACTTCTTGACCGCCCCCTCCCCAAGCCTGGCAGCCAGATCCTTGAGCGACCCGTCAGGCTTGAGCGGCGACTCCGGCGGTACGATCAGCACGATGCGGCCGATGCCGTAGAGGACACCCTCATCGACGGTCAGGCCCTCCTTGGCGAGGTCGAGGACGTAGCCCTCATCGGCCGAGAGGAAAATATCGAAGGGCGCCCCTTCCTTGATCTGGCGATGGAAATTGCCTGAGGAACCGAAGGCGAGCTTCACCTCCCTGCCGGTATCCTTGGTGAATTGGCTTGCGACCTCGCTCAGCGCGAACTGGAGATCGGCAGCCGCCGCGACGACCGCCA
>CAJANL010000259.1 GCA_903941105.1 uncultured Rhodospirillaceae bacterium
CATGGTGTCGGCCTTGGTCAGGTCAATGGCCTGATCGGACGTCACGCCCAGGCGAGAAGCGACATGGGCGATATAGGAGCCGGTGTCGTTCTCGCAGCCCGGCGCCCAACGATTGATGATTCCGGCGACGGTGTTCAGGCCGTAGCGGCGTTGATAGCCGAGCAGGATGCGGGCCAGGGCACGTATACCGGCCTCGGGGCTGACGAACTCCTCGAACACCGGATCATCATCGGTGGCGCGCTCGCCCTGCCATTGGGTCTTGTCGCCGGGAGATTCCTTGATATTGCCGGGGTTGTTGAGGCGAATGCCACGCGGCACGACAGCGTCCTTGGTCATGGGGAACCTCCAATGAAAAAGGTTGGGTCATTGGGCTCTCGCCCTCATCACCCGGTAGGGTGATAAGAATTCTCGACGTGACGGCGATCTGATGCGGCGCCGACCAGCAGGGGAGAGAAGTGATGGACTATTTCGTCGGTTTGGATGT
This sequence comes from uncultured Rhodospirillaceae bacterium, assembly GCA_903941105.1. Lineage (GTDB taxonomy): Bacteria > Pseudomonadota > Alphaproteobacteria > Rhodospirillales > Magnetospirillaceae > CAJANL01. The sequence goes on from CAJANL010000259.1 coordinate 485, forward strand.
GTCGGTGCGGACGACGAGTGTGTGCGTGATGACCGAGACCGGAAGAATCGTTCAGGAAGGCAAGGTCGAAAGCGAACCCGAGGCGCTGATCCAGTTCCTTGATGTGCCCGGCAGGCGGTACATCCGTGTCGGCGTTGAGGCAGGCCCGCTTTGCCAATGGCTGTACGCGGGCTTAGCAAAGGCCGGCCTGCCGGTCATCTGCATCGAGACGCGGCATGCGCAGGCGGTGCTCAAGGCGCAGATCAACAAGACCGACCGCAACGACGCCCGCGGCATCGCACAGATGATGCGTGTCGGCCTTTATCGGCCCGTGCATGTGAAGACCCTGGCGAGCCAGCAGATCAGGGCGTTGCTCAACGGTCGGCGCTTTCTCCAGGCGCGGATTCTGGACGTCGAGAACAGCATCCGGGGGCTGCTGCGTAATTTCGGCATGAAAGTCGGCGTCATTAGTCGTGCCCGTTACGACGCGCGGATCCGCGAGCTGATTGACGGCGACCCCACGCTGGCGGCGGTGATCGAACCCATGCTCATCGTCCGGCGCGTCACCCGTGAGCAATTCGCGGCTCTTCATCGGAAAATGTTGGAACTGGTCCGCGCCGATGAGGATTGCCGGTTGTTAATGAGCGCACCTGGGGTTGGGCCGGTGGTCGCCATGACCTACCGGGCAGCCATTGATGAGCCGGCCCGCTTCCAGCGTTCACGAGCCGTTGGTGCACATTTCGGCTTGGTTCCTCGAACGCACCAATCCGGCGAGATCGACCGCCGGGGCCGGATCAGCAAGAACGGCGATGAAACATTGCGATCGACGCTCTTCGAGGCGGCCTTGGTGCTGCTGCGCCCGAATTCGAAGCCATCAGCGCTCAAGGCATGGGGCCTGCGGATTGCCAAACGCCGAGGCATGTCCAGGGCGATGGTTGCCGTCGCACGCAAACTGGCGGTGATTCTTCACCGCATGTGGATCGATCGCACAGAGTTCTGCTGGAAGGCCGAAGCCACTGTCTGAGCTATTGCGTCCGTCGTAATTTAGGATCTGCCGCGAGGCGGAGCGAAGTCCCTCCGGGGACCGAGGGTCGGTGAGATCGAGGGCGGTTTGAAGCGCCAAATGGCGACTTCGCGAAAAAGCTTGAGCCACCACTCTTCGGACCTAACCATGAAGCGGCCAACGCGCCGACTTCGGAGAGAAGCCAGAGACCTGGCGGGACAATGCTCTCCAATAAGGCAGATGGAGACAAGAAGGTGCTTGACTCATGAACGCCCAATAGAGAAGCCGCCCGAAGGCGGCTGGTGGGAACGGTGATATCGAAAGCGGCTAATTCACATGCACCCGCGCATCCTCGGCGACGGCGGTGATCTCCACCTGTTCGGCGCGGGGGCGGATGGCCAGAATGCGGGCGGATTGGGCCCAAGCCTGGCCGGGGCCGAAGGAGAAGTAGGTCCGCTCCTCCGAGCCGCCGGTATAAGGCGTGACGGTCAGCGGCTCGGCGA
>CAJANL010000260.1 GCA_903941105.1 uncultured Rhodospirillaceae bacterium
GGTCATGTCCAGCAGGTTCTGGACGAAGCGGTTGGGGCGCTCGGCCTCGTCCTGGATGGTCTGGGCGAGGTCCCGGCGGCCTTCGGACTCCAGCTTCTCGTCATAGCTGATCAGCGTCGAGGCCGAGCCCATGATCGACACCAGTGGCGTGCGCAGGTCGTGCGACAGCGACGACAGCAGCGCCGCCCGCAGGCGCTCGCGCTCGGTGGCGACGCGGGCGGATTCGATATCGGCCACCAGGGTGGTGCGCTCGACGGCGACGGCGGCCTGATCGGCCAGGGTTTCCAGCAGACGAAGTTGCGCCGGCGACGGCATGTCGGCGTCCTCCATCATCTGCACTCCCATCACTCCCACCGGGCCGCGGGCGGTCTTCAGCGGCAGGAACAGCCAGTCGGCGGTGGGCAGGGTGGTGGAGCCTCGTCCGGCCGGCTTGCCATGGATCCACGCCCAGTCGGCGGCCCCTGCCGATTTGTCGTCGATCTGGTCCTCGGGCGGGTAGCCGGCGGCGATGCGCAGGCCGCCCTCGCCCTGCATCAGGACCAGCGACCGGCCGTGGATGGTGGTTGCGACGTGATGAACCACCGCCCACAGCACGTCGTCCAGGGTAACGGCGGCGGTGATCTTGCGGCCGAAATCATAGAGGTTGGTGGTGCGGCGGGCGCTCTCGCGGGTGGCCTGGATCTGGGCGCGCAGGCGGGCCGCCATGTTGCTGACGATGACGGCTGCGATCAGGAAGAACACCACCGTCATGATGTTCTGCACATCGGTGATGGCGAAGGTGTAGCGCGGCTCGGTGAAGAAGAAATTGAAGGCGAGGAAGCTCCAGAGCGAGGCCAGGATGCCGGCCCGCAGCCCTGACCTCATGGCCACGATCATCACCGCCAACAGATAGGCGACCGAAATGTTGGCGATGGGCAGCGCCATGTCGATCAGGAAGCCAAGGCCGGTTGCCGCCGCCGTCGCCGTCAGGGCGAACAGGGTGCCCAGCCACAACCGCCGGCCCTCCTCCCGCCGGGGCCGGGGGATGGCGGCCCTCGGCTTGTCCTCTTCCTCACCGCCCACCAGAACCACGGTGAAATCGCCGGCCTTCTCGATCAGACGGTCGGTGACCGATTTCCCCACCCGGCCGAACCAGCCCGTCCGGCGCGCCCGGCCGACCACGATCTGGGTGCAGTTGTGCTCGCGGGCGTAACCCAGCACGCTGTCGGCCACGTCGTCGCCCTGCAGCGTCGCCGAGTCACCTCCCAACTGGGCGGCCAGCCGCATGGCGGCATCGACGCGGTCGCGTTCCGCCTCGGTCGCGGCGTGGGCGTGCGCGGTCTCCACCGTCACCGCCACCCAGGCGGCGCCGCGCCGCTCGGCCGTGCGCTTGGCCACCCGCACCAGCCGGTCGGCATCCACCCTTTCGTCGACGCACACCAGCACCCGCTCCCGCGCTGGCCACGGACCGGGGATGGCATGGGCGCGCATATAGTCGACCATTTGGCGGTCGACCCGCTCGGCGGCGTGGCGCAACGCCATCTCGCGCAAGGCCGTCAGGTTGCCGGGCGAGAAGAAGCTGTGGATGGCGCGCCGGGCCTGCTCCGGGACGTAGACCTTGCCCTCCTCCAGCCGCTTGATCAGATCCTGCGGCGGCAGGTCGATCAGCTCGATCTCGTCGGCGGTGGACAGCACGCTGTCGGGCAAGGTCTCGCGCACCTTGACGCCGGAAATCTGCTCGACGATGTCGTTGACGGATTCCAGATGCTGGATGTTGAGGGTGGAATAGACGTCGATGCCGGTCGCCAGCAGTTCCTCGACGTCCTGCCAGCGCTTGACGTGGCGCGAGCCCGGGATGTTGGTATGGGCGAGTTCGTCCACCAGGGCGACCTTCGGCCGGCGCTCGATCAGCGCATCGAGGTCCATCTCGCGGAAACTCTTGCCGCGATACTCCGCCACGCGGGGAGGCAGGACTTCAACCCCCTTCAACAATGCCTCGGTTTCGCGTCGGCCATGGGTCTCGATCACACCGGCGACCACCTCGACACCGTCCCGCAGCCGCTCGTGTGCGGCCTCCAGCATGGCATAGGTCTTGCCGACGCCGGGGGCGGCGCCGAGGAAGATCTTCAGGCGCCCCCGCCCCTCCCGCCGGGCTTCAGCCAGCAGTGCCTCGGGAGAGGGGCGGTCGTCGCGGTCGTCGCTCATGGAGACCAGTTCACTTGATCGGCCAGCGTTCGTCCAGCGCCAGATTGAGCTTGAGCACGTTGACGCGTGGCTCGCCCAGGATGCCGAGTTCGCGGCCCTCGGTGTGCCGGGCCAGCAGCTTGGCGATATCGCCGACCGAGACGCCGCGCGCCGCCGCGACCCGCTTCACCTGCCATTGCGCGGCGGCCGGGCTGATATGGGGATCGAGACCGCTGGCCGAGGTCGTCACCAGATCCACCGGCACCGGTCCCGTCTGGTCGGGATGGGCGGCGCGGACGGTGTCGGCCGCCGACGCGACGCCGTCCACCAGCGCCTTGGATGTCGGGGCGAGATTGCTGCCCATGGAGTTGGCGGCGTTGTAAGGCGCCGCCACGGTCTTGGTGGGGTCGGCGGGATCGGCGGCGGTGGTCGCCGACGGCCGGCTCCAGAAATAGGCGGGGCCGGTGAACGACTGGCCGATCAGGGCCGAGCCGACGACCTTGCCGTCCTTCTCGATCAGGCTGCCGCCCGCCTGCCAGGGGAAGGTGATCTGCGCCAAGCCGGTGACGGCCAGGGGATAGGCGATGCCGGTGAGGACGGTCATGACGACCAGCAGCACCAGGGCGGGACGAATTTCCTTCAACATGACACGGGTCTCCGTTCAGGCGAGGCCAAGGGCGGCGACGAGGACATCGATCACTTTGATGCCGACGAAGGGGACGACCAGGCCGCCCACGCCATAGACCAGCAGGTTGCGCTTCAAGAGCGTCTCGGCGCTGGCCGGCTTGTAGGTGACGCCTTTGAGCGCCAGAGGGATCAGCGCGATGATGATCAGCGCGTTGAAGATGATGGCCGACAGGATGGCCGACTGCGGGCTGGCCAGCCCCATGACGTTGAGCGCCTGGAGCTGGGGGTAGGAGGCCAGGAACAGCGCCGGGATGATGGCGAAATACTTGGCCACGTCGTTGGCGATGGAGAAGGTGGTCAACGAACCCCGGCTCATCAGCAATTGCTTGCCGATCATGAC
>CAJANL010000261.1 GCA_903941105.1 uncultured Rhodospirillaceae bacterium
GTAGTAGAACAGCCCGACCGAGCCCGAGGCCAGCTTGCCGCCGAACTCGCCGATGGCGGTGTGCATCTCCTTGCGGCCGGCGTTGGTCTTGACGATGGTCTCGAAGCCCAGCGCCTTGAGCTCGGCCGCCATGGCGCGGGCGTCGTTGACGCCGTTGTCCAGCCGCTTCAGCCCCTTGTAGGCGTCATTGCCAATGATCAACGCCACCCGCTTGTCGTCGGGTGCGGCGTCGGCGGGGCCGGTGACCGACACCGCCATCAGGACGGTGACCACCGCGGCCAGGACGAGGCGGATGCTGGGGCGCATCACGGGAGCGTCCTGGCAATGCGGAATCCCACAATGCTGAACTGGGCGCGTTGGGTGTACGAATTGCGACTGGCGGAGAGGAGGGAACTCGCAGGATGGCTCCAGCTGCCGCCCCGCGTGCGGCGCTGGGGGCACCCCTCTGTCTGCGCACTGCCGTCCGACGGTACCTCTTTATAGCTGAACAAAGAGCAATCCTGTAGCCACTCCTGCACGTTACCGTGCATATCATGAAGCCCGAAGGCGTTGGGGCGGAAGCTGCCCACCGGAGCCGTCTGCTTGCCGTCCCACTGACTGCGGCAGCCATCACAATTGGCGTTGCCCCAGCCAGGGCTGTCGCCCCACGAATACGTCGTCGTCGTCCCCGCCCGCGCCGCATATTCCCACTCGGCCTCGGTCAACAGGCGATACGGGCCATCGCCCCCGGTCGAGACCGACTGCGCCCCCCGCAGCTTGGCGTTCAGGCGGCGGATGAACTCCTGCGCATCGTCCCAACTCACGTTTTCCACAGGGTTCCGGCCGTCAACGAACTTACTCGGATTCAACCCCATCAACGATTGCCACTCCCCTTGCGTCACCTCATACTTCCCCACCGCGAAGCTGTACCCGATCGTCACCTGATGCTGTGGCGTCGCATTTTCCACAGAAATAGGCGCACCGCCCTGTGCGCGAAACAACTCCTGCTCCGACGCGCCCATCCCCATCATGAAGCTGCCGGCCGGCACCACCACCATCTCGGGGCAGCCCGCGCAGTCCCGGAACACCGAACCCGGCGATCGTGACCCGCCCCCCGTCGCAGGCTGTGCCGGCGCCAAGACCGCAACTTGTGCCGCCTTATCCTTCCTCGCCTTGTAGACCCCGGCCTCCTCCAGGGTGTCGGCCACCACGAAGCCGTGCTGTCCCTTGCGGCTGACCGCGTACCAGTTGGCGCCCTGCACCTTGCCCGTCACCTGGATGCTGTCGCCCTCGGCCAGCGTCGAGATCAACTTCGCCTTGGCCTCCGGGGCGTCACGCACACTCCCCTTACGCCCCGCCACCATCTCGCGGTCCAGCGCGTCGAGTACCGGCTCGGGCTTCACCACAGCTCCGGGGGAGAGCGAGGCAGTCTGCGCCCCCTTCAGCTTGTCCAGCCTCGTGCGCGCCAACGCGGAGAAGTCGCCGGATGGATACCTATCCAGGTAAGCCTGAAAGTCCGAGGCGTCTCGGCTGTCCTTAATCGATGACCAGAACAGGCCGTCATTGCCGCCGCCAGCCCCGCCATCATTGCGCACCACCGGCGCCGCCGCGCTCCCCGGCCGGAAGTAGAAGTCACCCGAGATCGACGCCGAGATGTAAGGGACCTGCCGACCGCCGGTCCGGCCCTGCACGCCCGCGGTGACCTTCTTGAACACGTCCTCGATCTTGAGCCCCGGCTCGCGCAGCGCCTTGACCAACTCGCCGGTGAACACGCCGTTCTTGTCCTTGCCGCCGTCATCGGCCTTCTCGCCCGGTGCGGCGGCATAGGCGACGAACAGTCCCGCCCCGCCCGAGGGAATCACCGCCAGACCCCGGCTGCCCGAGCGGCTTTTCAGCGGATTGTCGCGGCAGGCATCGAGGATGACGATGTTGAGCTTGTTGTGGGCCTCCTTCATGGCCTGGACCAGATTGCCGGCATTAACCGCCTCCGAGGTGAGATCGGCCTCGCGCTCGACCACCGCGTCCACCGGCACCAGGAAGTTCTGCCCCTTGGCTTCGATGCCGTGGCCGGCATAGTAGAACAGCCCCACCGCGCCGCTGGCCAGTTTGTCGGCGAAGTCGGTAATGGCGCCATTCATCTCGCGCCGACCGACATTGGTCCTGACCGTCGTCTCGAACCCGGCGGCCTTCAACTCCCGCTCCATCGCCCGGGCATCGTTGACGGCGTTGTCCAGCGTCTTCAGGGATTTGTAGGCGTCATTGCCGATGATCAGGGCAACCCGGCGGTCGGGGTTGGCATGGGCGGGAGCGTTCGCAAACGCCAGCCCCACCGCCAGCACCAGCAGATACACCCAGTTCATGATGGCCGCCCCCCGTCAATCGCAGGGGGAACTGTAGCCGCTCGCCGCCCACTCCGGCAAGCACGGCCGGTGACGCCCGGCAAGGTTCCATGTAGAGGCCGACGACGTCTTCGACTTTCTCGGCGAAAGCCGGGTCCTTGGACCGTTTGACGGTAAGGAGGCGATGGGGCTGGAGATCGTGCGCACCCCAAAGGCGCTGAACGGCGCTCAAGCTAACGCCCACGGCCTTGGCGACCATGCGCCCCAGATTCGCACGGATCACGACCGCCATGAATCCTCTGTTTGGTTCAGTGCACTAGCGGCGGCGGTCAAGGGCGACGATGCGCCCGCCCGACGAGGGATGGATGGATGGGCGGGTCGTTTCAGCGGCTTACCGGAATAACGAAAAAACCCCGGCCTTGCGGCCGGGGTTTCTCGTATCAACCGATGACTGGCCTTAGTGGCCGGCCACCATCGCCAGCAGAAGGATGGCGACGATGTTGATGATCTTGATCATCGGGTTGAC
>CAJANL010000262.1 GCA_903941105.1 uncultured Rhodospirillaceae bacterium
GAATCGCCCATCACGCCGACGGTGCGCACCGGCAGCAGCACGGCGAAGGCCTGCCAGATCTGGTCATAGAGGCCGGCCTTGCGGATCTCGTCCAGATAGATGGCGTCGGCCTTGCGCAAGATGTCGAGATTCTCGTGAGTCAGGGGCTGGCCGGGAATGCGGATGGCCAGGCCCGGTCCGGGAAAGGGGTGGCGGCCGACCATGTCGTCGGGCAGGCCAAGCTCGCGGCCCAAGGCCCGCACCTCGTCCTTGAACAGCTCGCGCAGCGGCTCCACCAGCTTCATGTTCATGCGCTCGGGCAGGCCGCCCACATTGTGGTGGCTCTTGATGGTCACCGAGGGCCCGCCGATGAAGCTGACCGACTCGATCACGTCGGGATACAGGGTGCCTTGCGCCAGGAAGTCGGCGCCGCCCACCGCCCGGGCCTCTTCCTCGAACACGTCGATGAAGGTGGCGCCGATGATCTTGCGCTTCCTCTCGGGATCGGTGACGCCGGCCAGCTTGGCGAGGAACAGCGCCGAGGCGTCTCGGTGCACCAGCTTGATGTTGAAGCGGTCGCGGAACAGGCTCACCACCTGGTCGGACTCGCCGGCCCGCATGAAGCCGGTATCGACGAAGACGCAGGTCAGCTGGTCGCCGATGGCTTCGTGGAGCAGCGCCGCCACCACCGAGGAGTCGACGCCGCCCGACAGGCCGCAGATCACCCGGCCGCCGCCGACCTGGGCGCGGACCTTGGCGATCTCCTGCGAACGGAACGCCGCCATGGTCCAGTCGCCGACGCAGCCGCAGACGCCGTGCACGAAGTTGGACAGCAGTTTGGCGCCGTGCGGGGTGTGCACCACCTCGGGGTGGAACTGCACCGCGTAGTAATGCCGCCGGTCGTCGGCAATGGCGGCGAAGGGCGCGCCCTCGCTGGTGCCCACGGCGCGGAAACCGCCGGGCAACTCGGTGACGCGGTCGCCGTGACTCATCCACACCTGCTCGCGGCCGCCCATGTCCCAGGCGCCGTGGAACAGGGCGCAGTCGGCGACGATGTCCACATAGGCGCGGCCGAACTCGCGGTCGTGGCCGGCTTCGACGGTGCCGCCCAGCTGGTGGCACATGGACTGCTGGCCGTAGCAGATGCCCAGGATCGGCAGGCCGGTGTCGTAGATGAAGTCCGGCGGCAGGGGCGCGTTGTCGTCCAGCACCGAGGCCGGGCCGCCCGACAGGATCAAGCCCTTGGGCGCGAAGGCCTTCAGGCTGTCCTTGGTCACCCGGTTGAAGGGGTGGATTTCGCAATAGACGCCGCACTCGCGCACCCGCCGGGCGATCAGCTGGGTCACCTGCGAACCGAAATCGAGAATGAGGACGCGGTCTGTCGAGGGGACGGTCATGTCGGCTCCATGCGGTAACGGCCAGGGCGGACTTTAGCGACACCTTATCCACGCCACAAGTGCGCGCCGCTTGGCCTACGTCAAATCGCCCCCTTGAGGCCGATGCTAATTTGCGCTTCATGCGCATTCTCGTGGCCCCGCTTGCCGTCCTGCTGCTGTCCGCCTGCTGGCAGGTGGAGGGCGAAACCGTGCCGGCCGAGGCCGCCATCCGAGCCGAGGGCGTCAAGGACGGCCTCTATCGCCGCAGCGACGGCAGCGAGTTGGCGGTGCGGTGGAACGCCGCCGAGAAGCTCTACGACATCGGCGGCGGCGGCGTTGGCAAGGCTCGCGCCATGCCTGCCGGCGGCGGGTTGACCCTGGTGCAGTTCACCGGCAATCTCCGCGTCGCCCTGCTGGCGACACGCAAGGGCGACGATCTGGTGATGCTGGCGCCGGCTCCCGAGGCGAACAAGGCGTTGACCGCCCGCCATGGTGTGACGGTGCGGCCGGGGCCCATCAACCATCTCACCGGCACTCCCGTCGCCGTCAAGGCCTACCTGGCCGAAGCCGCCGCCCTGCCTGCCGCGCAGCTGGTGGAGGCGGGCCGGCTGAAATTCGTCGGCGAGCTGAAGTAAGTGCACTCCATTTGCCGTCACCCCGCGAAGGCGGGGGTCCATGGGTCCGCAAGCGCGAACGGCGCCGTGGATTCCCGCCTGCGCGGGAATGACGACTGTGGGGTTGGCGCGAATCACCTCAAATCGACGAGGTCGCCCACATGCCCCGTCGCCGCCAGGAAGCGGCGGAAGTCGGCGGCGGCGATGGTGGTGGTCATGTCGTTGCGCAGCGGATGGAAGTTCAGCAGCGGCTGCTCCATCATCCAGGCGTCCAGCACCAGCGAGACCCGGCGTTCGGCGTCGTTGACCAGCGCGAACGGGGTCACCGAACCCGGCTCCACCCCCAGCACCTGCTGCAGCAGTTCGCCCGAGCCGAACGACAGGCGGGCCGAGCCGATGCGGTCGGGCAGGCGCTTGAGGTCGACGCGCCGCTCGCCCGGCGCCACCACCAGCCACAGCTTGGCCTTGGCGTCCTTGAGGAACAGGTTCTTGCAGTGGACGCCGGGGATGGCTCCCCACACCGCATTGCCCTGCTCCACGGTGAAGGCCGGCGCGTGGTGGTGGGTGGTGGTGGCTACCCCCAGGCTTTCGAGCAGGGCGAACAGGCGGTCCGTCCCGGTCATGACCTTGGTCCTATGGTCGGCCCCTGCCGTCCGGCCAAATTGACCCGATGGATCGAAACCCCGTTAATCGGCCCAGCAGCCACGGCAGGAACGCCCGTCATGTTCAACACCACCATCCGTCTCGAAGCTCCGTCCGACCATCCCAGCCCGATGCAGGTGGCGGCCGACGCCTTCGCCGGATATCTCAGCATGACCGGCACCGCCATGGCGATGTTTTCGCCGTTCCACCTGACCTTGATGATGTACCGCCTCGGGCGGGGTGCCGCCAAGATTTACCGTATCGGCTGACCGGAACGGAGGCGAAGGGGCACGGAAAGGCCGGACTTCCCCCGGCCGCCAAGAACAACAACA
>CAJANL010000263.1 GCA_903941105.1 uncultured Rhodospirillaceae bacterium
GGGGGAAGATCGACGTCCTGGTGGGCGGGACACCCTGTCAGGCGTTCTCGGTGGCGGGCTTGCGCAAGTCGCTGGACGATTCCCGCGGCAACCTTGCCCTCAATTTCGTGGAACTCGCCGATGCCATCGATCCAGCTTGGGTTGTTTGGGAAAACGTCCCCGGAGTCCTTTCCACCCGCGACAACGCCTTCGGATGTCTTCTGGGCGGACTGGCCGGAGAAGATGGTCCGCTCGTCCCGCCAGGGGGCAAATGGTCGGACGCTGGTGTTGTCGTTGGACCCGCGCGCACAGTCGCGTGGCGGGTGCTCGACGCCCAATATTTCGGCCTGGCCCAACGCCGCCGCCGTGTGTTCGTTGTCGCAGGTGCTGGAGACCGGGCCGATCCTCTCCAGGTACTTCTTGAGCGCGAAGGCGTGCGCCGGGATCATCCGCCGCGCCGAGAAGCGGAACAAGCTGTTGCCCCCACGCTTGAGGCTCGCGCTGGCCGAAGCGGCGAAACGTCTTTCGCCACCAGCGGCGGACTGATAGCAGAGGCCTTCGGCGGCAACAACACCTCCGGCCCCATCGACGTTGCCACGGCGCTCAACGCCTGTGCCTCGGCCAGTGGACGGATGGATTTCGAGAGCGAAACCTTCGTCGCCACCACCTTGCGGGCACGCGATCTGTCGCGTGGCGTGGACAGCGACTGCACCGACACGCTGATCGCCCACACCCTGAGGGCCAAGTCGAACCTCGCCCACCGGCCTGACATCGACACCCTGGTCACCCATTCCCTGCGCGGCGAGGGCTTCGACGCCTCGGAGGATGGGACCGGACGCGGTACGCCGTTGGTGCCGGTAACGTTTCCCATTCAGGAGGCCGGTGCCCGCACCGGTGTCAGCACCACCGATCCCCGTGCAGGGATCGGCATCGGTGGTGACGGCGATCCCATGTTCACGTTGCAGGCGGGCAAGCAGCACGCCGTGGCGTTTGCCCAGAACCAGCGGAACGAGGTCCGGACTTTGGATGTTGCCGGTGCCCTGGCGGCGGAGCCGGGGACCAAGCAGCAAACCTATCTGGCCTTCAACATGCACAAGAGCGGCAACGCCAGCTCGTCGCTCGGCATCGCCGTGGATCATACCGACTGCCTGCGGGCTTTCGAGAAATCGCCCTTCGCTGTCCATTCTCCCGGCATGGCGGTGCGCCGCCTGACGCCCCGCGAATGCGAGCGCCTGCAGGGCTTCCCCGACGATTACACCCAGATCCTCTGGCGCAAGAAGGCCGCCGAAGACTGTCCCGACGGCCCGCGCTACCGGGCGCTGGGCAATTCCATGGCGGTGCCAGTGATGGCCTGGCTGGGCCACCGCATCCAGGCTCAGACCGCCGGATAACCGACATGACCCGCAATCCCTATCGCATCGATGGCCCCGCCCTGGTGTCGTTCTCGGGCGGACGCACGTCCGGCTACATGCTGCGCCATATCCTGGATGCCCATGATGGGCAACTGCCCTCCGACGTCCATGTGGTGTTTTTCAACACCGGCAAGGAATTCGAGCAGACGCTGCGCTTCGTCCACGAATGCTCGGTGCGCTGGTCGGTCCCGATCACCTGGCTGGAATATGATCCCGCCGAGCAGTTCGACACCGGCGTGGTGGGCTACAACAGCGCATCGCGTAATGGCGAACCCTTCGAGAAGATCATCAAGGCGCGGGGCTTCCTGCCCAATCCTACCATGCGGCTCTGCACCCATTACCTCAAGGTCAAGCGCGGCATCGCCTATATGCGCGATATCCTGGGCTACCCGGAATGGGTCAACATCGTCGGCCTGCGCCATGACGAGCCGCGCCGGGTCGCCCGCCAGAAGGCCATGAACGAGGCGGGCAAGGAACGCTTCGAGACCGTCCTGCCGCTCGACGCCGCCAAGGTGAATCGCCGCGACGTGTCGGCGTTCTGGAAGCGCCAACCCTTTGACCTCGGCTTGCCCGACAACAACGGCAAAACGCCCCTGGGCAATTGCGATCTCTGCTTCATGAAGGGGGCCGCGACCATCAAGGGGATCATGCGCCTGTTCCCCGAGCGGGCCAGATGGTGGATCGACCAGGAACGCAATGCCCCGGCGCTCGGCACCCTGAGCAAGCCGGAAATGGCGCTGTTCCGCGCCGACC
>CAJANL010000264.1 GCA_903941105.1 uncultured Rhodospirillaceae bacterium
GGCCTGCCGCCGATGCAACGCGAGGGGGCTTCTCCGTCATCAGACGGTCGAGGCACGACAGCACGCCAAGCGACGCAGTCTCCACCAGGGTGTAACGCTCCATGGCCTCATCGATTCGACCGGCATTGAAGGCCCGCACCGCTTCGATTCCGTTCTGGTGGACGATGTGGTGCGGCTCCTCAAGCTCGAGATAGGCGGGGTGATCACGGAATGACATCGAGCCGGGGCCATAATACCACTTGCCCAGGCGGCAATTCTTGTCACTCGCCAACTCGTCGGGGTTGAGGCTCATCTTGCCTACCATCATGTCTACCAGCCGCTTCTTCCACAGGATGTGGTCGGATTTGGCCAGCAAGATGATCTTGTTGGGGATGTCGCGATCCGCCAAGGTGCGCAGAAGCGAGCCCATTTCCTTTTCGACGCCCATCAGCGCATTGGAGCTGATCTCAATTGACTCGGCGTTTTCCCGAGCCTGAGCCGCAACCCGCTGTACCCCGCCGGAGATCTGGTTGGCCGCCGCCGCCTGCTGGGCGAGGACCCGCGAGATGTCCGTCATGCGGACGGTGGTATCCTCCACCATGGCGCTGACCTCGCCCATGCGGGTCCCCATCTCCTGCATTGCCTCGCGGCCCTTGGCGATGGCATGGGTTCCTCGGCTCATGGTGACGGCGATACCGGTCATCTCTTCCCGCAGGTTGGCGATCCGGCCCCCGATGTCGAGGGTGGCCCTGGCGGTCTGGTTGGACAGGTTCTTGACCTCGCCGGCGACCACCGCGAAGCCCTTGCCCGCCTCGCCGGCGCGCGCCGCCTCGATGGTGGCGTTGAGCGCCAGCAGATTGGTCTGGCCGGCGATGTCCTCAATGGCCGACAGCATATCGCCAATGGCCTCGGACGCCTTGGTGAGCCCCTCGACACGGCGAGCCGCGTCGCCGACGGCGGATGCGATCTCGCCGAACTCGTTCATGGCGTTGCCGACCACGTGGCGGGCGCTGTCCGTCTTCTCCTTGGCGCTGGCCGACAGTGCGGCGACTTCATCGCTGCCATAGCTGATTTCCTGGATGCCCGAGACCATTTCCTCGGTGGCCGCCGCCATGGCCTGGGCCTCGTCGACTGCGGTTCGGATGCCGCCGACGATGCGGGCATTGCCGATGGCGCCCTCGTTGACCGTCATGGTGATGGTCACCGCGTCCTTCAGCATGCGTCCTTCAAAGGCCGCCAAAAGGTCGGTGCTGGCATCCATCGCCGCCAGGGTCGTGTTGACGCTGCCAGCATAGCGGGCGAATTCGCCTCGCAGGCCGCGTGTCTGGATCTTCCGGTAAAACCGCTTCTCTGCGGCCGCCTTCATAGCGGCGTCGGTCTCCTTGGCGAACGCCTCCATCTGATCGAGCACGCGGTTGATGTCGATCAGCATCTTGCCGATGTTGCCGTGGCCACGGATACCGAGCACCCGGGCGCGCAGGCGTCCCTCCGCAGCCTCGTCCAGGGTCGCGATCGCCTTGTTGATGCTGCGGTTGGCACGCCACAGCCACAGCACGGCCAAGCCGCTGGGCAGGACCGCGCCCAGTGCGAGAAGTCCCGGAGCCGACGCCCCCAGCGACAACGCCCAAAGACCGGCCGCCAGTGCCAGGCCGGAACTGACGACGATGGCGACCAGCGCCCTAGAGACCGAGGACAAACTGGTCATAGGTGACGCCCTTCTCTTCGAGGGTGGCGAGCAGCATGCGGGTGGAGGCGACCATTCCCTCCTTGCGGTCGTGGTGGCGGGCCTCCTCGGCCAGCAGGGCCGCGTAGATCGGCTCTACGGTGGCGAGAGCCCGCCGATCGACCGAACGGCGGAACGAGTGGTAGCCGACAATCTGGCCCGCATCGTCGAAATCCGGTGTGAGGTGGGCAAATACCCAGTAATGATCGCCATTTCGCGCCCGGTTCACCACGTAGGCGAAAACCTCCCTGCCGGCCTCGACAGTGTCCCACACCAGCTTGAACGCGCAGCGCGGCATTGCCGGATGCCGGATGATGCTGTGTGGCTGGCCGAGTAGTTCGCTCTCGGTATAGCCGGCCATGTGCATGAAGATGTCGTTGCAGTAAGTAATGCGGCCCTTGAGATCGGTCTTACTCACGATGATCTCGTCGTCACGCAGAATGCGCTCGACGCCGCTTAGGCTCCGTTCGACCATTGCCCGCCCCCGGTCAATCTAACATTAAATATGTCTGATAACATGGAGAATGGCCAATACGGAAGGCCGAAGTCGATACTTCCCAGTTGGATGGCCTATCCGCCCCTGATTGACGCCAGAATTTACGGCCTGCCGTTCCCCCGTGTGGATGACTCCCGCCGGATCAGTAGCCGCTGACGCCCCCCCTAAATGCCGTCTTCGGACGGGCCGGGCGCGTGAGTGGCCGTGAGTCATGGCTGAGACGCCGGATCGGCGCCACTGTCGCCCGCCAACTACCTGTCTTTACTAAGAAAATATTTGTTCCAGCCAGAGGACTTGAACCCCAGACCCGCGCATCGCGAATACTAGCTGCAAGTCGCCAATACTTTGTATCTATTGGCTATTACGCCATTTTTGCCCATGCGAATGGGATCGGGCTTTCGCATGGCTGATCGTAGCAGCAACCTCGGGGGAACAACAACTGCTGCTCGGCAGACGGCCCGCGCATTGGCGCTACGCTGCTCGCTGCCCGTAGACCCTTTGTCAGGAGATTGAATGGCACCAGTCTCTAACTCTCGGCCGGCCTAAATGCGATGTAGAAAGTCGATCCACGACCTTCCCCTGGCGATTCCACCCATATGCGGCCGCTGTGGTGCTCGGCGATCTTGCGGCAGACGGCGAGACCAATGCCGCTGCCCTCCACATTTAAGTTGTGGAGGCGAACGAACACCTTGAAGATTCGGTCGAGGGCGCTGGGATCTATGCCGACACCGTTGTCGGCCACCGCAACCACCCATTCGGTCTCCTTGCGGCAGGCTGTCACACGGATCTCCGGAGAGTGATCGGGATGCCGGTATTTCAGCGCGTTACCGATCAGGTTCTGAAACAGGCGGACCAGGTCGCCGTGGTCGCCCAGAACGTCGGGCAATGCCGCCGCGCACACCAGCCTGGCCTGCACCTCCTCCATGGTCGGCCGGTACATGTCCTCGACCTCGGCCAGCACCTCGGCCAGCGACACCACGGTGGTCGGGCGCTCGTGCTGGCCGACCCGGGAATATTCCAGAATGTCGACGATCATCTTGTTCATCCGCCGGGCACCGTCGCCGACGAAGCCCATATACTCGCGGGCCGTGGCGTCCAGGTTCTCGCCCAGATGACGCTCCAGCAGCAGGATGAAGCTGCTGACGTTGCGCAGCGGTTGGCGCAGGTCGTGGGAAACCACATAGGCGAACTGCTCCAGCTCGGCGTTGGACTGCTCCAGCCGTCGCGCCAGTAGTTCGGTCCTCTCGAGATAGGTTGCCCGCTCGCGCAGCTGCGCGTTCTCCGCCACCCGGACCGCCATCTCATCGAAGGTCTCGGCCAACAGGTGCAATTCTGAGCGCGGTGCGTCGCTGACCGACGCCAGCGCCGCCCCCGGGACAGCCCCGGCGTCGGGATTGAAGGAGCGCACCACCCCGGTCAACCGCTTGAGCGGCCGTTGGACAATGTATTCGGTTGCGCGCAACAGGATCCACCCCAGGATTAGCGTCTTCAGCGCCGCCCCCACCAGGACCGAGGCCAGCTTCGGCCACAGTCGCTCCCAGAACTGCGAGGGCGCGGTCTTGATCACCAGAACCCCCACCTTCTCCACACCCGTTTCGTGGCGGAACACCAACGGGAAGCGGCTTTCGTCGGCACCGAAGCCGTCCACGGCACGTCCGCTGGAACCAACGGCGGTATTGGACACGGCGTCGATGACCTGGACGCCGGCGATCAGGGGCACGTGGTCGAGCCCCTTGGCCACTTCGGCAACCGCTTTGAGGTCCATTGACCACAGTGCGCGGGCAACCGATCCCTCGACGCTGGCGGCGTGCAGGGCCACCTCGCGCGCAACGCCGGCCTTGATCTCACGGGCGTCGAGCACCACCATCACCAGGGTGATCACCGTGGCGGCGGCGAGATAGGCCAAGAACACCCGGCGCACCAGGACATCGGCGATACGCTGCGTCATGGCCCCGCTCTGTAGCGGGCTTCGATCCGGTGCAGCGCCGGGGAGGCGTTGATGGCGCGGATTTTGTCCCACAGCCGCTCGGCGTCCTGGGTCCGCTCGCGGTGGAATCCCCGCGAGAATGTCAGGTAATAGGGCTTGCGGGTCAGTGGGGTTTCCAGCTTGCGCACTTGGCCCTTCAGGTCCGTGGTGGCAAGGAGAAGGTCCGCGATCCCCTCGAGTTCGGCCACGGCGGCAATGCGCCCAGCCAGCAGCTTACGGAAGTTGGTGGCTGGCTCCTCCTCCTCCTCCACCGCGATGCCGGCAGTTCGCAGCTGCGCGACGACGGCGTATCCCCGGGTGGCGCCGACGGCTCGGTCGCCTACCCCGATCAGGTTGGCTCCGTCCCAACTGCCAGGGCTGTCGTTGCGGACATAAAGCTTATAGGCCTGATGGAAAATCGCCCGCTCGGGATCCGGCTGCCCGCCGCGGGTCGGATAGACCATCACCGCTTGGCGCTCGGGGGTAAAGCTGGCATGGAATATGCCGTCCACCCGGTCATGCTCAACCAGGTGGAGCGCGCGCGCCCACGGCACCCGCTTGAATTCCAGGGACAGACCAGCGCTCTGTGCCGCCTCACACAGCACCTCAATGCTGACGCCGGGGCGGAGCGGGTCGATTGCGGTGCCCTCCCCCATGACGCGGGGTGGATTGCTCTTGGTGTCGAGCGCCAGCGACACCACCGGCCCGCCGTCGTGGCCGCAGGCCAGGAGTGGCTCAGGCGCGGCCAGCAATGACAGTGCCGCAACCAGCGCGCCACGAAACGGCGACATCGAATACCCTCACCTAGGAGCCATTTTGGACAAATTTTACCAAAGGATTAGATGAAATGCGACAAGCGCCTTGCGCCGCGGTTGAGGGCAACGGCCGACCAAGGGATACAAACTCCCGCACCGCGCATTTTTGATGCGCGGGTCGCTCAGCCTTCCCGAGGCGGCGCCGCTCACAGACCAGCCGCCTTTCGGAGCGTCTCATTGACCCGAGATTGCCAGCCCTGCCCACCGGCCCGCAGGCGCTCGACCAGGTCCGCGTCCACCAAGGAATTCGCCGCCGAACTCGGCATCAGTCTCAAGACGGCGGAAGTCCACCGGGCGCGGGTATTCGAGAAGATGCAGGTGAACGGCCTTGCCGATCTGGTTGGGTTCTCGCGGCATCTGGGGCTGGTATTGCGCCCATAATGATTTCCGTTATTAGCCGTGCGCGTCCGCAATCATCGCCGCCGCCCCGTAAGTTGGGTCGAGATCGCCGAGAAAGGCCGACATGGGCCAACACCCGCCATTTCGCCGTTAGCTGCGGATAGGCATGCATTGCCCGGACCGCCCCGGTTTGGCGTTACCGGGAAAACCCTAAGGGTCCTACGGAATGGCCTGCCAGCGCCGGCGCGCGCATCGGTGGTATCACCTCGTCGGTACCCGGTACTGCCCGGATGCCATATAGCTTGCAATCGGGGTGTGAAGCTCTAGCGCCTATGTAATAGTGCGTAGCACACAACGGAGGAAGGTCAGATTTTGACCGACAGCGACGCGCCACAGGATGCCGACGCCGCACGAACCAAAAAGCGCGCCGCATGCCCGATCGTCGGACTGGGCGCGTCGGCTGGGGGGCTGGAGGCGTTCCAAGCCTTCCTCTCCGCCGTGCCGGCTGATTCTGGCATGGCCTTCGTCCTGATCCAGCATCTCGATCCCACCCATGACAGCATGCTGGCTGAATTGCTCGGTCGGCACACATCGATGCCGGTACGGCAGGTGACCGGTGACACCCTCGTCGCCGCCGACCACGTCTACCTGATTCCACCCAACAAGGTCCTCGTCATCGAGGGCGGTGTCCTCAAGCTGTTGACGCCGGCGGAGCCGCGTGGCCAGCGGATGCCCATCGACGTCTTCTTCCGCGCCCTGGCTCAGGACCAGGGCGAAAACGCCGCCTGTATCATTCTGTCGGGCACCGGCAGCGACGGCACCTTGGGCCTGCGTGCGATCAAGGAGTTCGGCGGCCTGACCATGGCTCAGGCCGAGGGGGTGGCCAAATACGATGGCATGCCGCACAGCGCCGCCGCCACCGGATTGGCGGATCATGTGCTGCCGTGCGAGGAAATGCCGGCCGCCCTAGCCAACTATTTCAGCCCTGCCGACCGTTCGGGCGCCAAAAGCGACGAGCCGCGGCTTCCCGAAGCCGGCGATCATCTGATCAAGATTTGCGCCATCTTGAGGATGCGGACCGGCCACGATTTCAGCAGCTACAAGAAGAGCACCCTGGTCCGCCGCATCCAGCGGCGCATGCTGGTGCTGCAATTGAGCCAAGTGACCGACTATATCGAGGCGTTGCGCGGCAGCGAGCACGAGGCTGGCCTGTTGTTCCGCGACCTGCTGATCAACGTCACCCAATTCTTCCGCGACACCGAGGCTTTCGAGGCCCTGGCCCGGGATGTCATCCCCGGGATCGTCGACGGACGGGGACCCGACGATCAGATCAGGGTGTGGGTTCCCGGTTGCTCGACCGGAGAAGAGGCTTACACGCTGGCGATCCTGATCGCCGAGCGCATGAGGGAAACCGGCAGCCGGGCGAGGGTGCAGATTTTCGCCTCCGACATCGACGAGGAGGCGCTGGACCTCGCCAGGGCCGGTCGCTATCCCGCTACCATCGCCACGGACGTCACCTCCCAGCGGCTGGAACGCTTCTTTGCGGCCGGCGACAACGGCTATCAGGTGAACAAGGACATCCGCGAGATGTGCCTGTTCTCTCTGCACAGTGTCATCAAGGACCCGCCATTCTCCCGGCTCGACCTGATTTCTTGCCGTAACCTGCTGATCTATCTGGGGGCGCCGCTGCAGGCCAAGTTGATCCCGATCTTCCATTATGCCCTGAAGCCTGGCGGCACCCTGTTCCTGGGGCCGTCGGAAAGTATCACCCAGAATGGCCGGCTGTTCGCGTCGACCAATCCCGCCAACCGCATCTTCACCCGGCGCAACGTGCCGACCGCGCCCGACCTCCATTTTCCCTTGAGCCGTCCCCATGGCGGTCTGGATGACACCGTTCCCTCGGCGCCACAGGAGGCCGGCCCCCCGCTGAAGACAGAAACGCAGGAGAGGTTCGCCGAGCAACTTGTCCTCGACCATTACGCGCCCGCTCATGCGGTGGTCACCGACGGCGGCGACATCATCCGGGTCTCGAACCGCACCGGAACCTATCTGGAGCTTCCGAGCGGCGCTCCCAATCTCAACATCGTCCAAATGGCCCGCCTTGGCCTGCGCAATGACCTTCGCGCCGCCCTGCACCAGGCGGTGCGTGAGAGCCGGCGGGTGGTGCATCCTAATCTTGAATTCGGCGTCAATGGGGCAAGCCAGGTCATCGACCTGATTGTCCATCCCATTCCCCGCAGTGGGCAATATCTGGTCGTCTTCCAAGATCTTGGCGCGTTGCGGGCCGACACCACCGCAGAAGGCGCGCACCGGGTGGCGACGCCAGACGGCGACGACGCGCGCATGCGCGACCTGGAGAGCGAACTGCAACTGACCAGGGAGCGCCTGCGGACCGCCGTTGAGGAATTGGAGACTTCGAATGAGGAACTGAAGTCGTCGAACGAAGAAACGATGTCGATGAACGAGGAACTCCAGACGGCAAACGAAGAGCTGGAGACCTCGAAGGAAGAGCTTCAGTCGATGAATGAGGAACTCCAGACGGTCAATGCCGAGCTCCGCCACAAGCTAAGCGAATTGTCCGGGGCCAACAGCGACCTGCAGAACCTGTTCGACAGCACGCAAATCGCCACCATCTTCCTCGACAATATTCTGCGTATCCGCAGCTTCACTCCGGCCACCAAGCAGATTTTCCGGCTGATCGACGGTGACAAGGGGCGGCCCTTGACCGACCTTGCCCCTCGCTTCCCCTTGGACGGGCTGGATGCGGAGGCCGCCGATGTCATCCGCACCCTGCGTCCGGTGGAGCGGGAAGTCAGCTGTGGCCCCAGCGGCCCCCAACTGTTGATGTGCATCGTGCCGTATCGGACGGTGGCCAACGTCATTGAGGGCGTGGTGTTGACCTTCGTCGACGTGACGCGGCTTAAGCAGGCCGAGCGGCGGGTAGCGGAAAGCGAGGCCCGCTACCGGGCCGTCATGCAGGGCGCCCACGATGCCGCCCTGGTGTTTCAGATCGATGCCGGCGAACGGCGGATAGGGCGGGTGCAGGAGGCCAATGCCGCCGCCCGCGCCTTGCTGGGCTATAGTGACGAAGAGTTCGCCCAGTTGCGCCTGACCGATCTCGTCGTTTCGGGCGCGAGCCCAGAAGGTTTCGACTGGGTGGCCGAATTGCTCGACAAGGGCACGGTCATCACCGAGCGCACCTACCGCGCGCGGGACGGGGCGCAGGTCCCGGTGGAAGAGAGCGCGTCCGTGGTCAGTTTGGGCGACCAACGTTTGGCCGTGGTGCTGGCTCGCGACATTCGGGAACGCCAGGAAAACCAGCGTCATCAGACCCTGTTGATGCGCGAATTGCAGCACCGGGTGAAGAACACCATGGCGCTCATCACCGCCATCGTTGATCAGATGGGCCGACGCACCGCCGATTTCACCACGTTCAAGGCGCGGCTGGAGGGTCGGTTGCAGGCGCTGTCCAGCGCCCATAGCAAACTGACCCAGGCCAATTGGGGGAGTGTCTCCCTGCGGGCCGTCGCCGAGGATGAATTGCAGCCGTATATGACGGTGGGAGGTGAAAGGGTGACGATCGAGGGAGAGGATGTCGCCTTGGCTCCCAAGGCGGCCCTGTCGCTCACCATGGCGCTCCACGAACTGGGCACCAATGCCGCCAAGTACGGCGCCCTGTCCACTCCCGAGGGCAACGTCGCGCTGAGTTGGGTCCGTAAGGGGGCCGGCGTGGCAGCGGTGCTGGAGATCAACTGGGTGGAACAGGGCGGGCCAAAGATTTCTGTAGCGCCCGGGCAGGGCTTCGGCCGGTTCCTGCTGGAAAAGGGGATCGCCCACGATTTGGACGGCAAGGTGGACCTGACCTTCGAACCGACCGGCGCCCGCTGCCGGATTTCCCTGCCGTGGTCCCAGGTGGACGACGACGCCGAATGCACCCCGTGGGACCAGGAGTGACGTCATGCGTATCTTGCTGATCGAGGATGAGTTTCTGGTGGCGGCGGCAGTGGAGGCCACCCTCGATTTCATGGGATACGAGGTCATCGGACCGGTGGCAACCGTCGAGAGGGCTCTTGCCGCTCTTGCCGACGGCCCCCGCCCGGATGCCGCCATCGTCGATCTCAACCTGCGAGGCGAGGCCTCCCTGCCGGTGGCGGACGAACTGGTTCGCCGCAAGATTCCTTTTGTCTTCGCCACCGGCTACGACGAGGACAAGACGGTCGCTCATCGCTTTCTCGGCGCCAAGTGGTTGCGCAAACCCTTCACCGACAAGCAAATCCGCGAGTCCCTGGCGGAAATCGGCCTGGACGCGGGAGCCGGCTGAGCTGCTCATTCGAGCCAAGAGTTCGGTTCCGCCATCCGCCTCTATGAGCTGCTGAAGCAGTACCAGGGCATTGGCTCACGCCTCATCACCATCGCTGATCTACGCTGATTTTGCGGCGTCGGGCCGGAGGATTATCGTTTCTACAAGGATTTGCGGGTGCGCGTCGTCGATATGGCACGGCGCGAAATCAACGCCAAGACCGATATCGCCTTTGAGTACGAGGAGAAGCGGGAAAAGGCCGGCACCCGTCCCATGCCGGATTGGACGCTGCACGATTTGCGGCGAACCATGGTGACGCTGATGAACGAACGGCTGGGGATCGCGCCCCATGTCGTCGAGGCTTGCGTCAACCATATCTCTGGCGGGGCCAAGGCCGGCTTTACAACAAGGCGCTGTATCTTGCCGAACGGCGGGAGGCCATGACGGCTTGGGCGGCGTATGTGGAAGCCTTGGTGAAGCCCGGCAAGACCGATTAGGAATTGCCCGAAGGTTGGGTATAAAGACTTGCCACGTCACGGGCGCCATGCGCGACGTGGACAACCTGAATTCCGCCATGAATAAGTTCGTAAAAAATCAAATAACTGCCGAATGGGAACATGAACGCCCCCGGCAGCAAATCTTCCCGCACACGGCCAATGTGCGGCGAATGGGCGAGGATGCCGAATTTCTCATGCAGCCTCACGTACCAATTCCAGGCTGCACCTTCGTTGTCTTCCACGATGGCCGGAAGAATTTCATCAATGTCGTGGTTGGCGCTTTCCGCGAGGATGTAGTGCGGCACTATCAGCGTTGTCTGTTCGGAAAATGCTTCACCGCCAATTCCGCAAAGGCAGCCTCGCCGTCGAGGTAATGCCCGGCCGCGATTTCGTCACGCCCTTTCTGGATCGCCGCCCGCAACGCCGCCCGCTTTTCCTCGTCCGTCTCTTCGACTTCCTCGACCGTCACCCGGTAGCGGGAACCCCGAACCGGACGCATGGAAAGTGCGGAGGCGAGTTCATGCGAGAGGATTTCGGCCTGGACCGTTGCGGTGAACCGTTCCGACATAGGGGCTGTCTCCCTGGTGCTCATAGCCGCATTCTACACCACCTCGCCCGCCCCGTTCCACGCCTCGTGCGGGATGGCAAATTTGATGCCTTGTAGCAGCATCGCTGCTGCTGTTTGTAATGTTTGGATTGTTTGGGGGCCTTTGAAACCCCTTTATTTTCGCCATTTCCGCGCCTCGTTGGGACGAAATGGGGGCGCATTCGGGACGGATTGGGGCCTCCATTGGGACGGTTCGGGGCCTCCATTGGGACAATTTGCCAGCCTGTCCCAATAGCCGCTACACTGTCGGCATAATTCCCCGTATGTCTTTGGCGATGTACCCAACGATGCCGTCAACGTCGCGGCGAGCCGGCCGAGTGAATTTGATGGCCATGGCTACCGACTAATCGAGATGCCGTATTTCGTCTCAAGCTCGGCATAAACTTCCTCGTCGTCCACAACGTCCCCGGCTTCGAGCGCGACAACGCCTTCCTGCACCTTGGCCCGCATCTCCAGATATTCGGCGGCGGCTTCCGCCGACAGCTTTTTGACGTGCACGGCATACACCGCCCCGGCTTCCCCGCCTTCGAGCGCGGCGGAAAGCTCGGGAGGCAACCTCTCGCTCTGGATCGCCAACGTCGCGCTGTTGCGCATGGTGAATGCCTCCTTGGTGGTCATGCCGACATTCTACACCGTCTCGTTCTGCAAGTTCCATTCCTCCTGCGGCCGGTGGGCTCTCCCAATTTTTCGATCCGTAGCAGCGCGGGCGCTTCGCGCGTGTTTGCTGCTGTTTGAATGTTTGTATTGTTTGGAGAACAATAAGACGCTGAATATAAAGCTGTTTCAGCGCCCAATTGGGACGGATTGGGGGTGATATTGGGACGATTTTGCCGTCACGTCCTAATAGGCGTAAACTTCATTTGCCTAATCCCCCCCTCGCATGGCTTCCCCTATCGTCGTCACCAAGATCGATCAGGACAAGCTTGTCGTCACCCAGGCGAACAAGCTGGCCGAAGCCAGCTACACCATGTCGCTGGAGGAAA
>CAJANL010000265.1 GCA_903941105.1 uncultured Rhodospirillaceae bacterium
AACGCCCTGCTGATAACAGCACGTACTGCATCAACTCCGATGGGTTGATCGTGCGGTGCCTTTAGACGAACAAAGACGGCCTTGACGACGGTACTCGGGCGCTCGTGGCGCAGGTACTCTGCCAATGCCTCTCCGGTAGCGGTGGGACCACCAGCGAAAGCTTCCTTTGTGTCGTAATCGGCACTTGAAACCGAGTCGATTGAGCCATTACCGCTTGATATTGCCCAACGAAATGCTGCGACTGCAACGCTGCATTTAGGTACAAGTTGTTGAGCTTGTCTAAATCACAGCGAAAGTACGTTGCAGTGGTGCTGAGAATTACGAATGGCTCGGTTGTTTTAAGCATGGCAACCGGCCCCACGGTCGCGTTGTGCGCAAAGAGGACATCGCCATCTTTGGCTACACCTTTGCGGAACTTAGCTGCTCGTTCTGGTGCCAAAAATTTGCATCGATTGAAGGCGACAGTACCAATTGCAAAGTCGTTTGCACCAATATACGAAACACCATGCGACTTGAACTCCTCGCTTCTCGGATACAGCTCGCCATGATTGCCATCAAGATGGCCGACGATAAAACCTTCGTCAATAAACTGCTGAACGGTATCTAAGCGCCAATCCTCCGGAATCACCCCCACCTCAGTCTGCTTGTACCCGGCCCCCAAAACTGCGCTCATACCGCACCCGCCAGCAACGCCGCCGCCAAAGACCGATCCAACGGTCTCTGACAGCCAAAATTTATGCCAAATCGGCCTCTAGCCCCCGTAGAACGTGCGCAAGCAGCTACCAAAACAATAACGCCTCCAGCCTCACCCCGCCTCAGTTCCATGTCGCCCCCATGCGTTTGAGGTGTTCGTCCACCCGGGCGGCGAGTGTGGCCACCTCGTCGGTGAGCTGTGGCAACGGTGTGGCGTAGCGTTCGGCCAGTTCGCGGATGCGGCCGGTGAGGGTTTGCGAAACGCGGTCCAACTCGCCCTGGACGGCGCTGGACAGGTGGGCCATCCACTTGTCATCCACCACCAGGGTTTTGATCTCTGCCTCGGTAAGCAGGGGGTATTTGGCGTCGATCTTCGCGTCCAGCGCCTCTTGTGCGGCTTTGAGCTGGGTCTTGGCGGCGGCTTGCTGGTCAAGCACGGCGGCATAGGCGGTGAGCACCTTGCGCTCGTCGGCGTAGTCTGTGTCTTTGGCTATTTCTTTGAGCCGCGCCTTTACGGCCTTGGCGCTGATCTTTTGTTTGTCGCCTTCGCCCTCGATCACCTCGGCCAGCAGGCCGTCTTCACCGCTGTGCTCGTCCAGCATTTCGTCCAGTTGCTGCTCCAGCGTGGCCAGCAGGGTGTCCAGCGCGTCAATGGCGGCGCGCTCGGGGGCGAAGTATTTGGCGACCAAGATGCTGGCGGGCACCAGGTCGGACTTGAAGCGGCGTTTGCCTTTGAGGTAGTCGTGCGGCTCGGGCCAGACGAGTTTGTTGTTTTTGTCTTTGACCTGTTTCACTTCGCGTGGCTGCGCGCCTTGCACCCAGCCGTCAGCAGCTATCAGGTAGGTGTCGTCTTGCAGCACGCTTGCCCAGTAGTCCATCAAGTGCTGGTAGATGTCGTAGGCATCCAGCAGCTTGGCGGGCTTGAAGGTGGTGAGCAGTGCCTCGGCGGTGGATTCGATCAGCGCCTTGGGG
>CAJANL010000266.1 GCA_903941105.1 uncultured Rhodospirillaceae bacterium
CGGCGCCCCGGGTGTAGGGCACCACGCAGAAGCTGCAGTACTTGTCGCAGCCCTCCTGCACCGACAGGAAGGCGGTGCTGCCGGCGGCCTGGACCTCGGGCAGGAAGTCGAATTTGGGCTCCAGCGGGAACTCGGTGTCCAGCACGCTGCCGCCGGCGCGGCTGGCCTTGGCCACCATCTCGGGCAGGCGGTGGTAGGTCTGCGGCCCCAGCACGATGTCCACATAGGGGGCGCGGCGCAGGATCTCCTCGCCCTCGGCCTGGGCGACGCAGCCGGCCACGGCGATGATCATGCCGCCCGGACGCGCCGCCTTGAGGCGCTTCAGGCGGCCCAGCTCCGAGAACACCTTCTCGGCGGCCTTCTCGCGAATATGGCAGGTGTTGAGGATCACCATGTCGGCATCGTCGGCCGCATCGGCGGGGGCATAGCCCAGGGGTGCCAGCACGTCCGCCATTCGGGCGGAGTCGTAGGCGTTCATCTGGCAGCCGTAGGTCTTGACGAAGAGCTTTTTGGTCAACTGCGGGCCCATTTCTGCGCGACGGAACCTAGCATCGGCGGGCCAGGAGTCAAGGTTCGCGGCACCCTGCCCCCTCGGGATTAACCCGCAGGGAATACGGCAGCGGGCGGAACCCCACTTGTCCTCGCCCCCTGTTGCGGCCAAACTCTGGGCCACATTTTCACGAGGAAGCCTGCCTTGCGACTCATCGCCGCTTTTGCCGCCGCCCTCTGCCTCGCCCAGCCGGCCGTGGCCGCCGATCCCGTCAAGCCGGTCCATGGCCTGGCCATGCACGGCGAGCCCCGCTACAAGGCCGGCTTCGAGCATTTCGAGTATGTCAATCCGGCGGCGCCCAAGGGCGGCGAGCTGCGGCTGGCGGCGCTGAACACCTTCGACAACCTCAACCCGTTCATCGTCAAGGGCGTCGAGGCTGCCGGCTCCAGCCTGCCGTTCGAGAGCCTGATGACGCCCTCGGCCGACGAGCCGTTCAGCATGTACGGCCTGATCGCCGAAAGCGTCGAGGTGCCGGGCGACCGCTCCTGGGTCGCCTTCACCATCAGGAAGGACGCGCGCTGGCACGACGGCAAGCCCATCACCCCCGAGGACGTGGTGTTCTCGCTGGAGACCCTGAAGACCAAGGGCGAGCCCAACTACCGCTTCTACTACGCCGCGGTGGCCAAGGCAGAGAAGGTGGCGCCCAACAAGGTCAAGTTCACCTTCAAGCCCGGCGACAACCGCGAGTTGCCGCTGATCGTCGGCGAGATGCCGATTCTCCCCAAGCATTACTGGCAGGGCAAGGCGTTCGACGAGACCACACTGACGGCTCCCCTGGGCAGCGGCCCCTACCGCGTCGCCACGCTGGAGCCGGGCCGCTGGGTGGTCTACGAGCGGGTGAAGACCTATTGGGGCGCCAATCTCGGCGTGCGCAAGGGGCTCTTCAACTTCGACCGCATCCGCTACGACTATTACCGCGACAGCACCGTGGCGCTGGAGGCCCTCAAGGCCGGCGAATACGATTTCCGCGAGGAGAACGAGGCCAAGAAATGGGCCACCGCCTATGAGGACTGGCCGGCGCTGAAGGACGGCCGCGCCAAGAAGGAGCGCCTGGAGAACCAGGTGCCCACCGGCATGCAGGCCTTCGCCTACAACATCCGCCGGCCGCTGTTCGCCGACGCCCGCGTGCGCCGCGCTTTGGCCTATGCGTTCGATTTCGAGTGGTCCAACAAGAACCTGTTCCACAGCCAGTACAAGCGCAGCGAGAGCTACTTCTCCAACTCGGAACTGGCCGCCGCCGGCCTGCCCGAGCCGCTGGAGCTGAGGGTGCTGGAGCCCTTGAAGGACAAGCTGCCGCCCGAGGTCTTCACCACCGCCTACCACGCGCCCAAGACCGAGGGCGACGGCAACATCCGCCCCAATCTGCGCCTCGCCATGAACCTGCTGGAGGAGGCGGGCTGGACCGTCGAGCAGGGCAAGCTGGTCAAGGGCGGCCAGCCGTTCCGCTTCGAGATCCTGCTGGCCCAGCCCACCTTCGAGCGCATCGCCCTGCCCTTCGTCAAGAACCTGTCGCGGCTGGGCATCGAGGCCGAGGTCCGCACCGTCGACACCTCGCAATACCAGAACCGGGTGCGCGCCTTCGATTTCGACATGATCGTGATGAACTGGGGCCAGTCGCTGTCGCCCGGCAACGAGCAGTCCATGTTCTGGTCGAGCGCCGCCGCCGAGCAGTCGGGCAGCCGCAACGTGGTGGGCATCAAGAACCCGGCGGTGGACGCCCTGGTCGAGCAGGTGATCGCGGCGACGACCCGCGAGGACCTGGTGGCCCGCACCAGGGCGCTGGACCGGGCGCTGCTGTGGAACCACTACGTCATCCCGCAATGGCACCTGGGCGCCGACCGCCTGGCCTGGTGGGACAAGTACGGCCGTCCCGAATCGGTGCCCATGAAGGGCTTCCAGCTGTTTTCGTGGTGGGTGAAGTGATGACCTCCTCCCTGCCCGGAGCGCGGGCGTCCCGCCCGCATGAAAG
>CAJANL010000267.1 GCA_903941105.1 uncultured Rhodospirillaceae bacterium
ACAATCCTCCACCCGATTGCCCTGCCCCGTCGCCCCCTTCCCCTTCCCTACCGCGGCCTTTGCTGTTACATGAGAAATCCGTGCGAGCAGGAGAGATTGCCATGCGTCAGGCCGGCGTCGAACGCAACACCACCGAGACCCGCGTCAAGGTCGCCGTCGACCTCGACGGCAGCGGCCGCTACACCGTCAAGACCGGCGTCGGCTTCCTCGACCACATGCTGGAGCAATTGTCGCGCCACTCGCTGATCGACCTGGAGGTGACCGCCGACGGCGACCTGCATATCGACGCCCACCACACCACCGAGGACAGCGGCATCGCCATCGGCCAGGCTGTCGCCAAAGCGCTGGGCGACCGCAAGGGCATCCGCCGTTTCGGCCACGCCTATGTCCCCATGGACGAGACCCTGACCCGCGTCGCCATCGACCTGTCCAACCGGCCGCATCTGGTGTGGCGGGTGGAGTTCCGCCGCGACAAGGTCGGCGACATGGATACCGAGCTGTTCAAGGAATGGTTCGCGGCCTTCGCCCAGGCGGCGGGCGCCACCCTCCACGTCGAGACCCTCTACGGCGACAACAACCACCACATCGTCGAGAGCTGCTTCAAGGCGCTGGCGCAGGCCCTGCGTCAGGCCATCGAGATCGACCCGCGCAAGGCCGACGCGGTGCCGTCCACCAAGGGCACCCTGTCGTGCTGATCGCCATCGTCGATTACGGTTCGGGCAATCTGCGCTCGGCCGCCAAGGCGTTCGAGCGCGTCGTCGCCGAGCAGGGCCCGACCGCCCGGGTGGCGGTGACCTCCGACGCCGCCCTGGTGGCGCGTGCCGACCGCATCGTGCTGCCCGGCGTTGGTGCCTTCGCCGACTGCAAGGCCGGGCTGGCGGCGCTGCCCGGCATGATCGAGGCCATGGCCGAACAGGTGCGGGTCAAGGGCCGGCCGTTCTTCGGCATCTGCGTCGGCATGCAGTTGCTCGCCACCATCGGCCGCGAACACGGCGAGCACGCCGGCCTCGGCTGGATCGCGGGCGAGGTGGTGCCGCTGGTGCCCGCCGATCCGGCGCTGAAGGTGCCGCATATGGGCTGGAACGAACTGGAGTTCGAGCCGGGCCGCCATCCCCTGCTCGATGGCCTGCCGGCCGGCGCCCATGCCTATTTCGTTCATAGCTACCGCTTCGCCTGCGCCCGGCCCGAGACCGAGCTGGCCCGCGTCGAGTACGGCGGGCCGGTCACCGCCATGGTCGGCCGCGACACCATCGTCGGCACCCAGTTCCATCCCGAAAAAAGCCAGGCGACCGGCCTCAAGGTGATCGCGAATTTCCTGAAATGGAAACCGTAAGTCTATTAGACACAGATGAACACTGATTAATTGGATAAGTATTTTTTAATCACATTCATCTGTGTCCATCTGTGTCCCCTAAAAAAGGCGAGTTCGAGCCCCATGATCCTCTTCCCCGCCATCGACCTCAAGGACGGCAACTGTGTTCGGCTCAAGCTGGGCCTGATGGAGGAGGCGACGGTGTTCAACACCGATCCCGGCGCCCAGGCGAAAAGCTTCGCCGATGCCGGCTGCCAGTGGATTCACGTGGTCGACCTCAACGGCGCCTTCGCCGGCAAGCCGGTCAATGCCAGCGCCGTCGAGGCCATCCTCAAGGCGGTGGACGTCCCGGTGCAACTGGGCGGCGGCATCCGCGACATGGCCACCATCGAGGGCTGGCTGGAGCGCGGCGTCCGCCGCGTCATTCTCGGCACCGTGGCGCTGAAGAACCCGCAACTGGTCAAGGACGCCTGCAAGCGCTTCCCCGGCCGGGTGGCGGTGGGCATCGACGCCAAGGGAGGCAAGGTGGCGGTGGAGGGCTGGGCCGAGACCTCGGAGCTGACCGTGCTGGAGTTGGCGCAGAAGTTCGAGGGGGCCGGCGTCGCCGCCATCATCTACACCGACATCGACCGCGACGGCGTTCTCTCCGGCCCCAATGTGGAGGCCACCGCCGCCCTGGCGCGGGCCATCCGGACGCCGGTGATCGCCTCGGGCGGGGTGTCGTCGCTGGCCGACCTGACGCGGCTGAAGGCCATCCCCAATCTGGAAGGCGTCATCTCGGGCCGCGCCATCTATGACGGCCGCCTTGATCTGGCCGCCGGGCTGGCGGAGCTGGCCTCATGCTGAAGATGCGGGTCATTCCCTGCCTCGACGTCAAGGACGGCCGCGTCGTCAAGGGCGTCAACTTCGTCGATCTGGTGGATGCCGGCGACCCGGTTGAGCAGGCCAAGATCTATGACCGCGAAGGCGCCGACGAGCTGACCTTCCTCGACATCACCGCCAGCCACGAGAACCGCGACACCATCTACGACGTGGTCGGCCGCACCGCCGAGGCCTGCTTCATGCCGCTGACCGTCGGCGGCGGGGTGCGGGTCAACGACGACATCCGCAAGCTGCTGCTGGCCGGCGCCGACAAGGTATCCATCAACACCGCCGCGGTGCACCGCCCCGAATTCGTCAAGGAGGCGGCCGAGAAGTTCGGCAGCCAGTGTATCGTGGTGGCCATCGACGCCAAGCAGGTGGGCGAGGGTCGCTTCGAGATCTTCACCCATGGCGGCCGCAATCCCACCGGCAACGACGCGGTGGAGTGGGCGCGACGCATGGTCGGCTACGGCGCCGGCGAGATTCTGCTGACCTCCATGGACCGCGACGGCACCAAGATCGGCTACAACCTGGCACTCACCCGCGCCGTGGCCGACGCGGTGACGGTGCCGGTGATCGCCTCGGGCGGCGTCGGCAACCTCGACCATCTGGTGGAGGGCATCCGCGAGGGCCACGCCACCGCCGTGCTGGCGGCCTCCATCTTCCACTTCGGCACCTATTCCATCGGCCAGGCCAAGGCGCATATGCGCGCGGCGGGGATCGCCGTCAGGCCTGTCGCATGAGGAGGTGACAGCCGGGGCCTGCCATGTTAGGCAGACCCACAATAGGGTTGGGAGGATGGCCATGCGCGGTGACAGCGGTATCGTCGACGATCTTTATGCCGTGATCGCCAGCCGGGTCGGTGCCGATCCGGAAAAATCCTATACCGCCAAGCTGTTCGCCAAGGGCCGCGGCAAGATCGCCCAGAAGATGGGCGAAGAAGCGGTCGAGACGGTCGTGGCCGCCCTGTCGGAAGGCAAGACGGCGGTGGTGGCCGAGAGTGCCGACCTGCTCTATCACCTGTTGGTGCTGTGGGCCGACTGCGGCGTCGAGCCGGCGCAGGTTTGGGCCGAAATGGAACGCCGTGTCGGCACCTCGGGTGTCGATGAGAAGAAATCGCGCGGCAAGAAGTAGCCGGCACGTTCGGGAGGGATCAATGACCTATGACCCCAACAACATCTTCGCCCGCATCCTGCGCGGCGAGATCCCGTGCAACAAGGTCTACGAGGATGATTTCACCCTCGCCTTCCACGACATCAGCCCACAGGCGCCGGTGCATATCCTGGTGATCCCCAAGGGCCAGTACACCTCGCTCGACGACTTCGCCGCCAATGCCTCCGAGCCCGAAGCCGCCGCCCTGTTGCGCGCCTGCGCCAAAGTGGCCGAGATCGCCGGCGTCACCGGGACCGGTTGGCGCCTGCTCGGCAACGTCGGCGCCGATGGCGGCCAGGAGGTTCCCCACCTGCATTTCCACGTCTTCGGCGGCCGTCACCTGGGGCGCATGGTGGCCAAGCCGTCCTAATGGAATCAATCTTCTGGGCGGGTTTTCTTGATTCCCTTGATTAGCGGCCCACGGGAGTAGTTGACGACAAGGGGGTAGTCGTCCTATTCGTTCCGGATCAGACACGGAGGTCATTCCGGGGCCATGAGCGAATCCGTCAGCGGCAGCACCATCAAACATTCCTACACCGTCCCCTGCGCCAGCACCTTCCGCGAAGCGGTGGAGAAGATGGCGGGCATGCGCCACGTCAACGTCGGCGATATCGCCCGCTCGGTGCTGCTGGTGGTGCCGTCCGAAGTCATCGCCGCCTATCCCGATCCCGGCGAGCCGCCCCAGGACGACCGCGAGACGGTGATCCTCAAATCGGGCCCCGCCAAGGGCCGGCCGTGGCGGCGCAAGCCGCGGCTGCAGGTGCGCATGGCGCCCGGCTTCAAGATCGAGGTCATCCGCAAGGCGCTGGGCATCGCGCTGTCCATGGACCAGGGCGAGGTCAAGGTACGGCTGCACGGCAAGGAAGAGGCGCGGCCGCAGAAGCCGGTTCAGCCCGAGCCGCCACACCCGCCGCCGGCATTGGGCGAAGAGATCGAGCGGCTGAAGACCATCATCGGCATCCTGTCGTTCGAGCCGCTGCTCAACGGCGTGCGCAGCCGCGACGATGCCCTGCACGTCCTCGGCTTTCCGCCCGGTTCGCGGCCCGACCGCCGCACCCTGCGCGCCAAGTTCCGCATGCTCGCCACCATCCACCACCCGGACAGCAACTACGGCAGCCACAACCGCATGAGCCAGCTCAACGCCGCCATGGAAATGCTGAAGGATTGCGCCTAAAGCGTGATGCCAAAAATGGGGGGCACGCTTTAACAGGGTGCGGAAAAACTCAACTTTCCTTTCGTCATTCCCGCGAAGGCGGGAATCCATGCGTCCGGCAGCACAGCATATGGGGGCAAATGCCAGTCCTTGCCCCACCATGGACCCCCTAGACTCACGATTGAAGTGCAACACCCTTAAGATGGGATGTTGCGATGGGAACGACCTACGATCAGCTCAGCTTGGATGAGCGGTGCGAGATTTACCGTCTGCATGCAGACGG
>CAJANL010000268.1 GCA_903941105.1 uncultured Rhodospirillaceae bacterium
AGGCCGTAGATGCGGTTGTTGAACATCAGGATCTTGAGATCCATGTTCCGCCGCAGGGCGTGGATGAAGTGATTGCCGCCGATGGCGAGGGCGTCGCCGTCACCGGTGACCACCCACACGCTCAGGCCCGGGCGCAGAGTCTTGACGCCGCTGGCGATGGCCGGCGCGCGGCCGTGGATGGAGTGCATGCCGAACGTGTTCATGTAATACGGGAAACGGCTGGAGCAGCCGATGCCGCTGATGAAGACGATCTGCTCTTTCGGGATGCCGAGCTCGGGCAGGATGCGCTGCACCTGCGCGAGGATCGAGTAGTCACCGCACCCCGGACACCAGCGCGGATCCTGGTCCGTCTGGAAGTCCTTCTTGGTGAGAAGGGCCGGGTCGGTGGGCTGGACGTGAGGGTAGACGCTCGCGGTCATGGAGTTCTCTCTCGGGATGAGCCGTGATGAAGTGATCAGACGCGCTCGAGCTCGGCCAGCACCGCGCGGGCGATCTCGGATTCCTTGAAGGGCTTGCCCTGCAACCGGTTGTAGCCGACGGCGTCGATCAGATACCGCTCGCGGAGGATGCGGCTGAGCTGACCGAGGTTGATCTCGGGCACCAGCACGCGCTTGAAGCGGTGCAGGATGGCGCCGAGGTCGTTGGGCAGGGGGTTCAGGTTGCGCAGGTGCACGTGGGCGACGCGGTGGCCGTCGCGCAGGACCTTGTCCACGCCGGCGCGGATGGCGCCGTAGGTGCCGCCCCAGCCGACGACGAGCACGTCGCCGTCCAGGTTGCCGTGGACCTCGGTGGCGGGCAGATCGTCCGCGATGCGGCGGATCTTGTCGGCGCGCAGCCGGCACATCAGCTCGTGGTTGCCGCCGTCGTAGGCGACGTTGCCCGTGAGGTTGGCCTTCTCCAGGCCGCCCACGCGGTGCTCCAGGCCCGGCGTGCCCGGGATGGCCCAGGGGCGCGCGCCGCGCTCGTCGCGGCTGTAGGGCTGGAAGCCGTTGGGCTCCGTGTGGAAGTGCACGGGGATGCGGGGCAGATCCGTGAGCTGCGGGATGCGCCAGGGCTCGGAGCCGTTGGCCAGGTAACCATCGGTCAGCAGCAGCACCGGGGTCATCGAGGTGATGGCGATGCGCGCGGCCTCGATGGCGCAGTCGAAGCAGTCGCCGGGGCTCTTGGCCGCGATGACCGGGATGGGCGACTCGCCGTTGCGGCCGAAGAGGGCCTGCAGGAGATCCGACTGCTCCGTTTTGGTGGGCAGGCCCGTGCTCGGGCCGCCGCGCTGCACGTTCACGATGACCAGCGGGGTCTCGATCATGAGCGCCAGGTTCATCGCCTCGGACTTGAGCGCGAGGCCCGGGCCGCTGGTGGTCGTGACCGCGAGGCCGCCCGCGTACGAGGCGCCGATGGCCGAGCAGATGCCGGCGATCTCGTCCTCGGCCTGGAAGGTCTTGACCCCCAGGTGTTTGTACTTGGACAGGTGGTGCAGGATGTCCGTGGCCGGCGTGATGGGGTAGGTGCCCAGGAACATCTCGAGGCCGCTGAGCTGCATGGCGGCCAGCAGGCCCATGGCCGTGGCCTCGTTGCCCGTGATGTTCTTGTACTTGCCCGGGGCGATGTTGGCCTCGGGGATCACGTAGCTGTGCGTGAAGATCTCGGCGGTCTCGCCGAAGGCGTGGCCGGCCTTGAGGGCCTTCATGTTGGCCTGGGCGGCCAGGGCGTCCTTCTTGGCCATCGTCTGCTCGATCCACGCGATGGTGTGATCGAGCGTGCGATTGAACATCCAGTAAGCCAGGCCGAGCGCGAAGAAGTTCTTGCAGCGCACCGCGGCGCGCTGGTTCAGGCCGACGTCGGCGATGGACTTGAGCGTGAGGCCCGTGATGTCCACCGGATAGACGCGATAGGCGGCCAGGGAGCCGTCCTCGACGGGGTTGGACTTGTAGCCCGCCCGCTCCAGGTTCTTGTCGTTGAACTGCTCGGTGTTGAGGATCAGGATGCCGCCGGGCTTGAGGTCCGGCAGGTTGACCTTCAGCGCGGCCGGGTTCATCGCCACGAGCACGTCCGGCTCGTCGCCGGGGGTGAAGACATCGCGGCTCGACAGGTTGAGCTGGAAGCCCGAGACGCCGCC
>CAJANL010000269.1 GCA_903941105.1 uncultured Rhodospirillaceae bacterium
CCGTTGATGAAGCTGGTGGCCGTGGCCAGCCAGAGAGTGTTGATGTGATCCTTCAGCGCCTGGGCGATGGCATTGAGCCGGGTCGGGATTTCACGGGCCTTGGAATTGCTGAAGATGCCGACATTGTCGGAGAACGCCGTGAAGGGAGCGGCATTGGGAATCGGGGTGATGGTCAGGGGCATGGGATCAGGTCTCCGCGTAGAAGGTTTCGAGGGCACGGTCGCCGAAGGATTCCAGGGTGCGCTCGCCGACCATCACGGCCCCGGTGACATCCATGTTCCGTTCATCGCGGTTGAGCAGCATCCACCGCTCTTCCCCGCCATGGGGAATGTCGCCCAGCCGGGAAGCCCGGGTCAGCATGAGGATGGCCTCGCC
This sequence comes from uncultured Rhodospirillaceae bacterium, assembly GCA_903941105.1. Taxonomy (GTDB): domain Bacteria; phylum Pseudomonadota; class Alphaproteobacteria; order Rhodospirillales; family Magnetospirillaceae; genus CAJANL01. The sequence continues at coordinate 376 of CAJANL010000269.1, forward strand.
GCTTAAGTCCGTGGCGTAGAGTTCGGCGGCCTTGGCGGCTACCTTGCGCAGCAGGGCGTCGTAGGAATCGGTGTCCTGGATGGTCTCGATCAGTTCGATGGCCTTCACCATCAGCGCGAAATCGTCCATCCGCAGGTTGGGCTCGTCGAGCTTGGCCGAGATGGTGGCGAAGGCGTTGTCCTGGGCGGCCTTGACCGTCAGGTAATGGGCAAGGGTGGTCATGGGCCTTCCCTTCAGAACAGCTCGATGCCGAGCGTCCGGTAGTCCGAGCCCCTGCGGGCGGAAACGATCAGCGTGGTCAGGTTCAGGCCGGTGGCATCGGCGACGATGGTGGCCGCTGCTTCGGCGGCTGCGGCGAAGCTCTCAGCCTGTACGGCCCAGAAGGCGCCGTCGGTTTCGGCCTGGGCTGCAACCGTGGCGGAATTGGCAGAGGCGGTTTCCGATGCACGGGCCTGGGCCGCCGACGCGGTGGCGCTGGCCTCGGCGGCCACGGCCAAAGCCGAGGATGCAGTCGCCCGTTGCTCGGACAAATCCGCCGCTTCCGCACTCGACCGGGCGGCTGCTTCGCTGGTGTTGGCAGCGATGGCCGAGGCATTGGCTGCCGCAGCCGAAGCCCCAGCATCGATTGCTGCCTGGGTGGCGACGGCCTTTGCCGCCACTGATGCCGTCCTGGCCTGTTCCGCCTGGATGGTGGCGTTTTCCGAGGCTTGCCGGGATGCCTGCGCCGCGACCGCGCTGGCATTGGCCGCAGCGGCATTGCCGGACGCGGATGATGCGCTGGCGGCGGCATGCGTTTCCGACAGGCGCGCGGCCTGGGCGTTTGCCGCGATGGCCGCCTCGCTCGTCTCCGCCGTTTCGGCGCTGTGAACGGCAAGCGCCGCGCTGGCCGCCGCCGCTGCAACTTTCTGGTCCAGGGTTTCCAGACCGGATTGAAGCTGGGTGTCGATATCGGCGATAGCCTTAGCTACCGTCTTGACCGCTCCCCCCTCGGTGACGATCTGGCACTCGGATCCGCTGGCGGGGCCGTGCACCACCTTGTGCAGCAGGCTGCTGTCCGCAGTCACCTTGGCGATTGCGGCGGCAAGATCAGTTTGCAGGGTCATGAACGATCACCAGCGAATGCTGACGGGCAAGCCGACATGCAGGGTGGTATTGAGGGCATCAATGTTGGCAAAGAGAACGACCACGTCCTCGGCCAGAAGGATTTCCAACGCCCCTTCGTCGAGCATGGGGCGCTCACGAACTTCCAACACCGAGGTGACGATCCAAGCCCCGCCCCGGCTGGGCACCGCCTTGTAGGGGGCGTTGCCCTGGCCGACGAAACGGGCCTCGTGGGCGACAATGCCGCTTCCGCCCAGCAGGGAGATGGCGAACCAGTCGGCGCCATCGGCCAGCTTCAGGCGAAACCATGCCTCGAAGGTGGCGAAATCCACCGCCGACATGCGCCAGCGCACCGGGATACGGGTGGGCGTTTGGGTGAACCGCCGCCGCTGCCGGGCGGGGCCGGATTCCATGTCGGTACGAGTAAC
>CAJANL010000270.1 GCA_903941105.1 uncultured Rhodospirillaceae bacterium
CCGTAGCGCAGCATGATCGGCAGCGAGATCAGCCCCATGGAGATCACCGAAGCCGCCACCACCCCGGTGGTCGCCGCCAGCAGGGCGCCGACGAAGATGACCGCATAGGCCAGGCCGCCTCGGATCGGCCCGAACAGCTGCCCGATGGTGTCGAGCAGGTCCTCGGCCATGCCGGAGCGTTCCAGGATCAGCCCCATGAAGGTGAAGAACGGGATGGCCAGCAGGGTGTCGTTGCGCATGATGCCGAACACCCGTTCCGGCAGCGCCTGGAACAGGCTGGAGTTGAGCAACCCCAGCTCCATGCCGAGCAGGCCGAAGACGATGCCGTTGGCCGCCAGGGCGAAGGCCACCGGATAGCCGCACAGCAGGAACATGATCAATGCCCCGAACATCAGGGGCGCCATGTTGGCGATGAGGAAGGCGGTCATCGGGCATCTCCCTCCAGCGGGGCGATCGGGGCATGCTGGCCGTGCTCGCCGGGGTCGGGGAGGATGCCGTTGAGGATGGCGATCTTCTTGATCAGTTCGGACAGGCCCTGCAGCAGCAGCAGGCCGAAGCCCAGTGGGATCATCGCCTTGACCGGCCAGCGCAGCAGCCCGCCGGCATCGCCCGACATTTCATTGCGGGCGAAGGATTCCGCCACCATGGGCCAGGACAACTTGAGGATCAGCAGCGTCATGGGGAAAAGGAAGAAGATGGTCCCCAGGATGTCGATCCACAGCTGCACTCGGCGCGACATCCGGCCGGTGACGACGTCGATGCGGATGTGCTCATTCTTCAGCAGCGTGTAGCCGGCCGACAGCAGGAACACCACCGAGAACAGGTACCATTGCACCTCAAGCCAGGCGTTGGAGCTGGTGTTGAACAGGTAGCGCACCGTGGCGTTGCCGGCGCTGACCACCACCATCACCAGGATCAACCAATAGACCGTCCGTCCGACACGCTCATTCAGCGCGTCGATGAGTGAACTCAGCGAGAGCAAAGGTTTCAATGGAGCGACCTCCCGATCCTGCTGCCGCTCCTCGACTCCCGGAAGAGGGGGCGACATTGCCATTGGACATACTATGGCACAGGGGTGGGTGGGGGTCCATAAGGGGTAGGGTGGTCGACCTCACCCCAGCGACAGAAGCGCCGCGTTGCCTCCAGCCGCCGTGGTGTTCACCGTGACGGTGCGCTCGACGGCGAAGCGGGCCAGGGTGAAGGGGCCGCCGGCCTTGGGGCCGGTGCCGGAGAGGCCCTCGCCGCCGAACGGCTGGCTGCCTACCACGGCACCGATCTGGCTGCGGTTGACATAGAGGTTGCCAACCTTCAGCCGGCGGCGGATGAACTCGACCGTGGCGTCGATGCGGCTGTGGATGCCGAGCGTCAGGCCGCAGCCGGTACCGGCCACCGCCGCGCACACCGCATCAAGGTGGTCGGCCTCGAACGGCACCACGTGCAGGAACGGGCCGAACACCTCGCCGGTCAAGCCGCCGATGTCCTCCAGCACCACGGCGCGCGGGGCGAAGAAGGTGCCATGGCCGCAATCCGGTCCCAGGCGGCACTGCACCAGCGGCTTGGGCATACGGGCGGCGTGGGCGTGCAGGGCGTCGAGGGCGTCCTGGTCGATCACCGGACCGATGTCGGTCGACAGCAGTCCGGGATCGCCGACCGTCAACTCCTCGGCGGCGCCGGCCAGCATGCGGGTGATGCGCGGCACCACGTCGTGCTGGACGAACAGCAGCCGCGCCGCCGAACAGCGCTGGCCGGCGGAGCGGAAGGCGCCGTCGAGCACATCGGCCACCACCTGCTCGGGCAGGGCCGAGGAATCGACGATCATGGCGTTCTGCCCGCCGGTCTCGGCGATCAGGGGAACGATGGGGCCGTCACGCATGGCCAGCCGGCGGGCGATGGTCCGTGCCGTGGTCATGGCGCCGGTGAAGGCGACGCCGGCCACCCCGGGCTGGCGGATCAGCGCATCCCCAACCGTGCCGTCGCCGGGCAGCAGGTGCAGGACGTCGGACGGCACCCCGGCCCGGTGCAGCAGGCGAATTGCCTCGGCGGCCATCAAGGGCGTCTGCTCGGCCGGCTTGGCGACCACGGCGTTGCCGGCGGCCAGGGCGGCGGCCACTTGCCCGGTGAGGATGGCCAAGGGGAAGTTCCACGGCGAGATGCAGGCGAACACGCCGCGACCATGCAGCGACAGGGTGTTGCGTTCGCCCGCCACCCCCGGCAGCGCCTGGGGGCTGAACAGGCGGCGGGCCTCGGCGGCGTAGAAGCGCAGGAAATCCACCGCTTCCCGCACTTCCGCCACCGCGTCGGGAATGGTCTTGCCGGCCTCGCGCACCGCCAGCGCCATCAGCACCGGGCCGTGGTCCTCGTAGAGGTCGGCGGCCCGTTCGAGAACTGCCGCACGGCTCTCGGCGCCAAGGGCGTCCCACCCATCCGCCGCCGCCGCCGCCAGTTTCACCGCGTGGGCGATGTCGGCCGGCTGGGCGGCGATCACCGTTCCCACCATGCGGCGGTGGTCGGCGGGGTCGCGCACCGGCTCGGCCGGGTCGGCGATGAGTTCGTTGCCGCCCACCACCGGGGCGGCAATGAACTCCCGTCCGGCAGCCTCGGTCATGGCGACGTCCAGCCTCGCCAGGGTCGGCGGGTCGGCGAGGTCGAGGCCGCGCGCGTTTCGCCGGGGCGAGAACAGCTCCGGCGGCAGGGGGATGCGCGGGTCGGCCTTGGGGCTGGCCGCCGCCAGGGCGGCGATCGGGTCAGCCGCCACCACTTCGGCCGGCACCGACTCGTCGGCGATGCGGTTGACGAACGAGGTGTTGGCGCCGTTCTCCAGCAGGCGGCGCACCAGATAGGGCAGCAGGTCCTCATGGCTGCCCACCGGCGCGTAGGTGCGGCAGGGGTGCTGTCCCACCACCTGGACATGGAGCGCCTCGCCCATGCCGTGCAGGCGCTGGAACTCCCAGTCGGTGCGGTCGCCGGCCATGTCCCGCACGGCGGCGACGGTGTGGGCGTTATGGGTGGCGAATTGCGGGTAGAAGGCGGCCGGTGCCGCCAGCAGTTTGCGGGCGCAGACCAGGAAGCAGGCGTCGGTGGCGGCCTTGCGGGTGAATACCGGGAAGCCGGCCAGACCGCGCTCCTGCGCCCGCTTGATCTCGCTGTCCCAATAGGCGCCCTTGACCAGTCGTACCATCAGGCGGCGACGGTGGGCGGCCGCCAACTCGGCCAGCCAATCGATCAAGGCCGGGGCGCGCTTCTGGTAGGCCTGCACCGCCAGTCCGAAGCCGTCCCAGCCGGTGAGCCCCGGCTCGGCCAGCACCGCCTCAACCACGTCGAGGGTCGGCTCCAGCCGGTCGGCCTCTTCGGCGTCGATGGTGAGACCGATATGGGCGGTGGCCGCCAGCCGGCACAGCTCGGCCAGTCGCGGCACCAGTTCGGCGAGCAGGCGGGGGCGCTGGGCGAACTCGAAGCGGGGATGCAGGGCCGACAGCTTGACCGAGATGCCCGGTCCCGTCACTGGCCCGCCGCCCACGCGCCCGAGTGCGGCGATGGCGCCGGCATAGGCCTCGAAGTAACGCCGCGCGTCGGCGCCGGTGCGGGCGGCCTCGCCCAGCATGTCGAAGGAGTGGCGGAAGCCCTTGCGCTCCCATTCGGCCGAGCGGGTCAGGGCCTCGTCGATGGTGCGGCCCATGACGAATTGGCGGGCCATGATGCGCATGCCCTGGACCAGCGCCTGCCGCACCACGGGTTCGCCGGTGCGGGCCGCCAGACGCCCGGCGGCGGCGACCAGCCCACCCTCCAACGGCTCATCGAGGCGCAGCAGCCGCCCGGTCAGCATCAAGGCCCAGGTCGAGGCATTGACGAAGGCCGAGGGGCTGTGTCCCAGGTGGCGCTGCCATTCGGCGCCGCCCACCTTGTCGCGGATCAGCCGGTCGGCGGTGGCCGGGTCGGGGATGCGCAGCAGTGCCTCGGCCAGACACATCAGCACCACCCCCTCCTGGCTGGACAGCTTGTATTCCGACAGGAAGGCGTCGAGGTCGCCCAGGCGGGTGCGGTGGTGGCGCACTCCCTCCACCAGCCGCGCGGCATCGGCGGCCACCGATTCGGACTGCCGGGCCGCCTCGATCAGGCGCGAGGCGGCGGTGTCCTCATCCTCGGCCAGAGCCTGACGCAGCCGCAGCCGGGCCGGCGAGGGGGCGGGCAGGGGAGCGGCGAACAGCATGGCAAGTCACCCAAAGGGAGCACCTCGCCAAGAGATGCTCCCTGACGCCATCGGGTGCAAGGCTCGATAAGAGCCCCTCACCCCTCCAGCTTGGCCGCCATGTCGCGCAGGACGAACTTCTGGATCTTGCCGGTCGAGGTCTTGGGCAGGGTGGCGAACACCACGGTGCGGGGGCATTTGAAGCCGGCCAGACGCTCGCGGCAGAAGGCCATGATGTCCTGGTCGGTGACGGTCGAGCCTTCCTTCATGGTCAGGAAGGCGCAAGGTGTCTCGCCCCACTTCTCGCTGGGACGCGCCACCACGGCGGCCTCCATCACCTCGGGGTGCTGGTAGAGCACGCCTTCCACCTCGATGGTCGAGATGTTCTCGCCGCCCGAGATGATGATGTCCTTCGAGCGGTCCTTCAGCTCGATATAGCCGTCGGCGTGCCAGACGCCCAGGTCGCCGGTGTGGAACCAGCCGCCCGCGAAGGCCTCGGCGGTGGCGGTGGGGTTCTTCAGATAGCCCTTCATGGTGACGTTGCCGCGATAGAACACCTCGCCCATGGTGAGGCCGTCCTTGGGCACCGGCACCAATGTGGTCGCGTCGGCCACCATCATGGCCTCCTGATTGACGTAGCGCACCCCCTGGCGGGCCTTCTTCCTGGCGCGTTCGTCGAGCGGCAGGGCATCCCACTCCTCGTGCCAGGCGCAGACGGTGGCGGGGCCGTAGACCTCGGTCAGGCCGTAGACATGGGTGATCTTGAAGCCCTGGCTTTCCAGCTTGCCGATCACCGCCGCCGGCGGCGGCGCCGCCGCGGTCATGAACTCGACGGGGTGGGGCAGGGGGCGGCGGTCCTTGTCGGGGGCGTTGATCAGCATGCCCATGACGATGGGCGCACCGCACATGTGGGTAACCTTGCTGGTCTCGATGGCGGCGAACATGCTGGCGGCATCGACGCGGCGCAGGCAGACATTGGTGCCGGCCAGGGCGGTCACCGTCCACGGGAAGCACCAGCCGTTGCAGTGGAAGATGGGCAGGGTCCACAGATAGACCGGATGATGCTTCATCCCCCAGTTGACCACGTTGCCCAGGCCGTTCAGATAGGCGCCACGGTGGTGGTAGACCACGCCCTTGGGGTTGCCGGTGGTGCCCGAGGTGTAGTTCAGCGCGATGGCTTCCCACTC
>CAJANL010000271.1 GCA_903941105.1 uncultured Rhodospirillaceae bacterium
GAAACGTGTGCCCGCTTGAGGGCAAAACCAGGGGAATATACCTAAAACCACAATGTCCTGCGGAAATCGGCGCGGATATGCGGATCCGGGAGCTATTGGTCAGGCAGCGAACCCAATTAGTTAATGCCCCTGCGCTGTCATGCCACAGGATTTGGAGAAGTTGCCGCCAAGGGGGTCTGCAAGGTCAAGGTGTTACTGGCTCAGATTGCCGCTAACGAGGCCATTCCGGCCCCCGGCCGGAAAATGATGGAATTTCTCGGTCAGGAGATCATCCATTTAGATGAGCGGCTGGCTAAGATCGATACTCAGCTCCAAGCGCAGCATGCTTCAAATGCCATGAGCCAGCTACTGGTTCAAATCCCGGGGATTGGTCCAATCACTGCCCTGAGGTTGGCGACCACGGTAGAGCCTGATCAGTTCACATCAGGAAGACATTTTGCGGCCTGGCTGGGCATGACACCCCGACAGAACTCGTCCGGAGGCAAGCAGCGCCTGGGCGGAATAAGTCGTCACCCGCTTCGCTCATTCCCGCGATATCGGCGCCTACCCCGATCGTGTCCCAGGAGTTGGTGTAACAGCGCCTTGGCCGTCATGATCTCCGGCGGGCATGGCCGGGATCGTCATTCCGCCGCGATGGGCAGGCAGACGAGAGGATCATCGCTCAGTTGGGTGACGGATTCCAGGGTCATGTAGCGGGAGCGTTGGACGGCCTGTCAATTCGCGTCCAACCGAGACCCCCATTTCGCGGTCAACCGTGACCCCTCCGGTTGCTGTTTGGGCTTGTCGGCATGGATGGCGGAGGTAAGTATGGCCAGTTACTTGTCTTTCCGCGCGCCAGGGACGAGGCCCATAGCTGGCCTGTTATTGCGATTTCTGTCACCAGTATTGCTTCACGAACTCTATGGCATCGAGGAAAATGGCACCCCCTCAACGCCATGGGGGATAACATCGTCAAATGCCTCCTTGATGTCGATCCGCTCGATAAGCCGCTTGAGGTGATTGCTGTGGCGGGGCCTGACCTTGGCCAGTCTGGCGGCGATGCGCTCTTCATCCGCTTTTCTCATGACGGGATGGTAGCAGCATGTCTGCGGGTTGTATCCCCCCCACAAACGAAAGCGGCCGACCAGGGTTGCCCCAAGTCGGCCGCTTCAGTTCAAAATCCGATCTGTTCTATTTGCCGATTGGCGGGGCCTGCGCCAATAAGTTCCGGGTCTGCTCAGAATCGGCCGACCCCCCAAATTCAAAGTCGAACGCCGTCCCGAACTTGCCGGCCAACAGCGTCACCACCGAGATGATGCAGCCGCCGACGGCGGTGTTGCCGTCTACATGTCCGAACACCATGAAACCGATGCCGCCGATGATACCCAGACCGGCGGTGATCAGCAGAACATTGGAGCGAATGTTGCTCCTGCCGGCCTTGATGAATTCGGCGTCGCGGGCACGGGCATCCTGGCGGTCGGCCAGGGTGGCGGTCAGGGTGGTGAGGGCACCGGCCATCTGCTGCATGCGCTCCTCGTGGGCGAAAGCTTGGGCCTGGGAGCGCAGTTGGAACACCAGATTAGGGTCTGCCAGCATCTCGCGAGCCTTGTCGGGATCGTCGGTGCCGGTGATGGCGCGGACGGTGTCGGCCAGCTTGCCGACGGCCTTCTCGGCATCGTCGCCGAACAGGCTGGCGATGTCCGGCGCCACGTCCAACGCCACCTTGGCGAGACCGGCGATGGGGTTGGCGGCGATGGCGGCGGCATCGCCGAGGAGATCAAGCAGGTTCATGGGAAACCTCCAGGGCGGTACAGGCTCGGGCGTAGTGAGCCTTGCGATCTTCGAGTCCGGTGAGGC
>CAJANL010000272.1 GCA_903941105.1 uncultured Rhodospirillaceae bacterium
CCCCAGCCCGCCGTTCTTCGCTTCCGAGATCCTTTTTTGATGACCCCATTCTTTTCTTAACCGACCATGAACACCCGATTTTTTCCATTCCTCGCTGCCGTGGGCGCGCTGTTGCTGGCGCCGCTGGCGCAGGCCCAGCTGCAGATCCGTGGCGGGGCCAGCAATGTGCTCGATCCACGCTGCGCCGGTGGTTCCGCCCTTGTCTCAGACGGACTGGTGACCGGCATCGTTGTGACGAATAGCGGCGCGGGTTACTATTCAGCACCGCTGGTGACCATCAGCGCAGGGGTGGGCGGCACCGCCTACGCCAGTGCCGTGGTGTCCAATGGGGTGGTGACGTCGATCACGATCGACAGCGGTGGCCTTGGCTACAGCGCGGAAAACCCGCCGACCGTGACGATCGCCGCGCCGGCGGTCCCCACGGGAGAGGCCGCCACCACGCCACAGTTCGCCGGGGTGGGAGTCACCTCGACGGGCGCGGGAGCGATTTCGTGGGCCGGCATCAGCAGCGGGCGCTACCCGAACGCGGTCGATGCCACCACCGATCCCGCCGCGCCGGTCGTGACGGCGATTTTAGCGCAGTCGGGCATCGGCTACAGCTTCGCCTCCGGGGTGCCGCGCTACGCCTTCGGCGATGTGATCGAGCGGCCCAGCCTCGGCTGGAACGGCGATCCCAAAAACAGCACGTATTGGCGCGCCGAGCCGGTGAAGCCGGGCGAAGTGTTTGCCGATGTCTATCTGGGCAATATCGACGGCGGCAGCCAGCCGCTGGTGAAGACGGAGCTGGTGAATGTGACGAATTGCTCGCCAGCGAGCAATGTGGTGACCGTGGCCGCGGTGCCCAGCGCGCTGGTGAGTGGTTCGACGCTGCTTGGCCAGCGGGTGGACATCGTCAACGGGCTCACCCTCACCCTGCGGGGAAAACCGAGCGAAGCGATCAGCAGCTCGACGGCCCGGGAATTTTCGGCACCTCTTTCGTATTATTACAGCCCGCACGCTGGCAGGGTGTTTGCGACCCAAGCGGGACGGGTGACGGTGACCTGGGTCTCGAACGTGCCGGACACGACCTCTCCGGACGACACCAAGCCGACCTACAAGTTCAAGACCGAGAGCTTCGCGGTGGGATCGGCGCCGAATGTGCCGCAGCGGCCGATGTATTGGACCGAGAAGTCATTCAATGGCCCGCTGGTGAACATCCCGGCGGGACGGATCGTGGCGGCCAATGTGGTTTACAACAGTTTCATGCCCAGCCACGTGGTGGATGAGTTCGTGCCGGTGGGCTACAACCCGAGCAACGATCCGAGCAACTCCGCGCCCGCGGAACGCCGGACGCTGTGGTATGACAACATGGCGGGTAGAGGCACCCTGCATGCCTACAATCTCGAGGGCGGTGTGTTTGTCGAATACCTTGGGGCGGAGATTTCCAGCACGGGCAAACGCGAGTTCCTCGGTGCCGACGTGGTCTCCACCAAGCGCGATGCCGAATCGATCAATATCGAGGTGACCCTCGGCCATCAACTCTCGCCGTGGAATTCGCCAGAAGAGGCGGACTTGATTTCCTCGCTGGCCCCCAACGCCACGCAGACCAGCGGCAAGGCGCTCTACGGAACCTCGGCGCTGGCCAATGGACAGCTTGTTTACCATGCCGAGCGGGAGAACAACGACCCGGACAAGATCCAGATTTACTGGTTGGAGCCCAAGGACGCGGAGATCTATCTGGCCGCCGCGCCGAACCTGTCGATCCAGTGGCCGAAGTATCTGCGCAAATACACCCAGGTCTGGCCCGCCTCGCTCTCTGAGTTCGAGACCATGGCGGTCACGCTCACTGGCAACGGGATTGCCACCGGCCCGCAGTTTGATCCGGCCAATCTGCCGCAAGTGGCCTATCAGGATGATCCGGCGGAAACCGAGGTCGGCATGGATGTGGAGAGCC
>CAJANL010000273.1 GCA_903941105.1 uncultured Rhodospirillaceae bacterium
CAGGTTGCGCTTGATGGTGTTGCGGGCAGGGATGTTGCGGATGCCGGCCTCCTCGGCCCATTCCCTGAAGCGGGTGTAGAAGGCGCTGGTGGGCACACTGGCGGAGAGGTCGGCCCGACACGTCTCCTCGATGAATCCGGCCAGCGGGTTGGCGTGGGCCAGCCAGTCGTTCATGGCCTTCCGGCAATCGGCGGGCTCGGCGAAGCCGCTGCGCTGACGCAGCCGTTGCAGTCCCTCGATGGCCCGGTTGAGCACGCCGGGCAGTTCGTCGGTCCAGATGGCGGGAAACAGCCGGTCGTCCTTGTCGGCATCGGTGAAGATGCGGTCGAAGGGGATGATCTTGGCGCGGCGGCGCTGGCCCCAGGAAAGGTCGGAACAGCGGGGATAGTTGTTGGCCAGCATCACCGGCAGGCAGGTGGCGACGAACTCGAAGGCGTCCTTGAACTTCAACTGGCCGGTGAGGATTTTGCGCTCGGAGACCTTCTTGAGGAAGCCGTCGGGCAGCAGGGTGTCGGTGTCCACGTCGTCGTCGAGCAGGATCAGCTTGCCGGCCAGCGAGCCGATGGCGAACTTATCGGACTCGATGTTGGCCATGCGGTCGCTGTAGATGGCGCGCTTGTTGACCAACCGTTCGATGGTCTGCATCAGCTTGGTCTTGCCGTTGTTGCCCTGGCCGCGCAGCATGAAGTAGCAGGCGATGTCGCGGCGGGGCTGGATGGCGTAGCCGAAGAACTCCATGAAGTGCCGGGCCATGTCGGCGGGATCGGAGGCGTTGGCGAAGATATCGATCAGCGCCCGGTCGAAGCGGGGGCAGGTGGCGGCGGGATCGTAATCGACATCGAGGACGTAGGTCAGGTAGGTGTCGAAGCGGTGCGGCAGCAGGCGGGAGGAGCCGTCACCGGAAATCCACAACTCGCCGTTCCGGCAGTTGATCACCGGGGCCGGTTCGTCGGTCAGGCGCAGCACGTCGCCGGGAAGGGCGCGCAAACCGGTCAGCAGCTTGAAGGCGGCGTCGGCCACGGTGCGAAAGCCGATGTCGTCGGGATCGATGTGACGCTCGACCACATCGACGATGCGGTTCAGCACCTGCTCGTCGGTGAGCCGCGTCCAGTGGGTGCCGGTATAGGCCCAGAAGCATTTGTCGACGCCGCGCACAAGATGGTCGCCGCCGGCGAAGAACTCGGCCAGGGTGACCTTGGCCACCTTGAGGCCGAGGTCTTCGGACGGTCCCCGGCGCTCGGCGCGGATGGCGGCCAGCCCCTGCTGGAACACGGTGAGCGGCAGGCCGGTCTGCTTCTTCATCAGCCCCAGGACCATGCGCAGGGCGATGGGATCGAGCCGGGCCTCGTAGATGTCGCCGAGCGCCTTGTTGATCTCCGTCGGCGTGGTGTCGGGGCCGAGGGCTTCGGCGATGGCCATGCAGTCTTCGTAGGTGGGCACGTCGCCCGGTTCGCCCTCGTCGGTTCCCAGCAGGAAGGCCGGCTCGGTCAGGTCGGCGGGCGAGAGCCAGCCCCGCTCGATCATGCGGCCGAGGAAGAACAGCCGGTCCTTCCCGTCGCAATGGGCATGGCGGCAGTGATGGACGAAGCCGCCATTCTCGGACTGTCCGGCGTCGATGACGAAGGTGGCGCCGTCGGGACCGGGGACGGTGTGGGAGTCCTCGTTGACGCAGCGGATGTGGTGCTTCACGCCGTCGGCGACATGGCCGATGAGCACGCCGGGCGAGCGGGCCGCCAGCGCCGTGGCGATCAGGAAGCGGTCACCATGGGTCGCGGCCCAGCGGGTGAGGTCGAGCATCTCGCCGGTGGTGGGATCGGCGGTTTGCACGGGGGCGGCAGGGGTGGTGGCGAGTTTGGGGGGCGCCGCCTCCATCGGCATGGGGGCCGAGGCCAGCGACCACAGGTCGCAATCCGCGCCCTCGATCACCAGGGTCTCGAACGGCGCCCCCGGCGCGTGGCGCGGCAGGTAAAACAGGCGGCTGGTGTCGGTGCAGGACTGGTCGTGGTGCAGCCCGAGCGCGGCGGCCAGGGCCTCGATGCGCTCCTTCCAGGCGTTGTTGGCCGTCTTCTGGTCGGGGAAGTCGGCGGCCCGCCACGGGTGGACCAGCGGCATGGCGACGCGGAACTTGGGGCAGGGACGGTGCCCGAACATCACCTCCTTGTCGGCGGTCTCGATCACCGTGGCGCCCGCCGTGACATGGGGCAGATAGCCCTTGTCACGCAGGAAGTAGTCCTCGGCGGCGATGGGGCAGTCGGCCTGGAACGACTCCCACCGTGCCCGATTCGCCCTGGTCTGGGTGGTCATGTGGGAATGGGTGGAGTGGATAATGGCGGCCCAGCCCTTGGAGCGGATTGCGGTGGCGATCTCGTCCAGGGTGTGGCCGCAATCGGCGTCCAGCATGACGATGCCGATCTCGTCGGCCTCGGCCTGCTTGCGGTTCTGCCCACGAAAGCGGGCAGGGACGATGCAGGGGCCGCGCTTGCCGCCCTCGCGGTGGTTGGTCAGGAGGGCGCACAGATCGGGCCAGGAGAGGGAGCGCGCGTCGGTCCAGACGCTGTCGGTGCTGTCGTAACCAAAGGTAACCGTGAACATCCGTGCGCTCTCCCCCACCGTATCCATGGTCACCGCATGTTTTCCTGGCGGCTGACCCACTCCAGCAGGGTGCTTTTGCGGGCACAAATCACCGAGCCGATGCGGAAGTGGGGCATGCGGATTTTGGCATCGCTGGCGTAGTAGTAGATTTTGCGGCGGTGCTTGGCCGAGCCGAAGACGAACTCGGCGATGGCGTCGGCGCCGCGCAGCAGGTCGTCGGCCAGCGGCAGGCAAAGCTCTCCCGTGGCGGGCTGAACCCGCGCAGCTTCTGTCATGTTCGATCTCCTTCGTTCTACTTCCGGGCGATCAGTTCGCCGACGCGGGCGATACCCGTGAAGTCAAGTTGCGTCGATCTCTTGAAGTGTTGAGACTTGGGTTGCAGGGTTGGGTGGGAATAGGAGTATTGGAAGCTGGTCTGGTGTTCACCGATCATTGGCACATCGGCCAGATTGATGTCGAAATAGACCAGTGCCTGGTAGTCGTCGCAGTCGAAGTAGATGCTGGAATTCCGCGTCCTTTCCTCGAACATGGCGGGGTCGAGGGCCGCCAGTTCGATGACGCCGGTCAGCAGTTCGACGAAGGTGTGTTCTCGATCCAGCAGCACCGGCAGGATGCCGCGAAGACGGGCCAGCATGTCGGGGGAGGCGTTCTCCTGCACCTTGTCCACGTCGGCGGTGAAAACATCCATGTTGCCGATGTGCTTGAGGATGGTCTCCGCCTCCTGGGCGATGCCGTTGTTGAGGATGGCCACCAGCAGGTGGGCCGCATCCCCGGCGGTCATGTGCGCGGCGCTCAGGCCACGACCGGATTGCGACAGGTACCCCGCCTCGCGGACGAAACGTGCGTGGCGGGTGACCGTGGCATGGTCGATGGCGGTGAGGGCCGCGATCAGATCGACGAGTTCGGCGGCGCGAGCCATACTGGGGGCATCCTCCTTTTTGACATCCCATTTGCTATCACGACTCATGACTTCCCGACAAGCTCCATTTGCTGTAAAGTCAAATGAAGGTCGGGAATGATCGGGAAGCGTTGGGAACCGCTGGAAATCATGGCCAGATCGAGGGTGTATGGACGACGGATGCGAGAGGGAGGAAGGCCATGGCGACCATCAGAAAGCGGACCCTGCCCAGCGGAAAGGATCGCTGGCAGGTCGATTTCTTCGATCAAGCGGGCAAGCGGCGGGCCAAGCTGTTCACCCGCAAAAAGGACGCCGACGCCTTCCTGGTGGCGGCCCGCGCCCAGGTGGCCACCGGCACCTACGTCCACGATGCCGACAGCATCACCCTGGGCGAGGCGGCGCAGGCGTGGCTGGATCATTGCGCCACCCGCCGCGATACCGGGCGGCGGATGGAACGGGCCACCTTTCGGGATTACGATGACAAGGTCCGTCTGCACATCAAGGACGCCGAGGTGGGGATCACCACCATCAAGCTGTCGCGCCTGACCCGCAAGGAGGTGAACGAGTTCCGCGACCGCCTGCTGGCGTCGGGCCGATCCGAGGCGATGGTGCGCAAGGTGCTCGGTGTCCTGCGCCTGATCCTGTCCCTCGCCATGGACAACGGGCAGGTGCCGGGCAATGCCGCCCAGGGAGTGAAGGTGCTGCGCGCCAGCCGCATCGACCAGAAGGTTGCCGTGCCCAGCAAGAAGGACGTGAAGACGCTCATCGACAGCGCCATCGGTCGCCTGCGCCCATTGCTGATCGTCAGCGCCCTGTGCGGCCTGCGGGCCTCCGAGGCGCGGGGGCTGCGCTGGCAGGACGTGGACTTCGCCGATGGCTACCTGCACATCCGGCAGCGGGCCGACTTCTACTGCGAGATCGGCGAGCCGAAATCAGCTGCCGGCCACCGCTCGGTTCCCGCCGGGCCGATGGTGCTGAATGCCCTGCGCGAATGGAAACTGGCCTGCCCCAAGGGAGACATGGATCTGGTCTTCCCCGCCAATGACGGTTCCGTGTCGGACCACAACAACACCATGCGCCGCCACTTCAAACCGCTATGCCAGCGCCACGGCATCCAGACCCGCTGGCACGACCTGCGCCACTTCGCCGTGTCCCTGTGGATCGAACAGGGGTTCGGCATCAAAGAGGTCATGACCTTCGCCGGCCATTCCTCGGTGCAGATGACCATGGAACGGTATGGCCACATGTTCCCCAGCCCCGACCACCAGAAGGCCATGGCGCAGGTCGAGGCGCGGCTTCTTGGTTGACGGGGAGTACAAAGCATTCCGTGCAACACGGGCGCGACACGGGCTTTGCGATATAATGTAAC